>NZ_CACSIG010000031.1:0-269188 GCF_902705815.1 Alteromonas infernus
GTAGAGCCATGGGATGGTGTTATCAATCGTGTAAGGTGAATGCTGATCCCCCGTTTATGGGGTAGAGCCATGGTTTTAGAAACTTTGAAAATTATCGAATAAGAGTGATGACCCATTGCGGATGGGATGGTGTTATCAATCGTGTAAGGTGAATGCTGATCCCCCGTTTATGGGGTAGAGCCTAGAATAATAAGTAGCACAGAGGTAGCACCAACCAAAACAGGTTAGTAGTAACTATCGATGAAGCGTAGGAAAAATGGTGGCCCCACCCTGACTTGAACAGGGGACCTGCCGATTATGAGTCGGATGCTCTAACCAACTGAGCTATGGGGCCATTTTGAAATGTGCTGTGAAGTTTTTAATTGCAAATAGCTTTGCGTAACAACCACGAGCGAGCGCAAGTATAAGCAGTTTTATTTGCCTTGTCACGCCTCGCTAGTGGCTTTGTGATTTGTTTGCTTTATTTTTGTTCACTAAGCCGTGTTTTTCAGGTCTTACACCACCTTTTAATGTATCTTTATCTTATCACATCCTTTTACACTTAAAGCTTTGGTGTAACTAAGTGGTATAAGCTTTCGCCATTGTTACTTTAAGCCGCACGTTATTATTGTTTCTATTTGCTCGTGTACCTTGACTCACAAAGGCTAAAAGCATCACTATTGGCGAAAATGCAGATTGTTGAACCAAACGCCTAGAACAGCGGGTGTTAAACAAGCAGTTATTCGTACCAAAATTGCTGAATATTTATAGGAAGTAAATAATTACATGAAAATGCCTTTTCGCATGGGTGCCATGCCTTCGCTTCTTTTAACAGCGCTGCTTGCGCTAGCTGGGTGCGACGTTATTGACTTTAAAGGGCGCGAGCCAGGTGAAATCCCTTTTAAACTGGTGGGTGTAGACACGGGTGCATGCCCTATGCTCATGAGTATCGGGCAAGACCGTTGGAATATCGACTATTTTGGGTTTTACCTAAGCAAGCCAGAAGTGCGTATTGATGGGAAGTGGCAGCGAGTTAAGTTTAAACAAACAAAGTGGCAAACGCCGAACGAAGCCTTATTGAAGTTTCACAATAAGTGTATCACCCCAGACGATGCCAACAGTAAACTAGTGCTTGATGTTTCAGAAGAGCTGTTAAAACTGGCGACTAATCTTCGCTTTACGATGGGGCTGCCTTTCGACGTTAATCACGCCGACGCCCTTACACAGCCTTCACCGCTTAACGATAGTTCGATGTTCTCAAATCGACGAAACGGGCATCAATTTCTAAGGTTGGACGTATCTAAAAACGCTAAGGAAACGCGGGAGTGGTCCTATCATCTAGGCAGCGCAGGCTGTGGGTCAGAGTCTGAAGCAGCTCCCCCTGAAACATCGTGCGCGTTCACTAATCGCGTTGAGTTTATTTTACCAATGACACAGCTAGACACCGATTTAGACATAGAAATTTCAGTATCTAATATTGTTGCGCAAGTCGATATAAACGACGCAGAAAGTTGTGTATTTGCCTCTTCTGAGGTGTCGCCCTGCGACAAGCTTATTCAAAACCTGGTACACAGGCCGTGGATTAAGTGGCAGTAATAGCCTTTGTATCGGTAAAAAAGTTAGGCCTTTGATTGTTTTGTTGTTTGCATTTTTATTGAGGCCGACTAAAACGGCGCGTTTGTTTATCGATATCAATGGTAAAAAGTGAGTATTTAAACACCAAAGGTGCAAAAAATAGCGATTTATTGCTCATTTTGTGTAATTTATGTTTATACTTTGCACGCATATATCAACCAAATGCTGATGTGTTGTTTATTAACATCGTGATAAACTCAAAAACTCAGAATCTTTGTTAATAATCAAAAAAGCAGGTAAGCGGTCGCGGAGATAAGAATGACTGAAAAACCCTTCATTACTAGTGGTCGAAATACCATCATTCACAAAATAAGAAAATTAGATTTATTGGTTATCAATGGCGATGATAACCCGCCTATTATTGTAACTTATAAAGGTATCAAGCAGTACGAAGGCAAAGTGCCTGAAAACAAGCGCGATGCTAAAATGATGGATATGGAATTGGTAGATGTTACTACCAGCGATGTTTTCGGCGACGAAAAAACACTAGTGTTTATACAAACGCTAAATGGTAAAGAATACAAGATTGACTACTCAAAAGTTGGTACGAGTATGTTTATCAAAATCCACCAAGACAGCATTTTCTAAAGCACACTCGCGTCACGCGCAAACAATGTGATTTAGACGAGCGGGGTCGAGTGGTTTGACCCCCGTTGTCAGCTTTCAATAAATTAACGCCACCAATAATTCCTCTCTTTCCCTATCTCTACACGTAACGGTTATTACGTTGCTCAGTTTAATAATGTTGCAAAGTGTGTGTTAAGTACGACTAATAACAGTTTAGACCGATTATTAAACCTTAGCTTTTGTACGCTTGTCGCAATATCGCATATAGCGGTGCTTTAACGTTTTTATAGCGTGAACTTAACATAGTTTCACTAATTTAATGGTGCGGCGACAAAGAGAGGTCGTCACCGCGTCACCGAATATTATCAGAGGAACTTGTTATGTTTATGTCACGCCGTGTTACCCAATTTGCTTTAATTGGCATTAGTTTGTCGCTAACCGTTTCAGCTGCAAGCGCAGCTTCTTACCCCAAAGCTCTTGAGAATGAGTTAATCGCCGTTTGTAAGGCTGTTAAAAGTGATAGCCGTTTGCAGCTACACCGCGCAGTAAAGGCGACAGGTTTGACCATGCGAGATCTGCACGATGGATTAGTTTGTAATGGCCAAGATATGTTGACCTTTGCTGTGACGCACAATGCATCTGAAACCGCTCAACATATTGCACGCCGTATTAATGCAAGCCCCAGTGTATTAACAGCAAAACGCTAGTGAAAACCTTTATGCACTGGCAATTGGGCTACGTAATGCGTGGCCCCTTTTTTCACGCTAACTGGTATTCGCTTTAGGCTGTTGCGGGCTAAGACGATTCGAAAATATTCAACACGAGTACGGTTCACACGTGCAAGGGAACGCAGATGATCGCACTGGTTTTCTTACAATCTGTTGCTATGCAAACTTCGCTTTGTACCATGCTTGAAAAGATCGGCCTATTCAGACATGTTTACGGCGCGCATTCGGTTGGACATAGTTTGGCACTTGCTGAAAAACACCCCCAGTCCATCGGTTTTTATAGCGTGTCGAAGTCTAGCCGTAATCTCGCTTCAAAGCATTGGCTCGCTGTAGGAGATAAAGACGAAGAAGCCATGCTGGCATTTAATCATAATGCTTCAGGGTTCATTACGTCTCCGTTTGATGAACAGCAGGTGCGGTGCACTGTTGAACACGTTAAAGCTAAGCACTATTGCCACAAGCGCGATGTTCAATTTAACCTGTTAGTGAAAGGATTATGTAAGCAATATGGCGTATCTGAATCTGCGCTTTTAGCTACATTGAGGCAGCAGCTCTATAAAAACGCGCAGCCAAATGTAGTAGGAATACGCGCAGAAAACGGATGGTGCTGTTTGAACCCCGCAGACATCAAGTGGATAGAAGCAGCGGGGGATTACATGTGTGTGCAGACATTATCGGAAAGTTACATCGTTCGTACCACCCTGTGCCATTTGTTAAAGCGGTTAGGCGAACACCACTTCAAACGCTGTAACCGGTCGGTAGCGGTTAACGCAAAATACGTAATGCATATAGAACAAAAATTGAATCAACAGCGAGTTGTCATGCACGGTGGCGAAGCGTTTAAAATAACGCACAAATATTACTATCAGTACTGGCATGAAGGCTAAGTTGACGACTCGCCATTACCGACTTTATATTGCTAATTACTGTGCAAACGTGGCGTTTTTAGCGAGTGCTTGCACTTCCCATACTCTTCCCACATAAGACCATGGTACTGCTGGTGGTTAAACCTGCTAATGGTTACACTGTTTTGCTAAACGGGTAAAAAAAGGGAGAGCAAGTGAGAAATGCGATAAACACGGTGGTAGGGGCAGTGTTGGTGTTTACTGCATACTACGTTGGCCTGCTCATCGTTAACCTAACTTCTCTTCCCGTGCCAGGCCCATTGGTGGGGCTTCTTTTATTAGTAGGGGTTTTATTTGCCTTTCCCCAAACAGAGCGCCAGGTTGCTCGGGCTGTTACCTTCCCCCTTAAGCATATGTCGCTGCTTTTTGTGCCAGCGGTATTGGGCGTATCTATTTATTGGTCTGATATCAAGGCTAACGCCCTTGCTATCGCTATCGCAATTATTATTACCACTTCGTTTTGTTTAGGTCTCACAGCGTGGCTGACTCAGGCGCTTCTTAATACCAAAAGCACGCATAAAACGCAGCTAAACAACATCAATAAGAACGAAGGAGGTACAAATGATTGAGGCGCTCAATCACGCCTTTAGTTTACGTGGGCTGTTTTGGATAAGCGTTTCTATTGTGAGCTATATCGCAGCACTTTGGGTCAATAGATTATGTAAAGGGCATCCGGCAGCTCACCCTATCGTTACCACTGCACTTCTCGTATCACTAGGGCTGTATCTTACCCATACGTCAGTTACTGCGTACCAACATGCAGCATCTTTATTATATTGGCTGTTAGGACCAATTACCGTTGCCTTAGCGTTGCCTATTTATCGGCAGTGGCAAAAACTCAAACACTATGGTTGGCGTCTTTTAGTAAGCATTGCTTTTGGGGGCGTGCTAGCGCCAATTGGGGCGTGGTTAACACTGTTTGTGTTAGATGCACCAAGGGCCATGCAGTTTACTATACTGGCTAAATCAATTACTACGCCGCTAGCTATGGAAACAAGCGCCCAGATAGGCGGCATTCCTGCATTAGCTGCAGTATTTGTTATTGTAACTGGCGTGGTAGGGGCGATTATGGCCACTTCAATGTTTTCTTTGTTTAATGTAACTAATAGACAAGCACAGGGGATTGCGCTTGGCACGGTTGCTCACGCGGTAGGCACGGCAAAAGCTATTCAAATGGGAGAGGATGTAGCGGCAATGGCCACATTGGGCTTATGCGTGAACGGCATATTCACTGCTGTCGCGTTACCCATTGTTTTTGGGCTGTTTGTTTAACCATTTGAAAGCAAGATAACTGGGCCGGTTTTATAAATACAGAGTTTTAAGGCAAAGCAAAGTCGGCTGGCAATATTCCCCAAAAGTGCTATTTCTTAGAGAGGCGTTTCGTATCACTATATACGGAAGATTATCTGATAATAAAAGTAGTGACCCAGCCGTTCAGTTAGCAAGCGGGAAAATCGTTACTACAGTTCATTGCAGTTGTGCCGATACAATTGAAATTGCTAGAAAATGCCAGTGGTTTCTGGTCTAAAAAGCTAGGTGGTAAAAGAACTTAATGTTTTCTGTACTCGTATGTGACGACTCTCTGGTTGCCCGCAAGCAAGTGGCCAAGTGCCTTCCTCAAGATTGGGAAGTAGCGGTCCATTTTGCCAAACATGGGCAAGAAGCGCTGACGGCGCTGGCAGAGGGAAAAGGTGACCTTTTGCTGCTTGACCTTAATATGCCCGTTCTCGATGGGTACGGCACGCTGGAAGCAATTCAGAAGCAGGGCCTTAAGACGAAAGTTATTGTCGTATCTGGAGATATTCAACCAGAAGCTCATGACCGGGTGACTTCCTTAGGTGCCTTAGATTTCATTCGAAAGCCCGTTGACCCTAAGAAACTGGCTGAGGTGTTAGATAAGTACAATATTCTTCATGCTGAGGAAGACGATGTTGTAGAAGCGTCCCCGCTAGACCCGGATATTCGCGATTGCTACCAGGAAATTACTAACATTGCTATGGGCCAAGCGGGTGATCACCTTGCCCGTACAATGAATGTATTTGTAGAGCTGCCCATTCCTAATGTAAATCTTATTGAAGTCTCAGAGCTTCACATGATGCTTTCAGATATTGAATGCCACGAGCAGGTTACCGCGGTATGCCAAGGCTTTTTGGGGCCGGGAGTGAGCGGTGAAGCACTGTGTATTTTAAGCGATTCAAGCTTTGATGATGTGGCTAAAATACTTAATGTGGAAGGGGAAGTAGACGATCAACTTCAGTTAGAGCTCTTGATGGACGCCGCCAGCATACTTATTGGCACTTGCCTAACGGGTTTGGCGAACCAAATGGACATTAACTTCAGTCAGGGCCACCCCATAGTACTTGGCCAGCACCGCGCTATCACTGAAATTATTGCCATGAATCAAATCAAATGGAAGCGTACCTTAGCGATAGAGCTTAGCTATGGTCTAGAGGGCTACAACGTACAGTGCGACTTAATACTGTTATTTACCGAAGAGTCGATGAAGATGATGAATTCTAAACTTGCCCACTTGTTGGAGGATTTTTAATGAGCCAACATTTAGATGAGTTCCAAGAATTCCATTGGATGATGGATATGCTTCAGACGGTCGATGTGGGTATTGTTGTTTTAGATAGAAACTTTACTGTTAAAGTTTGGAATGGCTTTATGGAAAGTCACAGCGGCCTTCTGCCTAGCGAAGTAAGAGACAAGAGCTTGTTCTCACTATTTCCTGCCATTAAGCAAGACTGGTTTATGAAAAAAGCGAAGCCTGTCTTCGACTTAAAAACACGCGCTTTCATGACATGGGAGCAGCGCCCCTATTTGTTCAAGTTTCCCAACTACCGGCCGATTACAGGTAGTGAGTCTTTCATGTATCAAAACATCACGCTTTCTCCACTTACATCAACTACGGGCAAAGTGGATTTTATCAGTATGATGATTTATGACATGACTGATGTGGCGGTAGGTAAAAAGCAACTTGAGGCGTTACAGGTAACCGTGTCTGAAGCCCAAGAAGCGAAAAGTTCCTATTCCTAACTGCTGCATATTGCTAATCGGCAATACCATCTATATCAAGTTTTGACTCGCACTACGCTTTAACAAGTAGGTAGTGCGGCGGGAGTACGTATGCAATTCAGTGTGTTTTCAATCTCAAGCTACTTTCCTCGCGCTATCGTTCGCGGATTAGTATTGTTCGCAACAGCGTTACTGCTTGCTGCTTGTGGCGGCGGAGGCGGTGACGGCGATTCAGGTGGTGATGGCGGCTCCGGCAGCGGTGACCTTGTGATAAACGCAGGCCCCGATGCGACTGTTACCGAAGGCGTCACTTACACGTTGAGTGCGCAAGTAAGCGGAGGGGATGGCACATACACCTACAATTGGAGCGCGTCGCCTTCGTTGTCTATCACTCATGAAGACACCAGCGATTCTGCTGCAAGCTTTGTTGCCCCGCTAGTTAATAACGCCACTGAATACACATTAACGGTGTCTGTTAATGACCAAAGTGGCAACACCGCGAGCGACTTTACGGTGATCACTGTGGCGCCGGTTAATATTGCACCTGAAGCGAGCATTGATGTGCCTGAGTGGGATGGGCTACCTGCAAACACATTCCCAGGCGGTGTGGAAGTTATCTTCGACGGTACGGGAAGCAGTGATTCTGACTCAGCGTCCTCTGATGGCGATATATCCGATTACGTTTGGACACAGACATCAGGCACCAATGTTATTACGGGTGTCGACACCAACTTATCTACACTGACTATCGTCACACCTATTGCCAATGAAGAGCAACAGCTAACTTTTCAGCTTGAAGTAACAGACAGTGAAGGTGCTACTGATGTAGAAACCGTTACTATTACCGTACAATCTGAAACCGATACGCTGCCCGTAGTCAGTGCGGGAGTTTCTCAAGGCGTGTTCAGTGGTGAGGTGGTAATACTTGAAGGGGAAGCTAGCACTAGCATTCCAAGTGCCTTACCTCTTACCTACTCATGGGAGCGTAGCAATAACGTTTCATCTACAGATTCAGGCGTTACCATTCGCTCTGTTGATGACAGTGACGCGCTTTCAACCTTTGCTATTGCACCGGCAGTCACCACATCTACAGTTGTTGCCTACACGCTTACCGTGACAGACGCTAATGACAACAGCGTTGAAGACACCATAAACGTGCAAATACGTCCAATGCCAACACCGTTACTCAACGACACGGGCTTTTTGCAGCAGGCCACCAATAACGCGTTAACTGAAGCACAACAAAACGATTTTCCGGGGCAAGATGGTCAAAGAGGCGCCGACATCATTGAACAAAACGGGTTAATTGAAAAAGCGGGTCGCGGTAAAGCTGGCTTTGACTTTACCCGGTTGAATGCAAATGGTGATGAGCAAGATGCCAGTGCTGATACTTGGTCGTGTGTGCGCGATAACGTGACCGGGCTGGTGTGGGAAGTGAAAACTGATGATGGTGCGTTCCAAGATAAAGACTACACCTACTCTTGGTACAGTGAAGAAGTAAACGGCGGGTTTGAAGGTGATCAAACGGGGCTGAATGCGACCTGCTTACTGACTAGCTGTAACACGTCTGCTTATGTACAAGCCGTTAACGCACAAGGTCTATGCGGTTTTTATGACTGGCGTTTGCCTACACATGATGAACTTTTCTCATTAATGCATTTGGGTATTGCCGATGATGTGGCCATTGATGAAGATTACTTTCCTAACACCGGTGCCGTTACCAATGAACCATTGTGGTACTGGACCTCTGTACCGAGTGCAGATGGTGTAAATAGTGACGATGCGCAAAATGCATGGGCGTTAGATTTCGACTCAGGGGTAGATAACTTCCTCAACAAATCATCAGCCGCTCGCGTGCGTCTAGTAAGAGCGGGGAGATAAACATGAATAAAGTAGTCAATGTCAAAAAACGTAACAGCCACGTGCTATCTTCAGTGAAAACCCTTTTTGCTTCAGCGCTTTTGGCCTGTACGTCACTGTCCACGTTCGCTCAGGAGTGTTTGTCTGATGGTCTTGAGACCACGCCAAACGATAATTTTGAAGCGGTTACCACCAGTAGTTTGTTAGATACGACAACAGATTTGGTTTGGAAGCGCTGCGCAGAAGGGCAAACATGGGATGGTTCTACATGTAGCGGCGAAGCGGTTAAGTATACGTGGCAGCAAGCGCTAGTTTTAGCTCACGAAGCAAGTAACGATGATTTACTGGGGTGGCGTTTGCCTAACGTAAAAGAGCTAGCGACGCTCACTGAGCGAGATTGCGTTCGCCCAGCAATTAACAGCTCACTGTTCCCGGCTACACCACCGGATGACTTTTGGACATCTACGCCTTCTGCAGATGACCCCGATCGCGCGTGGGTTGTGGCATTCTTTAATGCCAGTCACTCAATCAAAGAGAAAGACCGCTTTATCTATGTACGTTTGGTTCGAACTTACACAAACGAATAAGCGGTACGCTATCGCCTCTTAGCCTTTTGTCTAGTATCGGCACCTAAGACTTTTTATCATCAAAGCACGCTCTATAATGCGTGCTTTGTTGTTTTAGGCTAGCACGCTTTGAGTTGAGACTATCGCCAGCCTTACTTAAGCAATAGAAGAGATTCGAGCAGATAGGACATCTCGACATGTTCAACCTGATTTTTAGCACGTTAGACTCATGATGGCTTTTTATTTCGCAGTAAGCTAGCCACAATGATGGTATGAAAATGATATCGCGCCTAAAGGCAGCTTTCTTCACAATTTGTTTATTCGCTGGTCTTAGTACATCAGCGCAAGCTGAATATACCTGCAATATTGATTTTGCTTACGGTATTGCTGTTAATAACACACAGCTTAGAGTGATGGACAAAACCCGCACTGTGGTTCAAATAAATGACCGGAATCAATTGTTCATTGGCGGCCGTTGGCAAACCTTAAGCGAACAAGAGCGGCAATGGCTTGAAGAGTATTCGTCTGGGCTACACTATGTGGTGCCGAAAATGATTGTTTTGGCTACGGAAGGTGTAGACCTTGCCATTGATACCATTGAACACGTGTATTTAGGGCTAGTTGGAAGCGACCATGATAGCTATGAACGGTTAAATGCCGCAATGAAACGGGTACAAAACCGGGTTAAAGACAAGTTTAGACACGCTAGCAGTCATTATTTTATTGGGCCGGGATCGCTGGAAAGCGTTGACGAGTTTGTAGACAGTGAAATTGAAGCGCAGCTAGAAGAAGCGATTTCAACCTCGGTAGGTGGAATACTCTCTGCCATTAGCGGCATCAATACCGGGAGCGGAGAAGTGAACCAGGAAAAGGTAGCTGAAATAACCCGCCAGCTTAACAACGTGGGGGAACACTTAGACGTTGGTGACAAAGCCACAACATTGCGCAAAAAAGCAGAGTGGTTCTGTGAGAAACTAAAACGACTTGATGTTGCCGAAGAGAAATTACGCGCCAGCATACCTGGGCTACAGCCATACAATATCATTACTCGGCATGACAAAACCGACGATTAACGTTTTGCTATGCAACATGCCCACGGAAGCACGCGAAAAACTGAAGCTTACAAAAATAGCCTTAAGAAAAAGAACCTCACGAAAAGCCTGCTAAAACGCAGGCTTTTTTAGTATTAACGCTAGGCTAAACAAAGCAAGACAAGAGCGAATTTAAATACCGACGACCTTTTGCGGTTACTTGCCAGTGGGTGTCCGATATGGATAACAGCCCTTGATGCTGTGCATCACACAGGGCACGCTCTACTTCATCAGTTATAGCGATACCGGTAAAGTCGCTAAAATCACGGATAGCGCAAGGCTCCACTAAGCGAAAGCGGTTCATAAAGAACTCGAAGGGTAAATCGCCAGCTTCAACTTGAGATTGCGTATCCAAGTAAGGGCGGCTCATTTCCATGTAGCCCCTTGGATGCTTAACCTTAACAGTACGGTGAATAGTACCATTAGCCGCATCGGTGATTTTTCCATGGGCTCCACAGCCAATGCCTAAGTAATCACCAAAGCGCCAGTAATTTAAGTTGTGACGACATTGGTGGCCCGCTTTGGCATAGCCTGAAATTTCATACTGCTGATAGCCTGCGTTTTCTAAAAGCTTATGGCCCTGTTCCTGTATTTCCCACAAAATGTCATCGTCGGGCAATTCAGGCGGTTTCGAGTAGAAAGGCGTATTGGGTTCGATAGTCAGCTGATACCACGACAAGTGATACGGATTTAAAGCAATGCCTTGCTTTAAATCTGACATAGCATTGTGAACGCTTTGCTCGGGAAGGCCGTGCATCAGATCTAGGTTAAACGTGGGCAACCCCGCACTATGTGCTTGTTTTACCGCGTTTTCAGCTTGGCTTTCATTGTGAATGCGACCAAGCACCTTTAAATGCTTAGGCTGAAAGCTCTGTATACCAACGGAGATGCGGTTCACGCCCGCCTGATAAAAGCCGGCAAACTTTCCTGCCTCTACCGTACCTGGGTTCGCTTCCATGGTGATTTCAGCATTGTCGCTTAGGTTAACGCGCGCTTTTACCCCGTTTAAGATATCTGCCATGGCATCAGCTGAAAATAAGCTGGGTGTGCCGCCACCAATGAAAATAGTTTCAACAACGCGGTCACCAATACGCTTTGCATCAATGGCTAAATCATCAAGCAGGTGGGCCACATATTCTTTTTCGGGGAGGTCAGACTTAAGCCCGTGAGAGTTAAAGTCACAGTACGGGCACTTTTGAACGCACCAGGGAATGTGTATGTACAGGCTTAGCGGAGGATTACGCAAACGTTGCTCTCATTGTATCAAGCAAAATACTAAGGGCGTTACCCCGGTGGCTTATGCGGTTTTTCTCGGCCTTTTCCAATTCAGCAGCGGTGCAGCCGTGAGTTGGCACGTGGAACACAGGGTCGTAACCAAAACCGTCGTTACCAGAACGTGCGCTTAAAATTTCCCCTTCCCATTTACCTTGGCTAACCAGCGGTACAGGGTCGTCGGCATGACGCATGAACACTAAAGTACAGAAGAAGTGTGCCTTGCGATGAGTTTCGCCATCAAGGGAAGCTAATAGCTTGTCGATATTGGTATCATCAGTTGCATCAGCGCCAGCATAGCGTGCTGAATAGATGCCGGGTTCACCGCCTAGGGCATCCACCACCAAGCCTGAGTCGTCAGCAATAGCAGGAAGGCCGGTCACCTGTGCGGCATGGCGCGCTTTAATAATGGCATTTTCAACGAATGTGGTTCCCGTTTCCGGTACATCAGATACACCTAATTCCTTTTGCGCTACTACGTCTACACCGTAATCTGCAAATAAGGATGCAAACTCACGCACCTTGCCTTGGTTACCTGTGGCGAGAACAATTTTTTCTGGAAATTTCATTATGTACTCTTTTGAACTGACGGTGAGCTAAAGCGGAGGGAGGCGGCTGCAGGCGAAACATTGCCTCCACAAACACGCGGTAAACACATCCATGTGCGCTCCGCTGCCGCATCCCTGCGGCAGAGGGTTTGTGTCGGCAATGTTCCACCTACATCCTAGCCCACCGCATTAACTCACCTGAATGTTACTTATTTACTACCTTTGCACTCTTTACTTTTTCTTCTTAGGCTTGGCTTTCGCCTTAGTTTTATCTTTGGCCTTCACTTTTTTCTTTTTCGGGCCAATTTTAGGCGTTTTGTTTTTAGGGCGTAGCTCGTCGATAACACGGGCTTTTAAAGGCTCGCCCATGTAACGCGCTGCTTTGGTTACCATTTCAAAGTCGTGTGCTTCAACCAGTGAAATAGCCGTGCCTTTAGCGCCTGCGCGGCCGGTTCTACCAATACGGTGAACGTAAATATCGGCTTTGCGCGGCATATCAAAGTTAATAACATGACTGACGTTTGGCACGTCAATGCCACGGGCAGCTACATCAGTCGCTAACAAAATAGGGACTTCGCCACTTTTAAAGCGGGCCATAGCGGCGTTGCGTTTGTCCTGCGGCATTTCACCTTGTAACCAGCACACCTGAATATCTTGTGAAGCTAGAAAGTCTTTTAGCATTTGCAGGCGGTCGCGGGTTTTTACAAATACCACCGCCGATGTTGTAGTTTCCTGCTTCAAGATATTCACCAGAAGAGCTTGCTTGTGGTTCATGTCATCAGCAAGGTGATACCACTGGTGAATTTTATTCTTCTCTTTGCGCGACGGGTTTGCTTCAACAATTTCGGGGTTATTAAGAATGTCGTGAGCGAAGGTCTTAACACCTTTACCTTCAAGGGTGGCCGAGAACAGCAGGTTCTGCTTGCGCCAGCGCGCTTCCGCCGCAATTTGGTTCACCACAGTCGAGAAGCCCATATCCAGCATACGGTCGGCTTCATCAAGAATTAAACATTCAATATCGCGACAGTCTGCCGCTTCTTTTTCAATGTGTTCAAGAAGACGGCCTGGTGTGGCGACAAGAATATCTAAGTTCTTGCTAAGCGTCTCTTTATCTGTGCCGTAGTTAATACCGCCAGTAATTACGCCACACACAAGCTGGGTGTGCTTGGTAATGGCAACCGCTTGCTCGTAAACCTGCAAAGCCAGTTCGCGGGTTGGCGTTAAGATCAAAATACGTGTCGCACCCGGCTGTTTGCGCGGGTAATCAAGTAAAAACTGGCATGCTGGCAATAAGAATGCAGCGGTTTTACCTGTACCAGTTGGCGCAGACGCTAAAATATCTCGGCCGTCTAGCGCGTGTGGGATCACCAATTCTTGAATGTTAGTTGGAGCTTCAAACCCCATATCTGCTGCTGCGTGACACAGCGCATCGTCTAATTCGAGTTCTTCGAAAGTCATAGTATAAAAAATGCTCTAAATGAATGGGGCATATTGTAGCATTGCTATACCAAAACATAGAGAAAAACTGCTGTTAAATTCGCACGTAGGAGGTAAAAACACATTCAAATACCAAGTAGTTCACCATATTTGGTACCGGTGGTTTTTAAACTATTCGCCTATCGAAGCAATGGCGTCTAATTTCGCTTGGTTCAGGGCTTCTTTTATCGCTGGGCCTTTAACGCCCGTGGCAATGATGTCTTGCACATTTACTTGGTTGGCCGCGCTCAAAGCGTTTTCTATGTGCTCCTGTTGGCGCTGCCAATCTAAGTCCTTGTAATGAGCATAAGGCGCAAAAGCCTTAAGCAACAGGGTAAAGCGCTCGCTTCTTCGCCATGCATCACAGCCATTGAATAAGGCGAGTAAGTCGGCGGGCGAGTTCTGCGTGTTTAATAGAAAATCTTTAAACTTGCAGGCAAGAATGACAATCTCACTTAGTTGATTCTGCACTTTCAGTCGATTGCATAACCGCTTCGCTTCCTCTTCATTAAGGTGAGCGAGCAGGGCAGTGAACCTTATTATGAGGGTAGTTGTGCCTGAAGAGCTGCTTTCAGGTATTTTGGTTTCAAGCGGTTTATTTTCAAGTTGCCCGCTTTTATCGAAGTTTTCTTTTGCGGCATTTTCTAGCGCTACCGCTGTTTTTAATGTGGCTATCGCCGCATCTAAATTACTTTCTAGTTCAGCAAACCAGTCATTAAGGCCATGAGCTTGGTTTAATACAGTGAAAAACACATGCGGCGTTTTCTCTAAAAGACTACGTTTTGTTTCTTGCCATACGCGCTCTGCGCTTAACGCACTTAACTCGCCGCTTTCGGCCATAGACTGCATTAGCGCCATGGTCTCATTGGCAATGGTAAACCCTAAATAAGCGTAACGAGTGGCAAAACGGGCCACGCGAAATACCCGAAGTGGGTCTTCACTGAAGGCTTCTGATACGTGGCGAAGTAGGCGGTTTTCTAAATCTTTTTTACCACCATAGGGGTCGATGAGGTTCCCCAGATTGTCTTGGGCTATCGCATTAACGGTCAGATCTCGGCGCAGTAAGTCTTCTTCTAACGTTACCGAGCTTGACGCATCGCACACGAACCCAGTGTAGCCTTTACCTGACTTACGCTCTGTGCGAGCAAGGGCGTACTCTTCCTGAGTTTTGGGGTGCAAAAAAACAGGGAAGTCTTTGCCCACTTGGGTAAAACCTTGGCTAAGCATTTCTTGTGGGGTAGCGCCTACTACCACATAGTCGCGTTCAATCACTTTTCTATTTAACAGTGCGTCACGTACTGCGCCACCAACGAGATATACTTGCATGCTCTTCCAACGATTTTTTTTAGTCAGTAATACTTTTTAGATTGGGGATGCATCAACTTTTGGCGTGTAACGAAAATAAACATTCCCCACGTAATAGTGGCGCAGTATAGCAATGTTACAAATAAAATTCGTAGCCACGTCGTTATGCGCTTTCACTTACAGGTTGCGTCTGGTAGTTTAATCCACGTCAAAAACAAAACAAATAGGCGCTTCAGCAACCATGTATTTGAATTATTTCGGGTTAAATGACAATCCTTTTTCGATTGCGCCCAACCCCGATTATTTGTATATGAGCCCACGACACAAAGAGGCATTGGCTCATTTAACATTTGGACTCAGGGAGAGTGGTGGTTTTGTAATGCTCACAGGAGAGGTGGGGACAGGAAAAACCACGGTTTCAAGAAAGCTGTTGCAGCAGCTGCCGGACAATACCCAAGTCGCCATGATCCTAAACCCAACGCTATCTGCATTAGAGCTATTAGCCACAGTATGCGACGAATTGGGTTTGGCATATAACTCCGACAAAGCCAGCTTAAAATACTTCACCGATTTAATTTTGTCGAAATTAGCGGAAAACCATCAGGCGGGTATCAATACAGTGTTAATGGTTGATGAAGCTCAACACTTATTGCCTGAAGTATTAGAGCAGCTGCGCTTATTAACCAATTTAGAAACCAACCGTGAAAAACTGTTAAAAGTGGTGCTAATTGGCCAGCCCGAGCTACAGCAATTGTTAAAGCGTAACGAGTTGCGCCAGTTGGCCCAACGTATCACTGCCCGTTATCACTTACTTCCTTTAACCGCGCCAGAGGTAAGCGCGTATATTGCGCATCGCTTAAGTGTTGCAGAAGGGGACATCAGCATATTCAGTAAGTCTACGCTGCGCGCAGTGCATCAAATTACTGGCGGGATCCCAAGGGTAATCAATTTGCTTTGCGACCGCGCCTTAACGCTATCGTTTACCAAGCAGCATGCTGTGGTTCAAAAGCCCATTTTCTTGGCAGCAGCAGAGCAAATATTGGGCGAAGACGTAGTGAGCCAGCGTGTGCAAAGTCAGCGAAAGTGGTACTTGGTATCCGCCTTTTTCGTCGCCGTTGTGTGTGGTTACGGGGTGGGGAGTTTGTATGTCTAATATCGTAGCCATTGAAAACGTAAAGCCCGGTATGGTGATAGTACAAATACTTAAGCAAAACGGGCCGGTAAAAATTCGAAAATCAGGCTTGGTGACCAGTGATGCTATGGTTCAAGGGTTGTCAGAAATGGGCGTGCAAGAGGTTGAAATAGACCCAGACCAAACGGTGGAGATTGCGCCTGCGGTGCATCATAGAACCCAAACTCAAGCCTTATTGCGAGGCGAGCACGATACGACAGCCAAATTTGATAAGTCGCTTAATGAGCAGTTTAATCGCAGTTTATTCTTACCCACGGTAGAAGGGTTACCATCCGCATGGAAGCTCTATACTAAGCAGATTGCATTATTTGCAGTGGTCATTATTGTCGGTTTGGGTATAGGCTTTTGTGCTGCAACAATCGAACGCTGGTGGCCCATAGTAACTTCACAAACCGCCAAGCTTGAAAGCTCGCCTGCTGCTGAAACGGAAAACAGTACAACGGATAATGAAAATAACGAGGGAACACCGAGCCTACATGCAGCGCAAAATAGAGAAGAGCTAAAACAGGCTTCGGTAAAGGGGGCCTCAGAAAGCGACACGACTTCTCAAACTACACAGGGTAACGTGGGGCAGAATAATTCACAGGGGGATTCTGCTGGCTCTCAACCTATTAGTCCGTCGGGAACAAGTGGCTCTGTTGGTCAAAGCGGTGGTGCTAGCAGTCAAGCGGATGGCCTTAACGCAGAAGTACGACAACCTCTAGCTAACCCAGTAGCCCAAAGCGAGAGCGAGAGAGGCAGCGTTGATGCAAATGGAAAGGAGGCGGCGCAATCACAGCCCGCCTTAGGGGGGGGCACAGCACAAGAATACGAAGGAAAGGTCCTCAACGAGGATACATCGAATTCTGATGTATCGGTATCGCCCGAACTCATGGCTCGCTTTAACGCAGCGGTTGAAGCCCTTGATACTAAAGCCCAAGATAATGAGCGACCTGATGAGAATGTGCTAACGGTGAAAGATGATATTCCCAGAGTAGATCAGCTTCCCGTTCGCTTACTTACGCGGCTTCCTACAATGAACTTTAGTGCCCATATGTACGCGTCTCGCACGGCTGATCGGTGGGTCAGGGTAAACGGGCGGCAACTAGGTGAAGGCGATTGGATTGCCGATAAGGTGCAAATTATTAATATAGAAGCGCAGCGGGTAGTGCTTTCATTTGAAGATGAATTGTTTACCATGGCGGCGTTGACTGACTGGTAAAGACCTGCCACTTAAATGTGACGTATCTTTTATGCGCATTTACTTACGCGAGAAATTAAAAAGGTCCAGCGCGGGGTGAGCTTTAAAAGTAGCACGCATTTCAAAATGACGAATTAGGACTGACGGCGATATTAAATCGGACTCAGGCCTATTAGTGTTAGCTTAAAGTGGCATTTGGTTAACGAAAACGTCTTTAAAAAACTTAGGCAGGTTTAAACTGAACTCTTCTGGTTTAACGCCTGAGACAATTTCATCATCGTACAGACTAAGATCAACACGTTTCACTTCGTTGAAGTGTTGAGATGTAACGCTGTAAAAGGTCATAACATGCGGGCTTACCGGGTCTTTGGGGTTTAGTTTACTTACTATGCCTAGCTTGCCGCTTTTAAGCCTAACCAGTGAACCTACAGGGTGTACGCCAATACACTGTATGAATTGCTTCACCAATTCCTGATCTAAATTTTCAGTAGCAGTTAAACGCTTCAAAGCCTGGGTTGGCGTAATACTGTTTTTGTGCGGACGGTTCGATGTCATAGCGTCATACGCATCAACAATGGCGGCAATGCGAGCAAACTCAGATATTTCGTCGCCCACTAATCCTTTGGGATAGCCGCTGCCGTCAACCCGTTCATGGTGCTGTTCAATAATACACAGTGAGAGGTCGGAAATGTCACCGCACTGAGCGACCAAATCAGCACCTATTTCCACGTGTGTTTTCATTACATCCCAGTCGTTTTGAGAAAACTGCTCCGTATTATTACGAATTTCTTCTGGTTGCGAAGACATGCCAATATCCATCAGCAGAGCGCCTAAACTAACTTGTTCAATGGTGTCTCTGTCGAAGCCAAGAAACTCACAAAAGATACCGCTGAGCACGCTGCAGTTTATACTGTGCTCAAGCAAGTAATGGTCTGTATCTTTGATCATAGTCAGACAGCTAAGCGCATCTTTATTATCAAAAACGCTTTCTATTAAACTTTGCGATAGGGATTCCACTGGGGACAAATCTTTTGCCCCACCATTTTTCAATGACTTTAAAAAGCGGCTTTGGATAGAGAGAGCGCTGTCGTATAAGTCGTTAGCTTCATTAATAGAGTCACGGCCTACAGGCTTCACGGTAGGTTTTTCGGGAGCTGTTTCAGGTTTGACGGGCGCTTTTTCTGCCTTAGGAAGTTTAGATTTGGCAAGGTCAACTTCAACAACCAGAATGCCTTTTGAATTAAGGCTATCAATGATGGCTTGGGTTTTCACAATGCCTTTAGAGCGCATTTTCAATGAGCCCGTTTGTTCAAGTACTTGATTGACGTACATCCCTGGCTGCAAATCATCAATGGGTACCTGTTTTAGCATTATCTCTCCTGTGGAACGTGTTGCCGCATATTCAACTACAATAAAGGCGAATAGTACGATATTCCAATAGAAAAAGTGAGCGGTTTATTAACCTTTAGTATAAAGCTACATTTTTTTAATCTAATCGTTGCTTCGTGTATCTGGACAATAGGACAGTGATTTGTTCTCTGTATAGAAGACGTTGGTTCGTGTATTGCGTCTATTTTGCAGTAGAGGGAAGCAGGTGAATGCTACTTGGTAATAGCATTCACCTGGGTATGGGGTAAGCAGTTAATGCCTACAACCAAGAAGGCTGCTTATTTTCAAACGCTTCTATTTTGCTTGTAAGCTCTAGTGTTTGCCCAATGGCATCTAACCCTTTTATTAGGTTATTTTTGTGATGCTCTGCAATATCAAAGCTAAAGCTCGTATCGTTAAAACTTACGGTTTGCGCTGGAAGATCCACAGTAATCTCGGTTGTTGGATCTGCTTTCACTGCAGCAAATAATGCGTCCATTTGTTCGCTAGACAATGCAACAGGTACTAGCTGGTTGTTAATACAGTTACCGTAGAATATATCCGCAAAGCTGGTGGCGATAACGGTTTTAAAGCCAAAGTCAGCCAGTGCCCAAGGGGCGTGTTCACGACTTGAACCACAGCCAAAGTTTTCGCGCGCTAGCAACAAGCTTGCGCCTTTATGCTCTGCCTTGTTAAGTGAAAATTCAGGGTTTGGCTCTTTTTCTTCCAGGTCCAAATAGCGCCAGTCGTGAAACAAGTGCTTGCCATAGCCTGCGCGGGTTACGCCGGTAAGAAACTGCTTTGGAATGATTTGGTCGGTATCGACATTGGCCTGATCAAGTGGCGCAGCAATGCCAGTGTGTTGTGTAAAACCTTGTTCAGACATAACTTACTCCTGATAATCTCTAACGTCAGCAAAACGGCCAGTGATAGCCGCGGCCGCAGCCATTGCTGGGCTAACCAAATGGGTGCGCGCTCCACGCCCTTGGCGACCTTCGAAGTTGCGGTTACTGGTAGAGGCACATCTATCGCCTGCTACTAGTTTGTCGTCGTTCATACCAAGGCACATTGAGCAGCCCGGTAAGCGCCATTCAAAGCCAGCGTCAGTAAATATCTTATCTAGGCCTTCCGCTTCTGCTTGGCGTTTAACCGCGCCCGAACCCGGTACTACAATGGCAGTCACTGAGTCGGCGACTTTGCCGCGTTTAGCAACTTGTGCCGCTGCGCGCATGTCTTCAATACGTCCGTTGGTACAAGAGCCAATGAATACGTGGTTTACTGGGATATCAGCAAGCTTTTCGCCTGGCTTTAAGCCCATGTACTCCAGCGCTTTTACCGCGCTTTCTTTTTCAATTGGATCGCTGAAATCTTCAGGGGCTGGTACTGGTGTGTTTACGCCAATAACCTGGCCTGGGTTTGTACCCCAAGTAACCTGTGGAGCAATATCTGCCGCTTCAAGTTCAACCACAGTATCAAACGTGGCGCCTTCTTCAGTGTAGAGCGTTTTCCAGTAGGCTACCGCATCTTCCCAGTCTTGGCCTTTTGGTGCGTATTCGCGACCCTCAAGGTAGGCAAAGGTTTTCTCATCTGGCGCAACTAGCCCTGCCTTGGCACCCGCTTCAATACTCATGTTGCACACAGTCATGCGCTCTTCCATGCTTAAACCGCGAATCGCTTCACCCGCGTATTCAATAACATGGCCGGTTGCGCCAGCGTGGCCAATTTTGCCAATAATGGCAAGAATGATGTCTTTTGCGGTAATGCCAACGGGTAGTTTACCGTTTACATTAATCAGCATGCTTTTCGCACGGCTTTGCTTAAGGGTTTGCGTAGCCAGTACATGCTCGACTTGAGACGTACCAATACCGAAAGCAAGCGCACCAAATGCGCCGTGGGTAGCGGTATGTGAATCACCGCACACTACTGTCATGCCGGGTTGAATTAAGCCAAGTTCTGGCCCCATAACATGCACAATGCCTTGCTTTTGGTGGCCAACAGGAAAAAGCTGAATATTATGCTCTTCACAGTTTTTAGCCAAGGTTTGAAGCTGCAGCGCGTTAGCGGGGCCGCACGCATCAATTGCCAATGAACGGGTTGATATACTGTGATCCATAGTGCCAACAGTACGATCTGGACGACGTACTTTGCGGCCCTTTTCGTTTAAGCCCGCGAATGCCTGCGGCGACGTCACTTCGTGAATTAAATGACGGTCGATATAAATTAAGCTGTCTTCACCGATTTGGTCGATAATGTGCGCTTGCCACACTTTGTCATATAAGGTCTTGGCCATGAGGTTCTTTTACTCCTGCGCCATTAATTGTTTTACAATTTCATCGCCTACTTGCGATGTGCTTGCTGCATTTTCACGTTGTTCAGCAGGGAGTAACTCGCCTGTCAGTACACCTGCTTCTAGTGTTGCGACGACCGCTTTTTCGATGGCGTCTGCGGCATCACCTAAGTTCATGCTAAAACGCAGCATCATAGCGGCTGATAAAATTTGTGCGATAGGGTTAGCGATACCCTGACCTGCGATATCGGGGGCTGAACCGCCTGCAGGTTCATAAAGGCCAAAGCCATCTTCGTTCATACTTGCCGACGGTAACAAGCCCATAGAGCCGGTCATCATGGCGCATTCGTCAGAAACGATATCGCCAAACAGGTTAGAGCATAGCATCACGTCGAACTGAGCCGGGTTCTTCATAATTTGCATAGTCGCGTTATCAATGTAGATATGATCAAGCTCTACGTCTGGGTAGTCTTTTGCTACTTCTTCGGCAATCTCGCGCCATAAACGGCTTGTGACCAATACGTTTGCTTTATCTACAGAGGTTACTTTACCGCGACGCTTTTGCGCTGCTTCAAACGCTGCAATAGCAATACGGCAAATTTCCCGTTTGCTGTAGCGCATGGTGTCATAAGCGAATTCCTCTTCGCCTTCACCTTCACGACCTTTTGGCTGGCCAAAGTAAATACCGCTAGTCAGTTCGCGCACAACTAAAACATCTACCCCTGACTTGGCAATGTCTTCGCGTAGCGGCGACAGGCTTTCAAGACCAGGATAAATGCGTGCAGGGCGAAGATTACTGAACAGGTCAAAGTGGCTGCGAAGGGTAAGCAACGCAGCACGTTCTGGGCGCTGCTCTAACGGTAATGTATCCCATTTAGGGCCGCCGATACTGCCAAACAAAATCGCATCGGCTTGTTCGCAGCCTAGCAAAGTTTTAGAAGGCAGGGCTTCACCTTCAGTATCAATGGCATAGCCACCCACAGGGTATGCAGTTCGGTTTAGGCTAACGTTAAACTTCTTTTCAACTGCATCTAAAACCTTATTGGCTTCCTGCATGACTTCTGGGCCGATACCGTCTCCGGCTAGTACGGCAATTGAATACTGGCTCATTTATACTCCCGCAACGCGTTCTTGTTGATTTTTTTGCTGATCGATTTGATCGGCTAAATAAGTGTTGTTTAATACAAAGATCAAGGCTTTAACGCCGGCTTCTACAATATCTGTAGCAAGGCCAATACCATGGAAGCGGCGGCCTTTATAAGTGGCGATAACGCTTACTTGTGCAAGGGCGTCTGCACCTTCACCTTTTGAATCTAGTTTGAAGTCCACAACTTCTAAATCTTCATGCCCTAGTATAGACATAATCGCTTTATAAGCCGCATCTACAGGGCCGTTGCCAGTACTAGACTGGGTAATTTCTTCATTGCCCACTTTCATTTTCACCGTGGCGCTTGGAATGATTTCACGGCCTGAATTCGCTTGAAGATAAAGCAATTGGAAGTGAGCTTGGTCGTGTTTTTGTTTATCAAAGAATAACAAGGCTTCAAGGTCGTAATCGTAAACTTGCCCTTTTTTATCCGCTAACTTCAAGAATGCGTCATAAACCGCTTCTAAATCATAGTCTTCAGCTTTATAACCCAGTTCGGTTAAACGGTGTTTAATTACATGGCGGCCAGATCGCGACGTTAGGTTTAGGTTGTTTTTATTAATGCCCACACTTTCTGGGGTCATAATTTCATAAGTGTTTTGCGCTTTTAAGACGCCGTCTTGGTGAATACCAGACGAGTGACTAAATGCGTTAGCGCCGACAATGGCTTTGTTTGCCTGCACGGGCATATTACAAAGCTGACTAACTAACTTAGAAGAACGCGAAATTTCAGAAGAATTGATATTGGTTTCAAAGCCCAACATGTTCTTACGAGTTTGTAAGATCATGGCAATTTCTTCTAGCGACGCATTACCCGCACGCTCACCAATACCATTAATAGTACACTCTACCTGCCTAGCGCCTTGCTCGACGGCCGCAAGGGAGTTTGCAACGGCTAAACCCAAATCGTTGTGGCAATGCACCGAAATGGTCGCTTTATCGATATTCGGAACGCGATTGAACAGTTGCTGAATAATGCCGCCAAACTCAGTTGGCGTGGTGTAGCCTACGGTATCAGGAATATTGACGGTAGTTGCGCCGGCGTTGATTGCTGCCTCTACCATACGACATAGGTAATCGATATGAGTACGGCCCGCATCTTCACATGAAAACTCTACGTCGTCTGTGTACTTGCGCGCATGTTTTACTGCAGCTACTGCCATATCCACAATTTCATCTTGAGATTTGCGAAGCTTGGCGCCCACGTGAATTTCAGAGGTGGCGATAAAGGTGTGTATACGAAACTGTTCGGCAACGCTCAACGCTTGTCCACAGGCATCAATGTCGCCTGGAAGCGCCCGAGATAAACCACAAACGATAGAGTTTTTCACTTCTTTTGCAATCATTTGAACTGATTGAAAATCACCGGGTGAAGATACAGGGAAACCAGCTTCGATAATATCAACGCCTAACCGTTCGAGCGCCAGCGCAATCTGTAGTTTTTCTTTGGCACTTAGGCTTGCAGGTAAGGCCTGCTCACCGTCTCGCAATGTGGTATCAAAGATTTTCACTTGATTTGTCATGACGCTCTCTCAGTTAAATAGTTTAAAAAAAAACCCGTGCTTGGCACGGGTTTTTGTGAATTTGAATCGCTGGTCGCAATCTACCCGTGCAGTCTGGCTGCCATAAGGAGTAGAGATAGAAGAAGAAAACGAATACGCATTTGCTGTTGTTTCTTTGCTGACCAAGTTGATAGCGACAATGTACCATGTGGCATGATGAGGTCAACCATTGTTTACGATAATGAGTATATTTTTCGCGTATAAAAGCTATCTTTTAATTATTTAGGATATTTATCCTAACCAGGATTTGAGTGAAAGGTGATTTTAAGGTAGAGAGCTTAGGGTCTTAGAGATTTTGTGGCTTTTTTCTCTTTAGGTAGGATGTTTCTACTAAAAAATATAAAATTTCGGTTTTCGGTGTTTTGAATTTTTATTCTCAATTAGTGCATATTTATTGGTCTTTTGGATTTAACGTGAAATTCTTCCAGTTTAATTGCGTCGACAAGCGCATTTCGCGAAGGGTTAATGCACGAGGTGAACGCTTTGACTTAAAGCTCCACGCGTGGCCACAGCATGCTGCGGTTACTATAGCCTTTGAAGGCCGCAGTAATATTTTACGCTCCACAGAAAGCGCCGTTGAAGCAGAGTCATCGTCTGGCTGTGTAGTGGAGTGAATACATTCACCTGTATTAGCAAACCATCCATTCTTGTTTAAATGTAGCTGCGTATTGTCTTGATTAACCATATCAATAGAATCGAGTTCAATGTGCGTACCTTCAATATTTAAAACTAGAACGGGGACAACAAGGCCGTACTTAGCATTTTTTCGATACCAGGACTCCCGTTTTTCTGAATCATCTAAATGATTAATACCGGGGCATTTGGCCGATTGCTTGGCATACCAACTACCATTGTGTGTATCCACTCTTAGCGGCGATGGGTTAGATAAAGCCTCGTTATTTACCATATGTCGAGCAATGGCTTTAACGTGATAGGGCAGGCCGCCCATTCGACGCTTAAGTAAAGAAAGGTTCGTTATTTGACTGTGTGCGAGAGAGATAACTTCCCTTTCGTACAAGGCAGTACATATTTCATTAAATTGAGGATGGCTTCCACCTAGTTCACCAGCGTCACTAAAAAAGCCAACTTGAGTGTTGGTAGTAGAGTGGGAAAGTTCGTCGCCTGGAGCCATTAGGGTTATCAAATGCCTGTCTAGAGTCATTTAACACTACCAAGATTCAGCGCTTGATGCTACACGGTTTAATTAAACAGCGTGAAAAACAGACAAAAAAAGCCGCTATATTAAGCGGCCTTTCATCATTTTAACAGGGGTAACTTACTGGCCTTTGATTTCGCTACGGCCTTTATAGGTTGCTGCGTCACCTAGTGCTTCCTCAATGCGAAGAAGTTGGTTGTACTTAGCAACACGGTCAGAACGACATAGTGAACCCGTCTTGATTTGGCCAGCCGCTGTACCTACTGCAAGGTCAGCAATGGTGGCGTCTTCTGTTTCACCAGAACGGTGAGAGATAACCGCTGTAAAGCCAGCGTCTTTCGCCATTTTAATTGCGTTAAGGGTTTCAGTTAGTGAACCGATTTGGTTGAACTTGATAAGGATTGAGTTGCCAATGCCGTTATCAATACCGCGCTTAAGGATTTTGGTGTTAGTTACAAACAAGTCGTCGCCAACTAGCTGTACTTTGTCACCAATCTTCTTAGTTAGGCTTGCCCAGCCGTCCCAGTCGCTTTCGTCTAGGCCGTCTTCAATAGATACAATTGGGTACTGTGCAGAAAGGTCAGCAAGGTAGTCGCCAAACGCTTCTGAATCGAAGCTCTTGTCTTCGCCAGATAGAACGTATTTGCCTTCTTTGTAGAATTCAGACGCCGCACAGTCTAGTGCAAGTGTGATGTCTTCATTCATTTTATAGCCAGCGTTTTCAACGGCTTCAACGATAACAGCAAGTGCTTCAGCGTTTGAGCTAAGGTTAGGGGCAAAACCACCTTCGTCACCAACCGCTGTGTTTAGACCTTTGGCAGAAAGTACTTTCTTAAGTGCGTGGAAAATTTCCGCGCCCATACGTAGTGCTTCTTTAAAGCTCTTCGCGCCTACTGGCTGAACCATGAACTCTTGAATGTCTACGTTGTTGTCAGCGTGCTCACCACCGTTGATGATGTTCATCATAGGAACAGGCATTGAGTACTGACCAGATGTGCCGTTTAGGTCTGCAATGTGCTCGTAAAGTGCTACGCCTTTTTCAGCCGCTGCCGCTTTTGCTACAGCAAGAGAAACCGCAAGGATCGCGTTCGCGCCCAGTGTTTCTTTGTTTTCTGTGCCATCAAGGTCAATCATGATGCCGTCGATATCAGCTTGTGCTAGTGCGTCTTTGCCTAGTAATGCTGGTGCAATGGTATCGTTAATCGCTGCAACGGCTTTTGTTACGCCTTTACCTAGGTAACGAGACTTGTCGCCGTCGCGTAGTTCTAGTGCTTCGCGGCTACCCGTAGAGGCACCTGATGGTGCAGCAGCACGGCCCATTGCGCCTGATTCTAAGTATACATCTGCTTCTACAGTAGGATTTCCGCGTGAATCTAAGATTTCGCGTCCGATAATGCGACTAATTTTCGCCATGTTTTTTCCTCAACAATGTAATGGGGCGCAACGGGAGAGAGCGCCCCTTTTATTAGAAATTAGTGATTTTCTTTCTGGTACTTTCCTGCCGCAGCAACGAAACCAGTAAATAAAGGGTGTCCATCCCGAGGCGTTGATGTGAACTCAGGGTGGAATTGGCCCGCAATGAACCAAGGATGATCAGGGATTTCCACTACTTCTACAAGTCGCTTGTCAGTGGACAAACCACTTACTTTCAATCCTGCTGCTTCAATTTGATCGCGAAGATTATTGTTCACTTCGTAACGGTGACGGTGGCGCTCATAAATCTCAGCGTTGCCGTACATCTCGTGTACTTTTGTCCCTTCAATAAGGTGGCAAAGCTGGCTACCTAAACGCATTGTACCGCCAAGGTCTGATGTTTCAGTGCGCACTTCGGTCGTGCCCGCAGCGTCTAACCACTCGGTAATAAGGCCAACAACCGGGTAAGGCGTTTCAGGGTTAAACTCTGTGCTGTTCGCGTTTTCCATGCCGGCAACATTACGTGCGTATTCGATAAGCGCTACCTGCATACCCAAACAAATACCTAAGTATGGCACCTTGTTTTCGCGCGCATAGCGGGCTGCCGCAACTTTACCTTCAATACCGCGCTCACCAAAGCCGCCAGGCACTAAGATAGCATCTAACTGCTCTAAAATTTGTGTGCCTTTGCTTTCCACATCTTGTGAGTCAATGTGATGGATATTCACAGTAAGACGGTTTTTAAGGCCGGCGTGTTTAAGCGCTTCATTAACTGATTTATAAGCATCAGGCAGTTCTACGTACTTCCCAATCATGCCGATATTAACTTCAGCGGTAGGGTTAGATTCTGCGTAAAGTACCTGTTCCCACTCAGACAAGTCGGCTTCATTACATTCAAGACCGAAGCGGTCAACAACCAGCTGATCCATACCCTGAGCTTTAAGTGCGGCAGGAATACGGTAAATACTGTCTACGTCTTTTAATGAAATAACGGCTTTATCAGCAACGTTAGTGAACAGCGCAATTTTAGAGCGTTCACTGGCTGGCAATGCACCGACAGAACGGCACACTAAAATGTCTGGCTGAATACCAATAGAGCGAAGCTCTTTTACCGAGTGCTGCGTTGGCTTGGTTTTAACTTCACCCGATGCAGGCATGTAAGGCACAAGTGTTAAGTGCATGAACATAGCGCGTTCACGGCCCACTTCAGTACCAAGCTGACGAATAGCTTCTAAGAAAGGTTGTGACTCGATGTCACCTACGGTTCCGCCCACTTCAACAATAGCCACATCATGACCTTCAGCACCTTCGATAACGCGGCGCTTAATTTCATTGGTAATGTGAGGGATGACCTGAATGGTTGCACCTAAGTAATCACCGCGACGCTCACGCTTCAGTACTTCTTCATATACCCGGCCGGTTGTGAAGTTGTTGCGCTTGGTCATTCGGGTGCGAATAAAACGCTCATAGTGACCAAGATCAAGGTCGGTCTCTGCGCCGTCATCGGTAACAAATACTTCACCATGCTGGATGGGGCTCATTGTGCCCGGGTCGACATTGATGTAAGGGTCGAGTTTTAACATGGTTACGGTGAGACCGCGAGCTTCCAGAATTGCGGCTAATGATGCTGCAGCAATACCTTTACCTAGCGATGAAACTACACCACCTGTGACGAAAATATAATTTGTCATGCGAAACCTAGAACGTTTGGGTTGTATGGTAAATATAGGCTGAGTTTAGAACAAAACCAGCTACACTTTGGACGGGGCGATAGTATACGCAAATTCATGTGGGCAGACAATCAATTTGCCCACATGATGCGCAATTTTACGATTGACTTAAGCGTTTAAGGGTGTAGATGAGGTCGAGCGCTTGGCGAGGAGATAGCTCATCGGGCGATAAGTTTTCAAGCGCTTCCACCACGGGGTGCGGTTTGTCTGGAAAAAGCATTTCTGCTTGTCCTTTCGCATTTGAACTGTTGTCAATTTTTCTGGAGGTGTTGCTTTGCGCTTGCGAAGTGTCACTGCCCCTTGATTCATCACTGGTCATGACGTGTGATGATTCTAAAATAGCGAGCTTTTGCTGAGCGGCTTTAATCACAGGTTTTGGTACACCAGCAAGTTGTGCAACCTGTAAACCAAAGCTCTTGTTCGCGGCGCCTTCAGATACGGTATGCATAAAGCGAATGGTGTCTTCAAACTCCATCGCATTAAGATGCACGTTCACAACGCCCGCTTGCGTTTCGGGTAGTTCGGTCAGCTCAAAATAGTGGGTCGCAAAAAGGGTGTAGGCATTTAGCTGCTTCGCGAGGTAGCTCGCGCAAGCCCATGCCAGCGATAAACCATCGTAGGTGCTGGTACCACGGCCAATTTCATCCATTAACACCAGTGAGTTTTCAGTCGCGTTATTAAGAATATTTGCCGTTTCGGTCATTTCAACCATGAAGGTTGAGCGGCCAGAGGCCAGGTCATCTGATGCGCCAATCCGGGTGAATATGCGATCCAGCTTGCCGATGTGGGCGTTTTCAGCAGGCACATAACTGCCGATGCAGGCCAATAAAGCAATAAGCGCTGTTTGACGCATGTAGGTCGATTTACCGCCCATGTTTGGGCCGGTAATAACGAGCATACGGCGCTCAGTATCCAGTTGCAGTGGGTTGGCAATGAAGGGGTCTTTCATCACGTTCTCAACCACAGGGTGGCGACCGGCATCATAAGTAAGCGCACATTCTTGGCTCAATTTTGGCCGATGCCAATCGAGCGATACCGCGCGTTCGGCAAAACAGCACAGCACGTCGAGCTTGGCAAGCGCTGCGGCGGTTTCAATTAACTTGTTGAGATATGGCGCAAAATTGTCGAACAAGGCTTCATAAAGCTGTTTTTCAAGGGCAAGTGCAGCCCCTTGGCTACTTAGCACTTTGTCTTCGTGCTCTTTAAGCTCAGGCGTAATGTAACGTTCGGTGTTCTTAAGGGTCTGTCTTCGGATGTATTCGGCAGGCGCCAATGCACTGTTAGCACGACTAATTTCAATAAAAAACCCGTGCACTTTGTTATAGCCCACTTTCAATGTGGAAATGCCTGTGCGTTCACGCTCACGTTGCTCCATCGCATCTAAGTAGTCGGTAGCACCTTGTGATAGTTTGCGCAGTTCATCCAGTTCAGCATTATAGCCTTCGGCAATTACGCCACCATCGCGTATAACAACTGGTGGATTATCGATTATAGCGCTGTTTAACAGGGCTTGAAGCTCAGGGTAAGTGCCAATGGTTTCGCCAATACTTCTAATTTGTCCTGTGTCAAAACGGGCAAGAGCATCTTGCAAATCAGGCAGTGCATTAAACGCATTTTTTAAGCGTGCAAAATCCCGAGGGCGCGCCGAGCGAAGGGCTAAACGCGCCATAATACGCTCTATGTCGCCAATGTGTTTGAGCGCACTGCGGATATCTTCAGGATCGTCATTAATAAAGGTGTCTATTGCGTCTAAGCGGCTTTGGAGCTCATGCTGGTCGGTCAGCGGCGAGTGAATGATTCGCTGTAACATACGACTGCCCATGGCCGTGGTGGTAGTGTCCATTACGCTGAACAGGGTATTTTCCTGACCGCCAGACAAATTATGGGTAAGTTCCAGGTTTCTGCGCGTTGCGGCATCAAGCTGAACACGGCTGTCTTGCTGTTCAGTCTGAATGCGGCGAATGTGGGGCAGGGCAGTGCGCTGGGTATCTTTTACATATTGTAAAACACAACCTGCTGCGCCTAATCCTTTAGTGACGCCTTTTATACCAAAGCCATCTAATGTTTTAGTTTCAAACTGGGCGTTAAGCTGTTCATTTGCAGTATCTACGTCGAATTCCCACTCGGGACGCCTGCGTAGCCCTTTGCGATTTTCAACAAGAGACAGGCTTTCAAAGCCTTCAGGGTAAAGTAACTCAGCCGGGTTAATGCGCTGAATTTCAGCCAGTAAGCTTTCATCACTATCGCACTCGAACACCACAAAGCGACCGCTAGTTAGATCTAATGTGGCTAACCCATAATGCATGCTATGGCCGCACACAGCGGCAAGAATATTGTCGCGACGCTCTTCTAATAAAGCTTCGTCGGTTACAGTGCCTGGCGTAACAATGCGCTGTACGGCACGCTCAACGGGGCCTTTGCTCGTCGCTGGGTCGCCAACTTGTTCACAAATGGCAACCGACTCCCCCATTTTTACTAAACGCGATAGGTAGCTTTCTACCGCATGATAAGGCACGCCTGCCATGGGAACGGGCTCGCCACCCGATTTACCTCGCGCCGTAAGCGAAATGTCCAGTAATTCAGCAGCTTTTTTGGCATCGTCATAAAATAACTCGTAAAAATCGCCCATGCGATAAAAAAGTAGAATATTCGGATGTTGCGCCTTTATGCTTAAATATTGGCGCATCATAGGAGTATGTGATTCCAAAAAATGCCTCTGCGAATTTGTTGCTGGGTTTAATGCCTGTTGAAGGGAATAAATGATAAACTCACCCTCTTTAAGATCAAGCGCAGATCTTATGAATAACAGATCTGGTGAATAACAACAGGTGTAACTAGGTATCTCTAAAATGAACGGGACATTTTCAACTGATTCGACAGTAAACGCCACCCCTTTAAGGCTTGATAGTGCATTATCTGCTCAAATTCAGGTATTGGGCGATGCACTTCGAGCAAAAGGTTGGAGTGTGTCTAGCGCAGAGTCCTGTACGGGCGGAGGTATAACCTTTGCTTTTACCAGTGTATCGGGCAGCTCGGATTGGTTTAATCAATCATGGGTAACCTACTCAAACAGTGCTAAACAAAGCCGATTGGGCGTTACCGAGCAAACGCTAGTAGAGTATGGCGCCGTATCTCAGCAAACGGTAAAAGAAATGGCGGACGGAGTACGCCGCAATAGTGGTGCGCAACTCGTTGTTACTGTAAGCGGGATTGCTGGCCCAAATGGTGGCAGTGAAGAAAAGCCGGTGGGTACTGTATGGTTCGGTTTTTTATGTGGCGAAAAAGCGGAACAAATTAAACAAGTATTTAGCGGTGACAGAGATGAAGTTCGCCATCACGCGATCGCTTTTGCTATTTCTCACTTAGTAAAATTGTTGAGTGAAAATTAAAAACACGGGTTGAAACTGTATGCTTGTACAGTATAGAATGTGATCATTATTTGATACCGTCATTAAATGAATAGGCGATGTCAAAACAGAATTTAACCGCAAATCCTAGAGGATACATACGTGGACGATAACAAATCAAAAGCTTTAACCGCCGCAGTAGGCCAAATTGAAAAGCAATTTGGTAAAGGCGCTATCATGCGCTTAGGCGACAACCAAGCCATGGATATTGAAGCGATTTCTACTGGCTCACTAACCATTGATATCGCTCTAGGCATAGGCGGTTTACCGTGTGGTCGTGTTGTAGAAATTTACGGCCCTGAATCATCAGGTAAAACCACGCTAACTCTTCAAGTTATCGCTGAAGCGCAGAAAAATGGTAAAACCTGTGCGTTCGTTGACGCTGAACACGCGCTAGACCCTGTATACGCCGAAAAGTTAGGCGTAAACATTGACGAGCTATTGGTATCCCAGCCTGACACTGGTGAGCAAGCGTTAGAAATTTGCGACATGTTAGTTCGCTCTGGTGCCGTAGATGTCGTTATTGTTGACTCGGTTGCTGCACTTACACCAAAAGCCGAAATTGAAGGTGACATGGGTGATTCTCACGTTGGTCTTCAGGCCCGCTTGATGTCACAGGCGCTGCGTAAGCTTACGGCAAACATTAAGCGTTCAAACACCCTTTGTATCTTCATTAACCAAATTCGTATGAAGATTGGTGTAATGTTTGGTAACCCAGAAACGACAACGGGTGGTAACGCGCTTAAGTTCTACTCTTCTGTTCGTCTAGACATTCGCCGTATTGGTGCAGTTAAAGAAGGCGATGAGGTAGTGGGTAACGAAACCCGCGTGAAGGTCGTGAAAAACAAGGTTGCGCCACCGTTCAAACAAGCTGAATTTATGATCCGCTACGGTGAAGGTATCAGCAAAGAAGCAGAGCTTATTGACCTAGGTGTTAAGCAGAAGCTTGTTGATAAAGCCGGCGCTTGGTACAGCTATAAGGGTGACCGTATTGGTCAAGGTAAAGCAAACGTAATGAAGTACCTTAAGGAACACCCAGAGACAGCAAACGAGATCGAAACGAAGATCCGCCAAGAACTATTGCTTTCTAAAACAGTAAAGGCAGAAGAAGCATTGCCGCAGGGTGAAGACGACGTACTTCCTGAGTAAAATTAACGCTTCATAGCGATTAAAAACCCACCCTTTGGTGGGTTTTTTTGTATCTGCATTTTATACCTTCGACAATACATATTTATTAACACTTCTTGGTAACCTAGAACTTGTACAAAAAAGAAAAACAGGGAATGCTGTAATAAAGTACGATAAGCGAAGACTACAAAGAAAAGTTGGCTTTTGGTGTATCCAAGGTTCAACGTTTCGGAATATAAATAAAGCAAATTTGCGGCTACAGCAAATAAAGCCTTAAACAACGATTAATATTGAGAACAGCTTACATCAAGAGGGAAAGGGAATGATTGAAATATCAGGTCTCGCCAAACGCTTTACGGTGGAAAACCCGAAAAAGCTTAGCGAACAAGAGAAGAAGGACCCGCGTTTAAAAGGGCGTTATTTTCAGTCTGTAAGGGATGTGTCTTTTACTTGCGAAAAAGGTCAGGTTCTTGGACTGTTAGGACCTAACGGCGCAGGTAAAACCACTACATTGCGTATGCTTTCAACAGCGCTTAAACCCGACAGTGGCAAAGTACTCATAGGTGGCGAGGACGTACTTTCTAACCCCAACATTGCGCGAAAGAAAATTGGTTTTCTTTCGAGTTCAACAGGTCTATATGGCCGTTTAAGCGGGCGTGAGAATATTAGCTACTTCGGTGAGCTACACGGCATTTCAAAAAATGTGATTAATGCACGTATTGAAGAGTTAGCTGACTTGCTCGATATGCAAACCTTCCTTGATAGAAGAGCGGAGAATTTTTCATCAGGCATGAAACAAAAAGTGTCGATTGCCCGCGCTGTTATTCACGAGCCAGAACTGGTGGTACTTGATGAACCTACAACCGGCCTTGATATTATGGCAACCAGTACCGTTATGGAATTTATCCAACGCCTTAAGGATAAAGGTACCCCGGTTATTTTCTCTACTCACCATCTTGATGAGGTGCAAACCCTTTGCGACAAGGTGACCGTGATTAACCAAGGGGAAACCGTATTTAACGATTCGCTTGCCGCTTTTAGTGCTTTGTCTGGCAATGACGGGGCCAGCGGTCAGATGCACAAGAGCTTTCTAAAAACACTATCAATGGATACTGAGGAGACGGGCAATGTGGTTAATCTTTAAAAAGGAATTCAAAGAGCTATTGCGCGATAAGAAAACCATCATCTTTATGATTGGTTTACCGCTTCTACTGTTCCCAGCCATTTTTGGTGTCGCATTCTTTTTTATGAGTTCAGCGGCAGATAAAGCAGAAAACGAAGTATTAAAATACGCTATCGTTGGCGAAGCCTACGCGCCAGCAATTGTACAATCTTTTAACGACGCGTCTGATAAGTTTGAACCGGTCGCGATTGGCGATGAAACGGATTATGCCAAACTCATTAAAAACGAAACGTTAGACTTTGTGTTGGTTATACCAGAAAGTTTCGATAGTGATGTATTAAATTCAGGGCAACATAAGATTCAGCTTTATTTAAACGATGCAGGCCTTAACAAAGTTATGGGGCGTGTATCTGACATCATTGATGAATATACCGATGCTTTCCAACAGACCGCTTTTGCGCAGCTTAATCTAGATGAAACTCAGCAAGAGGCTTTGTTGAAGCCAATCAAGATAGAAAAGCAAAATGTGGCGGATGATCGTGAAGTATGGGGTGAACGCTTAGGCGGTATGCTGCCGTACTTCATCTTTATTTTGTGTTTACAGGGTGCGATGGCACCAGCAGCAGATTTAGGTGCAGGAGAAAAAGAGCGCGGTACCCTAGAGACCCTGCTTATATCGCCAATGGATCGTCACAAGTTGGTATTGGGCAAGTTCTTTACGGTTGCCACCGCAGGTATTGTTACTGCGCTAATAACGGTATCTTCCATGGCCATATGGGGCTTGGTATTATCCCAAGGTATGGCAGTGGAATTTGTAGTAGAAATAATGTCTATGATTGGTCTAGTCGACTTTTTACTTATCTTCTTAATGTTGGTCCCGGTTGTGGCAGTGTTCGCAGCAGTATTACTGTCTCTTTCTATCTACGCTCGCTCGTTTAAAGAAGCGCAAAGCTATATGGGGTCGCTCATAATGGTAGTCATCTTCCCTGTTATTATTGCCATGATGCCTGGTGTAGAATTGAAAGGTGGCTGGGTATGGGTTCCGCTGACTAACGTAGCACTGGCGATGAAAGAACTGTTCAAGGGGACTATGGATTACTTCGCCCTGTTCGGAATTTTCACTTCTACAGCGGTTATTGCAACCGGGCTTATCTTCTTCTGCATACACTGGTTTAATAAAGAAAAAGTGTTGTTTAGATAAGTAAGGGCTGCAGTTATTACACTCATTTAAAAATAGCCCGTAATAGCGGGCTATTTAGTTACAATAGATAAAAAGCCCGACTAAGCGTTTTTTACTTTCTCTTTGCTAACGCTTGGATAGAGCTGCCGGGAAAGACATAGGTAGTATTTCTGCCCTAAACCTCAAAATCAACACGTTTGATAATACCTTCCCAGCCAGGCGGTATCTTGCCTTGCAATACATAAGAATAAGCAAGGAGTTCAGCAATAACAAAATACAGTGACTCAGGGATATCTTGACCTACATCGAGAGTGGCCAACACTTCACTTAAATACGGGTCTTCGTGGATTAAAATGCCCGTTTCTTCAGCCATGGCGATAATCGCTTCGGCTAAGTCTCCATAGCCTTTGGACACGACCTTCGGTGTGTTTTTCTTATCGCCACCTTCATATTTTAATCCAATCGCCCGTTTCGCCTTTCTCGTGTCGCTCATCGATGCACTTCTCATACCCGTGTTTCAAAAATTTGATGCGGTCGAGTGTTTAGCGTGTCAGGGATATGACCCCGCTGAAAGCTCGTGTTTTCAACCTCCAGCCCTAATGATTCTAAACGACGATGCAGGTAGGGCAGGGTATCGCTAATGCGTCTTAATACTTCATCATTTGATGCATACAAATCGAGCGTAATGCTACTTTGATCTATCTTTGATTTTGCCAAAACTTGTCCGCTGTCACCAATGTCCAGCTTCATCGTGATATTCCAAAGAGAGCGCTCGCCTGTTTGTGCGTGCTTATTGTTCTGCCCACCTTGCTCTCGTTTTATCAAGAGTTCTGGTGGACTGTGGTGCTGTGAAAGCGATGGCAAAACGTAATAAAAACTATCTTGTCCTTGAATACGGCTGTCCACATTGGCAATTTTGTTTTGCTGGTGGCTACTTAGCAGTGTTTTAAGTTGAGAAAGCAGCTGCTGTCGGCCGTCTAGCTGGTTCATGTCGTGGCTAACACGACTTGGTTGAGCCGTTACCCCCATATTTGCCAACGTTTTTGAAACGATAGAGTCAGGCGCGTCTATTTGCGCTTTTAAGCTAGGCTGACGCTGCATGGCGCGACCCGCTAGTGCCAATTGAACCAAGGCGACCAGCCCTTGAACAAAGCTAGAAGCGTTTACGGGCGAGGTTAAGTTTATTGGTGTGGTAACGAGCGCCTGTGTAGATATAAGCTGCTGCAAGCGTTGCGACAATCCTTGTTCATTCATATCTAGCGCTAGTTTCTTTGTTCCGCTTTTTACCACCTCGATAGCACTTTCATTCTCGCCAGCTACGCTCTCATTTGATTTTGAACCCGCTATAGTGGCGTGACTATCTGAAACCACTGGCGCTATCTCTGCCCCTTTACCTTGTGTAGCCGCCAGTTGTGCAGCGATATTGCTCAGTAAACTATTTGATAAGCCTTTGGCCTGTGAGCTTAACGCTTGTGCGAGAGAGGCAAGTGATACAAGCGAGGGTTTACGCCCACTGTCTTTTCCCTGCAGGCCATTATTCTCTGCTGAAGCGGCATCTTTCCCTTCAGTTAATATAGCTTTTGCCGATGCTAGCAGTTGTTCCTTGGGTGGCTTTGGAGGGCCGATAAATTCCCCATTGGATACCTTGGCTTGAGAAGCCTTCGCGTTGAGCGCATCAAGGCCTTTAAGTTGCTGCAAAATTTTATCAAAATGCTGAGCTTCATGTGCTTTAGGCATACCCTGGCTGGGCGGTAATCTTTCATTCTCCACAATAGCTATGAGTTGGTTTAGTGCTTGGTTTGTACTGCCTGTTTGGCTCAGTAATACTCGAGAAAGTGCAGTGATGGCATTGTGAACATCGGTGCCTTTAAGCGATGTGGGAACTTCAGTTTTAACGTTTGGCTGAGAAGATGAGGTTAAGCTAGCGCTCGTGCCGGCGAAGGCTTCGAGCCCTTTCGCTGTCGCTTTTGGTAATTGCGAAAGGTTAAGTTTATTTACCTGCTCCTGCGTCAGAGTCGGGGCCGCAAGGGAAGACCCCTTGCTCTGAGGTATATCAATTTGTAATACCGCATTTTGTTGTGATGTACGAATCGAGAGCTTGTTGTCAGTTAAGGTCAACGCAGAAAGCACTTTTAACGCGTTAGTGTCGGCACCAGAACCTTTTAAAAGCGCGTTAAGTCGAGGCGGGTTACTCAAGTTATGCTCAACAGCTACGCCACCTTGCTTAAGTGCGCTGGAAATGAACTGTTGTTGTAAGTTGGTACTTACATTTTTATGAGTCATGGCAGCGAAATTATTGTCGTTGGTTGTTGGGCCAGCACTTTCATTGGACGAACTTTGAGAGATTTGCAGCGCGATTCCACCGTTGCTAGCTCGGCTTAATCCTATGACGACCTGTTGTCCAACTAGCTTTTGAAGCGCTGCTTTAGCCGTGCTATCAAGCTTTTCAGTATTAATGTCCGATAGGGGAATAACCTCATTTTTAGCGGTGGTGAGCATGAGTTGCCCAAAATTTTCACTCTTTGTAGAAATAGAAAGTTGACCTTTAAGCGTAACGGCGGCGTTATTTGCAGCAAGAGCTTGTGCCACGGCTTTCAGTAATTCAGCTTTTTCGGGCGCAGACAATGGCACCTCTTGTTGAGACAAGCGTGTAGAAAGCAGCACTGCAGAGTGAGTGTTTACCTGACTTTGAGAAGTATTTTGAGCACTTTTCGCTTCTGGGCCTGAGATATGGTTAGGGGAGGTAGGCAAAAGTGCAAGCTGCGCATTATTAATTGCTTGGTTAGAAAGCTTAGCGCTGACTTCTGCGGGTAAGGCAACGTTAAGTACTTGAGCTGCTGACGATACATTATTTGGTGTAACCGTTATCGATAGCACTCGTTCAGGTAAGCGTTCAACTATTACTTTCGCGGCATTATCTAAGGTGGCTGCCTGCGACAGCGCAGCGTTGGCAATAGCGGGAGAAGTACTTCGACTCGCCCCTTGAGTAGCGGTATCAAGGTTTACTGGTGACGATAAAGATGTTGGCGAAGTCGAGCCCGTTGACTGATTCAGAGCGGCTGCCAATAGTGATGATAATGGTGTTGTCATAATTGAGATATCGGCATAGTCGCGCTTTTCCTTACTTATTTGAGTATAGCAAAGTGCTTTGAGGCTGTTTCATCATTAATAAGCGCTCACTAATAAAGTACAGCGAAACCATTCGTTCTTAAGGCAGATGAACAATTCATCTTTGCGCTGAAAGACAACCCACCTTTGGTCTAAGGGCTCTTTTGAAAAATGTCTTTGTCTTTGAAGTAAATCATATTTAATTGGAATTCGCGACTGCGAAAAAGCGTTCATGTGGTAGACTAGCGCCATTTTTTAAAACCTCTTTTTTAGGTTGGAGTAGCCAAGTAGTGTTAGAGGCGTGCGGATTAACGTGCAGCAAACGAGACAGAACCCTTTTTGAGGGGCTTTCACTGGTTGTTAATACTGGTGAGTTGCTGTATTTGCGCGGGCCTAACGGTGCAGGGAAAACCAGCTTACTTCGCATATTAACTGGGCTGAGTGCACCTGAGTCGGGCGCCGTTTCATATAATGGAATGGACATAGCCGAGGACAAAACAGACTATTATCGCGATCTTTTCTATTTAGGACATAAGAGTGGTACTAACGGCAGCCTTTCTGCCTTGGATAACTTATCGTTTTGGTTAGCTCAACACAGTACATCGGTGCAAGAGAACGTGCTTTATGACGTCTTAGCGAAAGTGGGTTTAGTTGGGCTTGAAGATGTGCCTGTTAGGTATTTATCGGCTGGTCAACAGCGTCGTGTTGCGTTATCGAGACTATGGCTAAAGCCAGCAAAGGTGTGGGTATTAGACGAACCGTTTACAGCGCTTGACGTAAAAGGGGTTCACTTACTTGAAACGAGTATGAAAGAGCATGTTAGTCGCGGTGGACTTATTATTACCACTTCGCATCAACCACTGTCAGAAACCGCTGGGGAACACCGCGTATTTGACCTGGAGTATCGCTTTTAATGTCACTTTACCAAGGTATTTTTAAACGCGACATGCACATTGCGTTCAATCAAAAAGCGGAATTGGTGCAACCACTGATGTTTTTACTCATGGTGGTAACCTTATTCCCTTTAGGTGTAAGCCCTTCTCCTGATACTCTTCAGCGCATTGGACCGGGGGTAATTTGGATTGCGGCAATTTTGTCATCACTTATGGCAATGGAAAGACTGTTTCGCGATGACTTCCAAGACGGTTCGCTAGAACAGTATATGCTCTCTGGTCTGGCGTTGCCGGCAGTGAGCGCGGTGAAGGTAGCTGCCCATTGGCTGGTCAGTTTTGTGCCTTTATTATTGCTTTCTCCGCTGCTAGCGATGTTTTTGAATCTAACGGTCGATATGTATATCGCACTCGTTTTAACATTGTTGCTGGGCACGCCATTACTTTCTTTAATTGGCGCCATTGCGGTAGGACTTACCGTTGGATTGCAAAAAGGCGGGGTACTGTTGGCATTGCTACTTATCCCTGTCTTTATTCCGTTACTGATATTTGCCACGTCGGCTGTGGATTCTGCCGCACTGCAATTACCTTATCATGCACAACTTGCTATTATCGCCGCCATGCTGTTGTTGGCTGCGGCGTTGGCACCGTTTGCCATAGCGTATTCTTTAAAAGTGAGTCAAAACTAATGTGGAAGTGGTTACACCCTTACGCTAAAACAGAGCGTGCGTATCAGCTTTGTTTAACCTTACAGCCTTGGTTTTGGGCTGGCGCGTTACTGTGCCTTAGCGTTGGTACGGTATGGGGGCTGGCGTTTGCGCCTCAAGATTATCAGCAAGGTGATTCGTTTAGAATTATTTATATCCACGTTCCTAGCGCAATCTTGTCTATGGGCACCTACGTAGCCATGGCCATCGCTGCGCTTGTGGGGATGGTGTGGCAGTGGCGAACTGCTTATATGAGCATGATTGCTATGGCGCCAATAGGGGCGGTGATGACTTTTATTGCGCTTTTCACAGGTGCTGCATGGGGAAAACCTATGTGGGGCGCATGGTGGGTGTGGGATGCACGCCTAACTTCAGAGCTCATTCTGCTTTTCTTGTACATGGGCGTAATTGCCCTTTATGGCGCATTTGAAGACAAACAACAGGCCGGTAAAGCCGCAGGCGTGATGGCGCTGGTGGGCGTAGTAAATATCCCCATTATTCACTACTCGGTAGAATGGTGGAATACGTTGCACCAAGGGGCGACAATCAGTAAGTTTGATAACCCTTCTATTGCGCCAGAAATGCTGTGGCCGCTGTTAATTAGTTTACTTGGATTCGCATTTTTTATTGGTGCAGTAACCACAGTGCGCCTTCGAAATGAGATTGTTTTACGCGAAATGCACAGGCCATGGGTGCAAGCTTTGGCTATCAGTCAGTTAGCTTCTAAACAGCAAGTTAACCACAGCGTGAAAGGGGGCAACTAATATGCAGTTTGAATCGTTGGCCGACTTTATCAACATGGGGGGCTATGCATTTTATGTATGGCTGTCGTTTGGTGTGACATTTGCGGCCATGGCTATCATCGCCATCCAAAGTTTGATTAAACACCGTAACCTTTTAAAACAGGTTGTGGTGGAAAAAGAGCGCAAAGCGCGCATTAAAAAAGCGCGACAGCAACAGCAAGAGAGTACATCGCTTTAACTTGCGTTTTGTAATTGTTTATTAGTTTTTTCGAAGTGAGAGTTGCATGAACCCGAGACGAAAGCAGCGACTGGCCGTAGTGGGAATTATCGGTTTTTTAATAGTAAGTGCAATTGGATTAATGCTTTACGCGCTAAATGACAGTATTGACCTTTTCTATACGCCAAGCGAGATCATTGAAGGTAAAAATGGTCAGAAGCCCCAGATAGGCCAGCGCCTTCGCATAGGCGGAATGGTAGTGCCGGGTAGCGTTAGCCGCGACAGTGAAAGCTTAGCCGTCAGTTTCGACCTTATCGATACCGGTCCTACCGTTACCGTAACCTACACGGGGATCCTTCCTGATTTATTCCGCGAAGGTCAGGGCATTGTCGCTACCGGCGTACTCACCGATGTTGGGGCGATTAAAGCGCAAGAAGTATTAGCTAAGCATGACGAAGAGTACATGCCGCCAGAACTTGCTGAAAAAATGAAAGGCATTAAGCATGTAAAACCTGAAAATATGCCAACGTATGAGTCGTCAAACGGCGCCGGGAGCAAATAATCTATGGTGCCTGAAATTGGAAATATCGCGCTAACGTTGGCATTAGTGCTCTCTATATTGTTGGCAGTCTATCCGCTATGGGGTGCTCACCGTCAGCACGAAGCGTTAATGGCAACCGCCAAACCACTGGCAATTGGCTTATTCACCTTCACGCTTATTGCCTACGTGTGTTTAACGTACGCGTTTGTTACTGACGATTTTAGTGTGGCCTACGTTGCGCAACACTCAAATAGCCGATTGCCCATTTACTATAAGATTACTGCTGTTTGGGGCGGTCATGAAGGCTCTTTCCTACTGTGGGTATTGATGCTTTCAATCTGGACCGTGGCAGTGGCAATATTCAGTAAGGGGATACCTCTTGCCATGGTCGCTAGAGTACTGTCGGTATTGGGCATGGTAGGCATTGGTTTTTACTTATTTATGCTGCTTACCTCAAACCCTTTTAACAGCATGCTACCGTTTTTCCCGGTCGACGGGCGAGATCTTAATCCGCTGCTGCAAGATTTTGGTATGATCATTCATCCGCCTATGCTCTATATGGGGTACGTAGGCTTTTCTGTTGCCTTTGCGTTCGCTATTTCTGCGTTAATTTCGGGGCAACTAGATTCGACATGGGCGCGGTGGTCTCGTCCTTGGGTGATTGCTGCGTGGGCCTTTTTAACCGTGGGAATTGCCCTAGGTAGCTGGTGGGCATATTATGAACTCGGCTGGGGCGGCTGGTGGTTCTGGGACCCGGTAGAAAACGCATCCTTTATGCCATGGCTTGTAGGCACGGCGCTTATGCATTCGCTGGCAGTGACCGAAAAGCGAAAAGCGTTTAAGTCATGGACAGTGTTACTGGCAATTGCCGCATTTAGTTTGAGTTTATTAGGCACTTTCTTAGTACGTTCCGGAGTTATTGTTTCGGTGCACTCTTTTGCAAGCGATCCTACTCGAGGCTTGTTCATCTTGGGCATATTGATTGTACTTAGCGGTTTTGGGTTGCTGCTTTATGCCATGCGTGCGGCCTCGCTTAAAAGCCCTGGGCGCTACCAAGCGTTTTCTCGTGAAGTGCTGTTAATGGGCAACAATGTCTTTCTGTGCGCAGCAACTTTGGTTGTTCTGCTTGGTACACTGCTGCCCCTTGTTCACAAAGAGTTAGGCTTAGGCAGTATTTCTGTAGGCGCCCCGTTCTTTAACCAAATGTTTACGCTTCTCATTGTGCCTTTTGTATTAATGCTGGGTTTAGGTCCACTAACGCGCTGGAAACAGCAAAAAGCCAGCGAACTGCAAAAACAACTATTGGTCGCAGGCGGTATTGCACTAAGTGCAGGTGTACTAGTGAACTTTGCCTACGACGAACCAACCTATATGGGTGTGTTGGGAATGGTGTTGGTGTTTTGGATCCTCGTCACCACAGTGCAAGAAGTCATGCAGCGTTTATCAGCTATGCCTTCAAGTAACTCTGATAATGCCTCGGTGATGGCTAAACTTCGCAAGCTTACGCCAAGTCACTGGGGCATGGTGCTAGGCCATGTGGGCTTTGCTATCTGTATTATTGGCATTACGCTGGTTTCCAATTATGAACTTGAGCGCGACGTGCGTATGGATATCGGCGATACCGTCTCGCTGGGTGGCTATGACTTTAGCTTTAGAGATGTACGGAAGGTGGAAGGTCCGAATTTTAATGCAGATAAAGGCATATTCGATGTTTATAAAAATGGCGAACTGATCGCGCATCTAGAGCCAGAAAAACGGTTGTACATTGTGCAGCGCATGCCCATGACAGAAGCGGCTATTCATTCAAACCTAGCGCGAGACTTATTTATTGCCATGGGCGAGCCGTTAGACAATGGCGCATGGGCTATTCGTATTTACATTAAACCGTTTGTTATCTGGCTATGGGCGGGTGCGGTTGTTATGGCGATAGGCGGTATTTTTTCTATTAGTGATAAGCGCTACCGCATGGCGAAAGTGAAAAAGTTGAAACGTGTACTGGGCAGTAAATCTGTAGCTTCAACAGGTACACCAAATACCCACGCCTCTGCCGTGTCACGAGTATCCACAAAAGGAGATGCATAATGAAAAAAAACTGTCGTTGGTGGCTATTCCACTCGTGCTCTTTTCGTTGCTAGTCATTTTTCTTTTTAAAGGGCTTTTTTCCGACCCGCGTGAATTAGATTCGCAGGTTAAGGATAAAACATTACCGGCCTTCTCGCTGCCAGATTTAATGCAGCCGGACGTGACATATACACCAGAAGATTTAAAAGGGAAGGTTACTATCTTAAACGTGTGGGGCGTATGGTGTGTAACCTGCGCGGTTGAAATGCCGTATCTAACACAGCTTAAAAATGAGCAAGATGTTCATATAGTCGGTTTGTATTTCGATCAGGATTTAGACCCAGATTTCGGTACAAAAACGTTGAGCCGTGTTCAGCAAGAAGTGACTGAAATGCTAAGTCGCTACGGGAATCCTTATGCCTATAATATTTTTGATGTATATCGCGATACGTCGTTAGACTTAGGCGTGACCGGCGCACCAGAGCATTTTGTGATTGATGCTAATGGCGTTATACGCATGCATCATATTGGCGATATTAACGAGCGCGTTTGGAACACAAAAGTTGGCCCCCTTTATAATAAGTTGGTGGCACAAGCGGCTAAAACACAAGGTGCAGATGCGCACATAGAGGTAAACGCGGTAATGAGCGATGATAAAAGCGCTCAGGGAGGGCTGCAATGAAACTACTCCCCGCCGTATCTTATGTATCCCCCCAATATACTGGCGTTAACAGGCTAAAAAACGGATTTGGCCTATTAACACTTGCGCTTTCTATGGTGACGCTGTTATGGGTAATAACAGCATTTTCCGCCCATGCTGCCCAAGATAAATTCTCATTCGAAAGCCCAGAACAGCGAGAGAGCTTTTTACGGCTAACTGCTGAACTACGCTGCCCTATGTGTCAAAACCAAAACATTGCGGACAGCGATGCCATGATTGCTCACGATATGCGCCGTAAGGTGTATTCGCTATTAAAGCAGGGCAAAACAGAGCAAGAGGTAATAGCGTTTATGAAGTCGCGCTACGGTGATTTCGTACACTATCAGCCACCGGTGACAGCGGCTACGCTTTGGCTGTGGGCTGGCCCTGTATTGTTTATTTTTATTGCCTTAATTGTGGTAGTGCGCCGCAAATCAGTCACGCCACCAGAAGATATGGCTGCCAAATTGGCTAAAGCAGATGAAATGTTGGAGCGAGAGAAAGAATGAGTTGGTCTGAGTTTTATATTATTGTTTCAGGCTTAATTACGCTTGTTCTTCTCATTATTGCCTTCCCTTGGCTGCGCAGTAAAAACCACGCAAAGCAAGACAGTTTAAGTAATACGCAAATTGTAAAGCAGCGCTTAGTTGAGCTCGAGCGCGAAGTGCAAGAGGGGCTTATCAGCGAGCACGATAAACGACAGGCTGTAGACGAGCTTAAGTTAGCCTTGGTCGATGAAAGCGCTTTTGAATCGCTTAAAACAGGCAATGCCAAATTACCGTTGGCAATAGGCGGCGTCTTAGCGCTAGTTTGCGGTATTGTAGTGTATGCCCAGGTTAATCAGATGGGGCGCGTGGCTAAAGCGCAGCAGGCTATCGACGCTTTGCCAGAGTTAAGTCAGCAGCTTGCCAGTGGTAATGCCAATAACCTCACCCAGGAAGATATAGCAAGTCTGGCACTGGCTATTCGCCAACGTCTTCGCGAGGAGCCTCAGGATGATACCGGCTGGATGTACTTTGGCAGATTGATGCTGAGTATAGGGCAAGAGGTGCAAGCTATAGAGGCAATCGATAAAGCGGTAAGTTTATCACCATCAAATTCCGCTAATCGTATCACGCTTGCGCAAGCGTTAATGACTACCGGCGATGTAAATAACCTTGAACGAGCACAATCTATCTTATTAGGCTTGCTACAAGATACACCGCAAAACGATAATCTCGCGCTTATGATGGCCGTGGTATCTGCTCAGCTCGGAGATTTGGACAACACGCGGCGCTTTTATCAACAAGTAGAGGGCAAGCTTCCTTCTGACAGCGATATGGCTCAGCGCTTGAGCGCCCGCATTAAGGAACTCGAAGGCAATTCCAGTGAAATGGTGTTGCTTCAAACGGGTGGAACAGTGCAAAAGCAGCCAAGTGTTAATGATGGTGGCAATGCCATTGAAACGGGCTTTGACGTGACGGTGAGTTTGTCTAAAGAAGCGGATGCAAACGCACCTAAAGCGGGCTTTTTAATTGTGTTCGCACAAGACGCAAATTCAGACAATAAAATGCCGGCAGCTGTGGTGAAATTACCCATTGAAGATTTCCCGATCTCTGTATCGTTAACGACTGATAATGCCATGATGCCCCAGTTTACTCTTGCTACACTCTCTGAGGTTGTAATAACCGCTAGGCTATCTCAAGATGGTAATGTGGCAGTATCTGAAGGGGAATGGCAGGGAAGCACAGAAGCAACGGTTGTGGCTAACGAACTCTCTTCATTAAGCGTTATTATTAATAAGGAATTATAAGTATGGATTTGTCAAAATCACTCATCGCTGGGTTGATTATTGCAACGAGCTTCTTAGGCGGTTGTGCGAGTAATAGCGCGCAAGAACAAGCTGATGTAGCTAGAACTAACAGCGCTGCTGTTGATACATCCGACCCCCGTGATCCATTTGAACCGGTAAACCGCAAGTTATGGGATTTTAACTGGGATGTGTTAGATGCCTATATTTTGCGCCCCGTTACCGTTACCTATGTAACGGTAATGCCTCAGGCCGCACGTACGGGCTTAGTAAATATTACGGATAACCTGCAAGAACCCGCGAACTTTCTAAACAACATGTTTCAAGGAAAGGTAGATGACGGCTTAGACAGCCTGGCGCGGTTCCTTATCAATACAACCGTTGGGTTAGTCGGCACCTTTGACGTGGCGAGCAAAATAGGTATTGAGCGCAAAGAAGAGCAGTTTGGAGAAACCCTGGCCGTATGGGGGCTAGATACGGGTCCTTTCTTAATGCTGCCATTTTTAGGCCCCAGCGACCCCCGCAGCTTTACCGGTGACTATGTCGACGGCTTCGCGTTTCCTATGTCGCTGCTTGAGGGCTCTGTAAACCTAGCGCGTATCGGAATATCGGTACTTGAAACAAGAGCGCAGTTGCTAGATCAAGAAGCGCAGTTAGAGCAGTCGGTAGATGACTATGCGTTTGTAAAAAATGCCTATTTTGAAAACCTAGAGTTTCGTGTTACCGATGGTAAGAGCGGTGATAAAGCCATAGATGATGAGCAATTAGATGACTTTGCTGATTTTGAAGCGATGCTGGAGGGCGGCGATTTTGACGACTATGATGGGGCAACTGAAGACGTTGATGAAGCCTCGCTTATAGAAGACAAGCCAACCGAAAAGAGCGAAAAGTCAAAGGGTGAAGACAAGTCTGAGGATGGCAACGAGTAATTCGGGTGCGAGAAAGTGTCAACGAACCCAAAGCGCGCAAATCTGTATTTATAAAAAAACGCTATGCAATTGCATAGCGTTTTTTTTATATTCTTTCACGTATAACTAGCGTTTAAGGTCTTGTGCATAAGAGCACATCTGGTCGCTCAAAAACTAGTCTTTAGGGTAGCCCATAGGGTTTTGTGACTGCCAATTCCACGTATCGGCGCACATGTCTTCCAGCCCTTTTTCTGCATGCCAGCTAAGTTCTGTAGCCGCTTTCGTCGGGTCGGCATAACACGCCGCTACATCGCCGCTTCTGCGAGGCGCAATTTTGTATGGAATAGTTTTACCTGAGCCTTTCTCAAAGGCTTTAACCATTTCGATTACAGAATAGCCTTGGCCTGTACCTAGATTATATTTATCTAGCCCCATGTTTAAGCTAAGGCGGTCGAGTGCTTTTAAGTGACCATTGGCCAAGTCTACTACATGGATATAGTCGCGAACGCCGGTGCCATCCACGGTATCGTAATCATCACCGAATACGCTAAGTTGCTCTAGCTTACCTGTGGCTACCTGTGAAATGTAGGGCATCAAGTTGTTTGGAATGCCGTTAGGATCTTCGCCAATTTGTCCAGATTCATGGGCACCTACCGGGTTGAAGTAGCGAAGCAACACAATATTCCATTCATTGTCTGAAGCATATAAATCGCTAAGCATGTGCTCAACCATTAATTTAGACATACCGTAAGGGTTCGTTGGTTGCCCGGTTGCCATGTCTTCGCGCAATGGTAACGATGCAGGGTCGCCGTAAACTGTCGCAGAAGAGCTAAAAACAATGTTCTTAACGTTATGCTTTTGCATTTCTTTACATAGCGTAAGCGTACCGTACACGTTGTTTTCGTAGTAGGAAAGCGGCTTTTGTACCGATTCACCCACGGCTTTCAACCCGGCGAAGTGAATGACCGCTGAGATACTGTGTTCACTGAAAATATCATCAAGCACGGCGGTATCGCGGATGTCGCCTTGAACGAAAGTTACCGACTTGCCCGTTAATGCTTCTACCCGGCGAAGTGATTCTGCACTTGCATTGGCGAGGTTGTCTAAAACAACAACACCATAATCTTGTTCAAGTAATTGTAATACCGTGTGACTACCGATGTAGCCTGCACCACCAGTGACTAGGATGGTTTTCATGCATTCTCCTTGCTAGACGGTTGCGCGATGTACTTCGCGCTTATGGAATATTGAATAGGTTTTATAACCAACGGATAGAGTAAAAATACCACAAAAGCCCACAGTAACGAGGTCCAATTTGAGGCGGTTTGTAGGATCAGCGCAAATACGGGCACAATAACCAGCAATTTAAGTACGTTTAGCAGGGTTTTCTCGGGAACAGTAAGTCGCTTTGAGGCTTCATCAAGACGTTTAACCCGCTCAGTAAGTGAAAGGCCTTGTAGGGCCGGAATGTCTCTTGTAGAAAAATAAAACTTCATAGGTTTACTCAAAGCCCTTAATAAAAAACCGCCGGAACGTAACGTTGCGGCGGTTATTGTAGAAGAATTGGTTAGCACTTAAAACATGCTAACAATAAATTACGCTTTTTCTTCAATGCCTGCTTTTTCCCAGAAACGAGATTTAAAGCTCATCAAGCCAATCACTATAGCGATCGCGATGCTAAACAAGGCAATTTGAAGATACAGGTCCGGCATTTGCTCTACCTTCTCTGGGTCGAAGTTACCTGAAAGCAGGCCAGCAATGATGTTACCAATAGAGTAGGTCAGTACGAATACCCCCATCATTTGCCCTGCGAAACGCTTCGGCGACAGTTTACTTACTGCACTAAGTGCAACTGGGCTTAAGCAAAGCTCACCAACCGTGTGTAGAAAGTAAGTCGTAACTAGCCACATAGGCGCTACTTTAAGGCCTTGAGCTGCGTATTGCGACGCCATAAACATCACCAAGAAGCCCGATGCCATAATAACGATACCCACTGCACATTTGATGGTGTAAGACGGGTCTATCATTCGCTTGGCTAGGTTTATCCAAAGGGCAGCGAAAAAAGGCGACAAAATGATAATAAACAGCGAGTTTGAGAGCTGGAACCATACGGTTGGAATAGCGTCCATCCCAAACCATGAGGTTAATAATGACCCGCTTTCAAGAACGCGATCAGTATAGTTTTGCGCAAATAGGTTAAGTGAAGAGCCTGCTTGTTCAAAACCAGACCAGAAGCACGCCGATGCAACACACACTAAAAACAGTGCCCACATGCGTTTTTTCTCGTTATCACTGAGTTGGCCTTTGAAATAAATAAACCCAAAGTAAAGGAAGAAAATAACAGTAAAGACCACCGCGACTTGCTGAGCAAGTGCCACTGGTTCAATAACAATGGTGCCCATATGTGCCAGTACAATTACTGCAGCAGCAATGGCTAAAACGCCATATACGCCCATCCACGCGCGCTGTCTAGCTGCGCCTTGGTATGGGTTTGCCGGCGCAACAGAGTCTGGTGACAGTGAGCGGTTGCTAAAGTAATACTGAATAAGACCGATCGCCATACCAATAGCGGCTGCGCCAAAGGCATAGTGCCAGCCCCAGTTTTCCTGAAGGTAGCCTGTAACAAGGTAGGCGATAAGTGAGCCAATGTTGATACCCATGTAGTACAGAGCATAGCCACTATCACGGCGTCCATCGTCGTCACCGTATTGTTGACCAACCATGGCAGAAATATTGGGTTTAAGTAACCCTGTACCTGAAGCTACAAGAATAAGGCCCACGAAGAACAGGTTTTGCAAGTCAATGGCAAGCACTACGTGGCCCGCGAAGATGATGATGCCGCCGTACCACACCGCCTTTTTCCCGCCAATTAAGCGGTCAGCTAACCAACCGCCGGGTAACCCTAAAAAGTATACCGCACCGGTGTAGAGACCGTAAATTGCCCCTGCTGTTGCCACAGTAAAACCCAAACCTTGGGTTTGTAAGCTTGCAGTCATAAAAAGAACAAGTAGCGCGCGCATGCCGTAGTAGCTCATGCGCTCCCACATTTCGGTAAAGAATAGCGTTCTCAGGCCCCCTGGATGGCCAAAAAAGCTCGTATCGTTAGATGGTTTCATAATTATATTTTAATTCCATATTGCTTATGGTTGTTATTGTAGAGCGCTTATAGGATAGGCTCTTTGATAGTAGTCCGTAAGGCGGATAGCTTCTTATACTAGAGCTTGCTTCAAGACACAAGATTTGGGCGATAAACTTCATTAAAGCAGTGTCAATCGGCTAAGTCTTGAACTACGTAGCCGATTGACCTTTTCGCTATTAAGGTACTAACGTGAGGTGCTAAAGTTCGCGGATAGTGGCAACCACAATTCGCACAATACCGTAAATAAGCAGTAGCGAAACACCGAACAAAACAAGGTTATAAATAACCGTGGGATAAGCGTTGTCATCTGGCAGCGTAGGTGACTCCACCGTTACCAAGTGCTGAAGCTTTTGATACGCCTCTACTCGTGCATTCTCTAAGGTGATTAATGACGACGAATAGGCTTGTATAGCAAGCTGTAATTGAACCTGAAGGTTGCTGTATTGCGCCATCAATTCGCTTACTGATAGGGCTTCACTTTCCCCCTCTGCAGTACTAATTCGCTCTTTTTGCTTTTCTACTTCTTTTTGAAGTGCGGCAATTTCGCGTTTGATGTTTATCACTTCAGGGGCCACGTTAGACATCATGGTTGACATCGTACTTAGCTCGGCCTTTTTCTGTGCAAGCGTAGCTTGAAGAGAAAATGCGATTTGCTGAAAAGCTGCGCCTTCTGCAGACGGATCAAGTACATTGTATTGAGATTGAAAACCTAAAATCTCGGTCTTAGCCTGTTGAAGCTTTTGCTCAACAATTTCGTGTTCACCTTTGGCAAAGGTCAATTTTGACTTAGCGAGATCGTTATTGATGTTGTTGATGAACTCTTCCGCTTTATCGACAATCGCTTGGTTTATGATTTTTGCATATTCAGCATCGAAAGCCCGAGTACGCAAGCTAATTACAGACGACGCGGAATCTACGCTCACTTCAATATGGTCGAGATAAAACTTGTAAAAATCTTCCTGTTTATGCGAAGACGAAAGGCCACTAAACATATCAGCTTTATCAGACATGTAGTGTTCTCTAAGTCCAATGGTTTCATCGAGGTACTTAATCATATCCGCAGACTGTATATAGGCTTCGACAAGTTGACTTTCAGTGCCACCTGAAGCGCCAGAAACACCGGCGGCCATTAGCAAGGACGACGGATCGAAACTGCTGCCTCCATCACTTGATTTAACGATAAGTTGGCTATGGCTTTCGTATTGAGGTGCCGCCCATAGAACAAGATACAATGCATAGAGTACCCAAGGAAGTACAAGGATAAGTGCTTTGTTCTTGCTAAGAAGGGCATTGAGCTGTGTAAGAGATTTTTCCACTGTGATTGAACCTATTTGAGTGATTTCTTATTGTCTGCATCCTGCGTGTAAACGTCGATGCCTTCTTCGAGATCGTGATAATAAGTGAGATTGCCATCATCAATGATGACGGCTGAAGTGCAGAACTCTCGTATCTGATCGAGTTCGTGGCTCACCATGATAACCCCTGCCTGTTCACTTTTTTCTTTAAGTGACAAGCGAGCCTTTTTTCTGAAAAGCGGATCACCAACTGATGTCGCTTCATCTATCAGGTAAATATCGAAATTGATATTCATGCAGCATGCGAAAACAAGTTTTGCGCGCATACCTGAGGAATAAGTGCGCACAGGTAGATCAAAGCGTTTGCCTAACTCTGCAAACTCCTGCACTTTTTCTTCATATTCGGGGAGTGAAGCCACATTATTAATTCGGCCAACAAAGCGGGTGTTTTCACGCCCTGTCATCTGCGGATGTACGCCAGTTTGAAGCGCAACCGGCCACGACATAGATTTGTTGGTTAAAACTCGGCCTCTATCGGGGTATTCGCTTTTCGCAAGCATGCGAAAAAGGGTGGATTTACCCGCCCCGTTCTTACCTAAAATGGCGACATTGTTTTCCGTAGGGAAATCAAAGTTTAGATTTTTAAAAATATATTGAGGCCCCATTTTACTGGGGTAGCTCTTGGTTAAATTCTCAATTCTAATCATCGAGATAACACCTTCTTCCAGGTGATGTGGTACATCGAAAGGCTTAGGAAAAGGAAAACGATTGTAATTTCAATAAGAAAGTTTAACGACACGCCCTTAGTACCATACGACTCAAAGCAGGCATAACGGGCCAGTTCGTTAAAGTGGACCAGCGGGTTCCATGTCAAATAAGGCCAGTACTCCTCTGGTAAATCTTGAAGGCTGAAGAATACACAGGATATGAACATCAAAGGTCTTGTAAGCATGGATTTAATTTTATCCACTTCAGGTACAAACGCTGCTGCAATGGCAAAAATAAGCCCGATAGATATGGAAAATACCCAAAGTAAAAGAAATAACGAAATTAAAAGTAGAGGGTCATTAACTTCAAAGGTCTCGCCCATAAGATATAACGCAAGGCTCAACAGTGCTACAACGACAACCTTGATTGAAAACTCTAAAAAGCCGGCAGTAAGTACCGCTGATATGGGCTGTACTTGCCTAAACGCATAAAGAGGTTTATTCCGACGGACCGACGTCGATACGGACTGTAGACAGGTAGTTAAGGACTGAAGCCCCACCATACCAATCATCATAAAGAGAAAAAGGGGGATGGAGTGGATGTCATCACCGCTTATTAACCCTCTAAGATACGACAGTGCGAAAATGAAGGCAAAAGGCTCTAAAAAAGCCCAGCCAAGCCCAAACTTATCGTTGAATTTACTTTGAAGCTCACGCAGGAAAAGCGCGAAAATCACGCCTCTCCATGCATATAGCTGGTCTTTAAAGGTTACCATGTTTAATCAGTAGCTACGTTAGCGGCAATCGCAATTTGATAAACGATTTGGGTAATGTCTTTAACCGCTTGCAAAATCTTCGTATCGATAGCAGGTAACACAATGATCTGATCGCCAGGCTCAAGTTTACTATCATTGCTTGATAAGAATGAATCGTTCACGCTAGTAAAGGTAACGTTACCGTTTTTACGAACGATAAGAATACGTTCATCTTCAGCCCGCTCGGTAAAGCCACCAGCCCATGCAACGTAGTCTTCTGTGGTTGCATCTGGGTTAAACACGACAGACTGCGGAAGCAGTACTTCTCCGCCAACGTGTATCAGGTCGGTGACTTCTGGAATAACGATCGTGTCATTAGGCTCAAGAAGAATGTTAGCAATCTCGCCATTTTCAGATACCACCACTCTGCCTTGAGGCTCAACTTGTCGTGCGCGGGTAATAAAGTCAGCCACAAGTTGTGCTTCTTGGGCGCGAATCGCCCCTTCACCAGTTGAACTAATTGGCGCCGTGTACATGCTTCGCTCTAGGCGTTGTAAGCCTTCTTCGATAATCTCTTTTTGTTTTACCGCTACGCTTTCTCTTAAAAGGTAGATATTTTGTGTATCAGAAAGGGTGGTATCAGCTTCGATGTGGTCGAGTACATCAATGAGTCTCGCGCCTTTATCCACCATTACTTGAGAGGCCCCCGCGAAAGCACCTGCTACATTAATGCGGTAAATTTGAGGTTCGTGATCGGCAATATACTCAACAGTGTCGCCGGCGCTCAGCTTAAGCGACGCAAACTCTTCCACGCTTACGTAGCGTGCAAATTGCTTATTGTAGCGAATTCCTGAAACCGAAGCATGAGAAGCAAACTCACCAGGGCGTGCAAAGTAATTAACTACACCACCGTTAAGCTCTTCGTTTAAAAACTCGAAAGTAAAACTATTTCGCGCGCCGGTTTCAACCACAATAGTGTTGCCAATAGGGTGCACTAAAATGGTATCGCCGTCCTTAAAAGAAATCTCAGGCAGCTTTCCGCTTCTAAAAAAGGCGTACAAATCTGCTGAGGCCACGACTTTGCCGTTTCGTACAATGTCAATTTGTCTAAAACTACCCCGTTGAAAGTCAATTCCGCCAGCGCGCTTTAAATAGTACAAAACGCTATCTGAAGCTAGGCCTGCGTATTGACCAGGTCTTAGCACTGGGCCTGATACGTAAAGCGATACCGGTGTTGACGTTAAAAGGTTTACGTAAACATTGACGTCGTTGGTGTAAACTTGGCGGATTTTGCCGGTTACAGTTTGGTTTACGCTGCCTGCGGGTGTATTTGCTATGCGTATAGGACCAATATTGGGAATAAAAATGTTACCTTGATTATCCACGGTAACAACATCTGAAAAGTTTACTGCACCCCAAAGCCAAATTGAGATTTTATCGCCAGGGGCAATCAAGTAATTGTCGTTTAATCCCGAGCTGCGCTCAGACTCGAAGCCACCGATAAATAAGTTAGCCGCAAAAGGCGGGTTTTCCATAGGCGCTTGCGCTGGAAAAACTGTATCGATAGTGGGTTCGCCTGGCAGGTTTACTCCGTTTCTAGGCTGCGTAGAAAACTGACCCATCGTATTGGCTGAAGTCGATGCACCGGGCAACGTACGCTGGGTTGAAATGCTTAAAGGAGAGACCGACGGAGTAGCTGCACCGCTTTGCGATTGCTGTGCTCGCTCTCTTAATTGCTGTAATTGCTCAACGCTTTGCGCAGACGCAGTGTTAATAAATGCACTGCAAACAGCCACTGCATAAGCGGCGAAAGTTAGCGCCTTAAAAGAGTTTTTGATGTTCATAAACTTCATTGAATTATTCACCTTGCGCTGTTGCAGAGGCGACCAAAGGTGAGATGACTCGCCATTGGCCATCACGTTGACAGGTCGTTACTTTGCGCTGCGCGCCTGAAGGTGTGGTTTCACCGTCTTGTAAAGAAAACCGGATACATTTATTCCCAGTTGCCGAAATATAATGCTTTATTGCTTTATAATCGTAGCCGTTAAAGCGTATTGAAAACGATTCTTTGGTATCGTGATAAATATTGGCTTTTGGAATATTTATTGCAAGCTCTTTATCTGGTGCAAGAGAATAAGCAAGTGAAGAATGCACCAGGGGTATGTCAGCTTTGGTAACTGTAGGTGAGTTTGTGCACCCAGCTGCGCTTATCGTCAGCGCGAATGGCAAAATTAATCGTGTGAATTGTTTGAACATTAGCTTTCATATCCATATAGCAATTTCGCGCTAGGATAACATAAGTTTTAAAAAAAGCATGTTTGCTATCGCGCTAGCAGTGTCGTTTGAGCCATCTGATTGACAGTGAGCAGCGCAGCAAGTTCAAAAATGAAAACAAATGTTATCAAAGAAAGGAATAAAGAGAGTTGTGAGTCGTTATAACTTCTAAGATTGTTAACATCACGGTGCGGTTTAACGGGTTATCTAAGTTATTTTGCCGGCTTCTCTATTACAAGATGGGTTTTAACATGTTATTTTTGCGATTAGGGTGGTTACTTAAACGAATGTTTTATATTATATCGGGGTTTTCTATCCGCATATTCATATTAAAAAGCCCTCATCGCGCTGGAAAAAATGGAAGTTGTAAAAAAATGGAAGCGACATTTAGTTTGTTTACCAAGTTTGTATGTGCACTGGCTATCAAAGAAGCGAGAAACGTTTCTCTAGCTGGTGACGAGAGGTTGTGTGTTTTATGCTAGCGTATTTGCAGTTCGTCCCGCTTTTTACTGCATTTTTTGTTGCCCTCATTCTGTTAGTGGTGATGACCCCATTGGCGCATCAGTTTGGTCTCGTTGACCAGCCTTCAGCGCGAAAACGCCATGCCGGAATCGTTCCATTAACCGGCGGTGTTGCGATTTTTATGGCAGTCCTTGTTGCCAGTGTTGCCACTGATGTATGGATGAAAAATAACCCGCTGTTTTTCACAGCTTCTGCTTTTATTGTGCTACTTGGCATGTTGGACGACCGTTTTGATTTAAGTGCCAAAGGGCGCTTAATGTGTCAGTTCGGTGTGGCTGCTATTATGGCGTGGAGTGCACAGAATTACATTACATCATTAGGCAATATCTTTGGTACAGGCGAGGTAATGCTTGACCTAGGCGGCTACTTTTTCACTATTATTTGCGTTGTGGGCGTTATCAATGCGTTCAATATGATTGATGGTATTGACGGCCTAGCCGGCGGAATGAGTTTAGTGATATTGCTCACTGTTGCTGGCTTTTTAACGTTTACGGGCCACGGCGCATCGGTTATGGAGCCACTGATTATAGTAGCGGCTATCGTTCCCTTTCTTGCTTTCAACTTAAGTTGGAAAGGCTTTAAAGGTAATAAAATATTCATGGGCGATGCGGGAAGTATGTTTGTAGGCTTGACCATCGTTTGGCTGCTTGTTGACCACACGCAAGGTGAGACGGCAGCGTTCAGGCCTATTACTGCGGTATGGCTAGTGGGTCTCCCTCTTATGGATATGGCTGCTATCATGTATCGTCGCGCGCGCAAGGGGCAGTCTATGCTAAAGCCCGATAGACAACACCTTCACAATATCTTTATGCGCGCTGGGCTAAGTAGCAGAAAGTCGTTGGTCGCCATCCTATGCTTAGGTGCGTGCTATTGCCTGATTGGTATCCTCGGCGAGGTTTATCAGGTGCCAGAGGCCGTAATGTTCTGGGGCTTTATGGGCTTACTCGTTATTTACAGCCTAGTCATTCAGCATATATGGAGTGTATTGCGCTTCGTTAAGCGCTTAACATCATAGTTTAAGTAAAACCATAGCAGGCTGCATAAAATCTCTGTAACATACCGACCAATAAAAGCGCACTTATGAGCGCTTTTATTTTCTTTGTTACTTATTTTTCTGGTAAAAACTCTTGATAAATCAATTCTCTATTCTTCACGATAAAAACAAAAAACAGCATGTTGAATCGATTGTTGCGATGGCGGTTTATCAAGCTGACAATGCAAAATGGCTTCGTGAAGCGATAGACAGTATTACAAAACAAACCTATACCAATTTCTTATTTGTTATCGTCATTGATGGCCCGGTACCACAAGCCATTTCAGGGGTGCTCAATGATGCAGTAAAGCGTGACGACAGAATAATTCTTGCGCAAAACAGCCATAACATTGGTTTAGCAAGTTGTATGAATGCTGTGATCGATTTTTCTATGCAGTTCAAACCTACTTTTTTTGTAAGAATGGACGCTGATGATATATCAGAAGAACACAGGCTATTACGCCAAATAACCTACCTCAAAAGGCATAGCAATATATCTGTGCTGGGGTCAGCTCTAACGGAAATAAATGAAAGTGGGTTCAAGGTAGGGGCACGAGTTATGCCAGCGTCTCACAAACAAATCGTGCGTATTCTTCCACGCAGGTGCTCACTTAACCATCCTACCGTAGTTATTCGCTATAACGTTTTCAACGATGGTCATCGCTATAACGGGGACCTACTCAACACGCAAGATTACTTTTTTTGGATCACGCTCGCGTCGAAGGGATATATATTTAGAAACCTTAAAGATAGGTTGTTAAAGTTCAGACGCGTAAACAACTTTTATAAGCGCCGCGGCCTAAGTAAGTCTTTAAACGAGTTTAAAGCTCGCGTGTACGCTATTACCAAGCTAAAGCAATTTTCCCCCTATAACTTTTTCTATGCTTGTGGCGTACTTTCATTGCGTCTAATGCCGGGTAAAATCGTTAAATTAGCCTACAAGCTTGATAGGCATTTGTTAGAGAGGTTTGGTAAGCATTGACTACTGGCGTTGTCGTAATATTATTTAACCCAGATGTTGAGCACGTAAATGCCCTCATTAATGCGTTTACGGCGCCTGAGTGGAATATAGTATTAGTTGATAACTCGTTTGAGCGAACGCAGTACTCAGCCTCTCGCAATGTTACTTACATTCATTGCTCAAGCAACGTAGGCATAGCGCAAGCGCAAAATATCGGCTTAAAGAGGCTTTTTGATAATGATGTCGAGCATGCGTTTTTGCTCGATCAAGATAGCTTGTTTTCTCCTGACATTGCCCACGAACTGCTGAGGCAATTTCTCCAACTTGAAAAAGAGCATTCCATTGCCGCTATTGGCCCTTCTATCTACTGCCAATTTTCTGAGTGTGTTGACAAGGGCGTACTGCAAAAAGGAAAGCAAGTTTCTAATACGCTGAAAGAAGTAAAGCAAATCATAGCCTCTGGTATGTTAATTTCTCGCTATGCCTTCAACAAAGTGGGTGGAAAAGAAAGTACGCTTTTTATCGACGGCGTTGACCACGAGTGGTGTTGGCGTGCAAGAGCGAAAGGAATGGTAATCTATCAATCGCTCAGTGCATGTATGCCTCATCGGCAGGGGGACGACAGAGTAAAAGTATGCGGCGTGACCTTTAAACAGGGCGCGCCCGTACGACTTTATTACCAATTTCGCAACGTACTTATTTTAGCTCGTCGGCGCTATGTACCGCTTTATTGGAAAGTTCGTCATGTTTGTGCAATACCACTTCGGTATATTGTAAACCGTTATTGCTTTACGCAGGGTAAAGAGCGCGGGCGTTTCATGCGTGAAGGTATTAAAGACGGTTTTCTGCATCGAACTGGCCCATTAGGCGTTAAAGGTAAGGGTAAACAGCGTTAGCTAAAAGCAACACTTTTGCAAAAAGTTGCAGACCTAACGTGAAAATTGTGCGCTATGCACTTTCACTAAATTGGTGCATTAGATATTATTTATCCCAATATTAGTGCTTTAAAACTAGGATTTAGACGGCTTTGCCCGTTTTTAATACATTAACGCTCTAAAAAGGTAATTGGAACATCGATTGCATTACTCGTACTAACAGATGCAAATATGTTTTTGCTTAAGAAATACTTCGATAATGGAGTGTCGGCTTGAGCGTGAATTTAGGATTTTAAAAAAGGATATTAACTATGAGTCAGGTTAAAAAAGCGGTAATCCCTGTTGCAGGTCTTGGGACGCGTATGCTTCCCGCAACGAAAGCTATTCCTAAGGAAATGCTGCCAGTTGTCGATAAGCCGCTAATTCAATATGTAGTTAGTGAATGTGTCGCTGCAGGACTAAAAGAAATCATTCTCGTTACTCACGCAAGTAAGAACAGCATTGAAAACCATTTCGATACGTCTTTTGAACTTGAAGCAACGCTAGAAAAGCGTGTTAAGCGTCAGCTTTTAGAAGAAGTTCAGTCAATTTGCCCGAAAGACGTAACCATTATGCATATTCGTCAAGGTGTGGCGAATGGCTTGGGTCATGCCGTGTTGTGCGCCCGTCCTCTTATTGGTGATGCGCCTTTTGCGGTGGTTCTTCCTGACGTAATTATTGACGATGTTGCCAGCGACCCTAAAAAAGATAACCTTGCAGACATGGTGGCGAAGTTTAACACAAGTCGCGTAAGTCAGGTTATGGTTGAGCAAGTACCGGATGAAGATATCTCTAAATTTGGTATCGCTGATTTAGATGGTGCCGCAATTGCGCCAGGCGATTCTGCTAAAATTCATAAAATGGTAGAAAAGCCACCTCGTGATGAAGCCCCGTCAGATCTAGCTGTAGTGGGCAGATACGTGCTTTCTGAAAAGATTTGGGATCTGCTAGAATTTACTCCTCCTGGTGCTGGTGGTGAAGTTCAGCTTACTGATGCCATTGATGCGCTAATGAAGCTTGAGCAAGTGGATGCTTACTACATGAAAGGCAAGAGCCACGACTGCGGTAGTAAACTAGGCTATATGAAGGCAAACGTAGAGTACGCACTTCGTCACCCATCTTTAGGCGATGAGTTTAAAGAATACTTAGCTACAGTACTTTAATAATATAGTAAGCTAGTTATCAGCTTAAGAAAAATGCGCCCGAGAGGCGCATTTTTTATGGGTGGGGGTACTAGCCCTGCTACTTTACCAGAACATAGCTTTCAATTTTGCTTAGCATTTTCTCACCAATGCCCCTTACTTTGTGTAAGCTGTGCGACTTCTAAAAAAGGGCCAACTTCTTCACGATATTTGATAATGGCCTTTGCTTTAGACTGTCCCACTCCGGGCAATGTAACAAGTTGCTCGACAGTAGCCGTATTTAAATCGATACGCTGCTGTTGAGGCAAATTTGCACTAATCGCATTGCTCGCATCGCTAGACTCTTGCGCGTTAACGACGGGTGTTTGGATGGCTAACGCCGATAGTACGAGTAAACCTGAAACTAACTTTCTCATCATCTTTCCTTGTATGTTGCGCTAAAACGTTTATGCCCGTTGTTGTCGGTATGTTTTAGCATCTTTCTGTTTGCGTTATGTACATAAAGGGCGCTGAATGTCATGACCGACGGCCCGCATAAATTAGCTGTGTATATTTACCGTTCTGATGACTTTGACAGAACCGGTAGTTAGGCAGCTCAGCACGCTTTAATGGGTACAATGGAAATGATAAGTGGGAATGAGAAAAGCGGTAGTCCAGTTTTAGTACAGTTTTCTAAGTGACGTTAGCCTTTTTGGGCATTTAAATGGTCATGGGTATTAAGCCATAAGTTCTAGACAAAAAAACGGGCTAGTAAGCCCGTTTTCGTCGTTATAGCGCTTAAACCGCGTAAACGCTTTGCACCTTATAGGCGGTCTAGAAGTGCCTGTGTGAATTCAGTGGTACCAGCTTCGCCACCCAAGTCGCGTGTCGTACGGTCGCCTGATTCAATAACGTCTTTAAGAGCTGCACGGATCTTCTCTGCTTTGTCACCCATGTTCAGGTATTCAAGCATTTGCGCTGCAGCTAGAACTACTGACGTTGGGTTAGCTAGGTTTTTGCCTGCAATATCGGGGGCTGAGCCATGCACTGCTTCAAAAATAGCGCAGTCTTCACCAATGTTTGCTCCAGGGGCCATACCAAGACCACCGACAAGACCAGCACATAGATCAGATAGGATGTCACCGAAAAGGTTAGTCGTTACGATAACGTCGAACTGGTGCGGGTTCATAACAAGCTGCATACAGCAGTTATCAACAATCATTTCAGCCGATTCGATATCTGGGTAACGCTCGCCAACTTCGCGGGCAACTTTAAGGAACAGGCCTGAGGTTGACTTAAGAATGTTAGCTTTATGAACCGCAGTCACTTTCTTACGGCCTTCACGACGGGCTAGTTCGTAAGCAAAAGTCACAATTTTTTCAGCGCCGTCGCGCGTGATTTTACTCATCGCTTCAGCTTCGTTACCGTCTTCTGATACCACTTGACCTAAGCCAGAGTACATACCTTGCGTGTTTTCACGAACGGTAATGATATCAATGTCTTCGTAGCGTGCTTTTGTGCCTTTAAAAGACATTACAGGGCGAAGGTTTGCGTACAGTTTGAACTGTTTGCGAAGACTAACATTGATTGAGGTAAAACCTTCACCAACAGGCGTAGTTAACGGGCCTTTAAGCGCAACTTTGTTTTTTGCGATTAGGTCTAGTGTCTCTTGAGGTAGAAGCTCGCCATGTTCTTCCAGTGCGACTAAACCAGCGTCGGCATAGTCATAGGCAAAGTCACAGCCAACCTTATCTAGAATTTTTGTGGTTGCATCGATAATGTCCGGGCCAATGCCGTCACCGCGGATGACTGTAATACGTTGCTGAGTCATGTGGAGGGATCCTCTGGTAATTCTGTTATCAAAATCGTTAGGTTTATTCAATTTTATATGACGCGTAAAGTGCCAAATTCTGCTTGCTTACTTATTATAATGGAAATTGTAGGGAAAAGAGTTAAGCACTGCAAAAGTTGCCGTATTTTATACGATAGCCGGCGCAAGTTATAGCCATTCGTAAAGATAAATTAAGGCGTTACCGTGAAAAACTAGGGTGGGGTGATGTTGTCAAAGCATATTGCGCGCTATAAAGCACGCGGGCAAAAGAGTAATTGACCATTTGCGTCTAACGCTTGCAGCACGTCATCTTGATCTATGTGTAAGATATTTAAAATGGATTTAACGCTAATATTGTGCAGCAAAGAATAGGCGTCTTGCGTAAACAAGCACGCTTTTGCTAACGCAAAACTTAATGAAACGATGGCCTGCTCTTTTTGTAGCGATTTCGGTACCTCACTACTTGCTTTACTGCATTGATGAATAACGGCGCGCCACGTTGAACTTTGATGCCAGCTTCCGGCAAGTTCAGATGCAATGGCAAGCCAAGGCGTGTCAGACTTTACTTTAAAGGCTTTATTGATAGATACAGCGCTAGCGCCACTAACGGGAAGTGTCTTAGATACTTTGAAGCCGGGTAAGGTAAACAGAGGCGCACAAACAAATGTCATGGTTAACGCTGCCGACTGGGGCGAAAATTTAGTATTCGTTGTTTGGGCAAAGTGGCTAGCAAATGCGCACGCAAGCAGGGTAAATTGCTTGCACATAGCCAGCAGCGGATATTGATTCTGCGTTAACCGCTCCATTAAAGCGAACTGTATAAGCATATCGCCAACGCGTTCGATACCGTAGGTTAATACTGCTTGTTTTATACTCTTGACCGGCAGCTGCAGTCGATTATCCTGACTGGCCGTTTGCATTAAAAACTGATTGAACGTGGGGACTTGCTCAATTTTTTCGCAGAGTTCAGGGATATCTACTTCAGATTTTTGAAGTGCATCAACTATCGATAACAGCGCGTTGGGCGGATGCTGGATTGCATAGTTAGAGGGTAAAAAAGGCGTGCCCCCTTGGTTTACCCTAGCTTGTGCTGTGTCGGTATATAACGCAATAAAGTGCTCAAAGGGCATAGACATTGCGTCGGGGGAATGTATGGATGATAGCGGTAACCATTTACCATCTTCATTCTCGCTGCTTGGCATAAATACAAAACCATGGTTTTGCTGTATATCTATCAATGCGCCAGGAGCACCATTGGCGTATATTTTTGCTCCGGGTAACGTACGCTCAAACAAAGCAATCAAAGCAGCAAGATAATGCCTGTCATTTGCGGGCAAGCGCACCGCAACCTGCGAGAATAGCGTTTGGTAACCCACTTTGTTTGGTCTATTTGCGAATATCCCAGCGAGAAGACAAAGCCGCTGTGCCATATTCAGCCTGCTATCTGCTACATAGTTTATTTGCTTATTAGCCTGAAAGGCTTTCTGTAAACGTAGGGTATCTAACCAAACAGAGAGGTTGTGATTGCGCAAAAAACGAATTACGGCAGCGGTTTGCTCTCGTGTCGTCTCTTTATCAGATAACCATAGGGTAGCAAGCAATGAAGCGAGAATATGCTGTAAATAATGATCGTTAAAGCGACACAGTTTGCCAAACAACGCTAATAACAAAAGTTGATGTGTGTCTTTGGGAAGGTCATTATCAATGTGTAAACTGGCACTAGCAATAGCAGGGTTGGCGTTAACCAGCGTCAGTACTCGCTTGGCATTTTTAAGCCAAAAATTGATGCGCTGCTCGACAGACAGTGTCTCATCGCCCTGGTGCACCAATCGCTTGAGCGTGGAAATGATGTTAGTCACTCCCAATCCTTTTAACTTTTTTGATAACTGGAGTAGGCCCCTTCACCCCATGCAATTAGCTTGTCATTTTCAAATAAGAGTGGGGTACATTCGTCCTGTGTAGTCAAACCGTCGGCTCGAACGTGCTGGGTTCTGAAAAACATGACTTGAATAGCCATTGACCCCTGTCGTTTGGCCTCGGTAATATCAGGCGAGCCAAGAAGCGCAAGCACCTCTTCTCGTGTACTGCCTAATTTTAATTTAGTAATTTGAACGCGGTTGTATTCTTCACGGTCTTTCCAGTCCATATTTTCTGGTTTATCGGGGTAAAAAGCGATAACCATAAAAACAAACACCGCGTATAACGCGACGCCAGCTAAAATTAGGCGAATGACCTTGGTATTCATGACCGTTACTTCTCGTTTCTCTGTACTCGAATGTTAGTGCTAATCACAGGCCCAAAACAAGGTGACGCGTTGCGCATGACATTCATTCGTTAAACAATACTCTGAGACAGTGTACCGCAAAATAGCTATTAAACATACGTAGTAAACGTAAGCAAATGCTTCCTCGAGTTTTTGCCTACCGGCTATTGTTTACTACATAACAGGGCTCGTATGCCGTTCCGGGAAGCTTCATTCTATGCTGTTTTACAAATGACTCTAGCAAAGTATCAACTTTCTGCATAAGTGCACTATTACCGGTGAGCTCAAAGGGGCCGTGTGCTTTAATTTGGGCGATGCCCTCTGCCTTCACATTTCCCGCCACTATGCCTGAAAACGCTTTACGTAAATTGGCGGCAAGATCGCTTTTGCTTTGGTCATGGTGAAGTTGCAAAGCGGCCATACTCTCATGTGTAGGAATAAACGGCTGTTGAAAGTCTTGCTCAACTTTTAATGACCAGTTAAAACTAAATGCATCACCCATCGCGCCTCTGAACTTCTTAACTTTTTCAAGTTGAAGCCTCATGGTTCGCGCCACTTCCTCAGGATCGTCGATAATAATTTGGTACTTCGATTGTGCTTCTGCACCTAATGTCGCGCCAACAAACGCATCAATGGCTTCGAAATATTCCTCGCTTCCCGCTGGCCCAGTTAAAATAAAAGGAAACGGCTGCTGAGCGTTGCGCTCGTTCATCAATATACCGAGCAAGTACAGCAGCTCTTCGGCTGTACCAACACCACCAGGAAAAACAACGATACCGTGACCTAAGCGAACAAAGGTTTCTAAACGCTTTTCTATATCCGGCATGATGATCAGTTCATTGACGATAGCATTGGGGGGTTCTGCGGCTATAATACTTGGTTCAGAAATACCAATGTAGCGACCTGATTTATGACGCTGTTTCGCATGGCCAATAGTTGCTCCTTTCATTGGCCCCTTCATCGCGCCAGGTCCGCATCCGGTGCAAATATTCATGTCGCGAAGGCCTAGTTGATAGCCCACTTCTTTGGTGTACTTATACTCAACTTGGTTTATCGAGTGGCCACCCCAGCATACAACGGTATTTACTCCATCATTGCCCTCTAAGGCTTTTGCATGGCGAAGCATGTCAAAAACCATATCGGTAATTTCACTCCCTTCCGCTGGTGCAGTTTGGTGAAGAAACGCATACTTGTTACCCATGTAAAGCAAATCGCGAAGTACGGCAAATAAGTGCTCGTGCACGCCGCGTACTAACGTGTCATCTACAAAAGCCACTTCAGGTGGGTTAACTAATTCAATCTTAACCCCTCGCTCTCGACGAACAAGCTTTATTTCAAAGTTTTCATAAGGCGCAAAAAGGGCTTCGAAATTATCTTCGTCAACGCCGCTGTTTAAAACCGCCAGACAGCAGTTTCTAAACATAGCAAAGAGCTCACTATTTGTAGCATCCTGAAGACGGGCGACTTCGACTTGAGATAGCTGGCTCATCCAGCCAACGGGGTTTAGCTGCACTTTCTTCATATATCTACATCCTACACGTCAGTGCTTAAATCTGTGACAACAAGGTTGCGACCACTTCGTTTAGCTTTATAAAGATACTCATCGGCGCGCTCAAAGACAGACTCTGTAGTGTCATCCTGACCAAAGCATGTAGCGCCAAAAGAGGCGGTAATTTTTACTTTTTCTTGTTTGAACTTAAATGGCATTGCGGCTAGATTGGTTCTAACTTCATTAAGCTTTTTATCTATGTCCGCCATTTCGGCATCAGGCAAAAGCATGACAAACTCTTCTCCGCCCCATCTGGCAACAAAATCATTTTCCGAGAGGCTTTGCTTTAAAAACTTACTGACGACTTGCAGTGTTTTATCCCCAGCGGCATGGCCAAACCTATCGTTTATAGATTTGAAGTGATCGATATCGACTACGGCAACCGCCAGCGAATGACCGTTAGATTTAAAACGGGTATAGGCTGTCTCAAGTCTCTCGTTATAGGCCTGTCTATTTGGAAGGCGGGTAAGTGGATCGGTTCGACTCTGCATCGCCTGTTCAGCAAGCTTCTTCTTGTAAACACTGGTTTGCTGCTGCAGGGTATCTATTCTCGATTGCATTGAGGATAGCAGGGCCATTATTGCCTCTTGCCCCTGCTCGTCGCTATCTTGTTGTTCGCTAAGTGCTGTGACGAGTTTTTCAACGCAAAACTGCGTTTGTTCTTTTAATGCCTCAAAAGACTCGCTTTCCGACATGGCCTCTTCGATATGGCTGATATGGCGTTTAAGTTGTTCATTACCCACCTGCCTTTGCTCAAATTGACTCTTACTATTTTCTATGGTGTTACTTACATCGTTACTTACTTCGCTAAGTGAGCGGTGAAGGCTTTGAATTACTTTGCCTGTCAAACTTGCTTCAGACATAGCGTCTTGCACAATCATTCGCAAAATTACGACACAACTTTTAAGTAACTGTTCTTTATCCATGCCCTCATCAAGACGCTGTTTGATATCGGTCAGCTGATGGTCGTCAGGTTTTTTCTGCGCGTAAGACGTGATTAAGTGGTTAAGTTCAACCAATATTGAACGATAGTGAGGATTTTCATCTTGCGGTGCGTGGGCTTTTGTATCGTCCTTACCGCTATGGCTATTTTCACCTGAGTCAATTGGCGATAGTCCAACCATTTCTTTGTTTAGCGCAATACGGTGTAGCGCTATGGCTTTGGCATAGAGTTTATAGATACTGAATATATCGCCAATAGGCTGATTCAGTTTGATCAGCTCTTGCGTGGTCAAGCCTTTTAATTCACTGTCTTCAAATACAATTTTTTGCAGTTGTTTCATGGCATCTTCAAGAGATGAAACCGTATCAACACTGTATTTGCGCAGGGTGATTTCCTGATGCTGGAGCGACTTGTTTAGCTTTTCAATACTAACAGTAGCAAGGCTAAAGTTAGGGGTGCCAGAAAGATGCCCTCGCAACACCTTTAGCTCGGTATCTATTTTGTCCGAGAAGCCTTCATAAAACGCAGAGAGCTTTACAATAAACTGACAAAGAAGCGTGTTGTTTTGCTTTAGGGTTTGTAATTGTTTTGCTTCCATAATCTCGACTTTATTCTAACTCGCCGCTAACGCAGCGATTTAGCTGACTAAAATATGCTTACTTTCACCATTTATATTACTGACGCGCTTGACGGTGATTGGCATAAGGCGCTTCATAATTTGAACGAAAAGGGTTGATGTCTAATCCACCTCTTCGTGTATATCGTGCGCATACTGTTAGTTTGTCCGGCTTACAATGAAACATAATGTCGTTATAAATTCGCTCTACACACTGTTCGTGAAACTCATTGTGCTGTCTAAAACTAATCAGATACTTTAAAAGCCCTTCGTGTTCAATGGCTTTTCCTTCGTATTTAATTTGAATACTAGCCCAATCTGGCTGACTTGTGATTAAACAATTCGACTTAAGTAAGTGAGAGACCAGTGTTTCTTTTACTTTTTTTATCGTCTTTGCTGGTAAAAAGGTATTGTGTAGTGGGCGAGTATGTCTCGATATCTACATCAAGTTCGTCTAATAGCGTGCCTTCAAATTCTTTAAATTGCAGTTCGGTAAATTGTTTTGGCAAAATTAGATCGACGTTTACTGGCTCACCAGCACATGCAGATAAATCTTTCTGAAGTACTTTTTGAACGTCCTCTGCAGAGCGGAATTTAGTTTGATTGAAACTATTCAAATACAGCTTGAAGGATTTCGACTCGATTAAGTTTTCTGAAGTAATAGGGACGTGGCATTCTAGAATAGCCACGTTGGGCTTACCTTTTAGGTTTAACCAAGAAAGTTCATAACCTGTCCAAGTATCGATACCGCTAAAAGGCAGTTCAGCACCCGTCAGATTTAATGTATCACGACTTAAGCTACGTGGAACGCCTTGCAGCAAACTGGGGTTGTATTCAAATTCGTAGTCAACCTGTTTGCCGAGAGAGAGATCGTCAGGCGCAGTGATAACAATTTTGTTAGGTGAGTTGTCAGTCGACATAAGAACCTTTTATATAGCGACTAGGATGCGAAAGACTATATGCGCTATTCCCGAAGCTCGTTCGATAAATCGCGTTCCATTCGCCCTAGTATTGACTTAACGGTGTAGTTGTATAGTGTACCCCAAAAATACGTAGGTAACGTCATAATGGCTCTAACAATTTCAGCACAATTAGATAAATTTGTATCATCTTATGTCGAACACGCTAAAGGCGAGGGCCTTAAAATTGCGTTTGATAGCGAATGGCCATCACCCTGCTATGAAGAAACCGCAAAGGATGGTGAGTTAGTTGAGTGGGCACCTAAACGACAAAGCCCGCCATTGTCGTTCAATAACGTGGAAGACGCCTTATCGTTGAAACTACATGCTGATTATTGCTGTTACTTTACAACCTACTACAGTGATAATTTAAAAGCCAAAGCGCCCCAAGGCGATTGTGAGTTGCTACAGGTATTTAACCGTGAAGACTTTGAACGACTTCAACAAAACTTGATTGGCCATTTGTTAATGAAGCAGCGATTAAATCAAGCGCCTACGCTTTTCTTTGGGCTTACCGATGAGGAAGATTTTATTCTAACCGTCATTAATGAAACGGGTGAAGTCGCCCTCGAGCAAGTAGGCCAAGCACCAACACAGATCCTCGCCAACTCCCTGGCTGAGTTTATAGAGCAACTTTCACCATTAAACGCATAGCTTTTCTCGTGTAGGCGATAGGCTATTGCCCGGTTGTGATTTGCTTAAGCGCCCGTTTTAGCTCTGCTACTTCATTCTCTAGCGCTTCCACACGCGCAGACAGCACGCTGTGATCCTTTCTCTCGGTTTGTGGCAAAGGTTGAGTTTCGCTGGAAGTCTCAAGGGTTGGTTTATGGGCGTTAAAGCGCTTTATGGCTTCTATCGCGTCAGTCACAGACACTTTAAACGGCGCCTTTGAACGCAAAATGCCTACTGAAGGCGTTTTACCCTCTTTGTACATTTGAACGCACAAAAGGTGTAGCTGCTGTAAATTTGAATTACTCATAAGTAAGTGGTGCTTAACGTTTTATCATCTTGTCAGTGTAGCTTGTTCGTATAGTCAATTTCACTAATAAGTTACTGTTTTCACTATTTAAACGATAGTTTTCTTTTTTCATAATCTTAAAATTCCATACTTTTCAATGTGTTAAGTTTTGGCCTCATTCTTGTTTGCTATGTCTTTAAATAAGCGTGAATGCCAGTGGGCATTTATTGCTGATTTCGAGGTAGTAAACGCGATTCAGTGTAAGTTCACAAAGCGAGCGTAATATCTTGAAGATAAAAGAGGTTGATGACCGTAGAAGTACGTCAAAGGACAGCAGGCTCTTAACACTTAAAATAAAAAACATCACACATAAAAAATAAGGAATTCCCATGAAAATTGTTCTTCTTTCTGTAGCTTTAGCATCGTCAGTGCTTTTGTCGGGTTGCGTTGTATCTGTTGGTGGCGGATCTGACAGTCACTATGGCGCTGACTGGGAAGATAGAGAATTCAACAACCGTAAACATATTGCTAACCTCGAAACAGGCACAAGCTATGAAAGTGTACTTAGAAAAATGGGCGTTGCAGATTTCAATGAGCTGTTTGAAAGGCAAGATGGAACTTATCGCGTGCTGTATTACCGTACGCAAAAAACCATGGGAGATGGAATTACCACAAAAGATGAGTGTACGCCGCTTGTGTTTAGAAATGGTGAGCTAGTAGGGTGGGGAGACAGTGCTTATAGCTTAATGCACTAAGCGCTTAGTCTAATTTAACGTTACTGAATCAAGGTATCAGAATTAGCGTGCAATAATAAATGTTAATAAAAAGTTAACATTGGAGGGGTTTTCACGTAGGCTAAAGTTTGTACAGCTTGAGTGGCCGGTCGAGTTTTCTACTAAACAGGATCGCTTTTGTCACTTTTACTGTATTGGTTATGATCAACCTAAACAACTTTGCGTTCGAGGAGCCCCTATGAGTACCGAAGCAATAAACAGCGCGTTCGCGCCCCTTAATGATGCGGTTAAGGCTATATACCTCTGTGTAGACGATCTCAAAGTTGCCGCCTCTATTCTTTATAATGCCTATGTCGATGATCCGCTATTTATTGATATTTTTCAGGCGGAGAAAGATGGCTATGAAAGTCGCCTACGCTCGGCTATTCGTGAAGAGTTAAATGCCTTTTGGGTGGCAGAACAACCTATGATAGGGCTTTTTGATGAGGACAGGTTAATCGCAGTGGCTTGTTTGACTGCACCAGATGCTGCGTTTGGCGCAGGTCGATATTGGCACTGGCGACTGCGAATGTTATTAACAGCGGGTCTATTCGGCACTAAACAGATGCTCGAAAAAGAGGAAAAAGTAAGAGCACTGGTTCCGGCAGATAACTTTCACATGCTAAGTTTCATTGCCGTTCACCCTGACTATCAACATCACGGTCTCGGGCATATATTGTTAGGCGCCATAGATAGCGTGATTGAAGATGACGAGAAAAGTGAGGGGGTCTCAGTGTTTGTTACTATTGAAAAGCACCGTTCATTTTTTAACGACGACAATTATAAGGTTGTAGGTCAGTTGAGCTTATCGCACGTTAAAGGCAACGTGATGTATAGAGCGAAGTGAACGCTATTTAACCAATATTAACGCGCTACCGATCAATTACCCGCCTTCTTCTTTTTCTTTACGCACAATTTACTACGGCGTTTGTACGATATGTCCTACAAATGCTGTGCGTAATCTTACCTAAATCATGCAAGATGAAATTAGACTAAAGTATAAAGTTATTGATTACATTGGCTTTTTCTGAATTTAGTCAAAAGTCGTACAAAAAACTTCCTGAAATTATTGTAATTCTACATGGCGGTAATAATTGGAAGGGATACTATTAATGCGTCACAAGGAAACACGACGAGTCACGGATTGAGCAAGGAAATCTTTCAAGGAAAGGGTTAGGACAACTTAAGGATGAGATTCTCACATGGCAGTGAGGTAAAGGAAAAGGAACGCAGTGAGGAAACTGCAACGATAGGGACATTGTAAGGAATACCAAAGGATAAAGGACATGTTGTGTGATAGGACTGTCACGACAGGATGTAACAAGGGATTAAGGATTAAGACTAGCGGTAGCTAGGGGCAAGGAGCCAATGGCAAGGAAAAGCCGAATAAGGATTTTCAGTTTGCATGGACGAGCAAACCAGGGAAGAAGAGAGGGACACGCTAAAGGATTAGCGAAGCTGTAGCAGGATGTACAGCATACAAAGGACGAGGGAAGGGAGTGCCGGCGGAGTCTGGCGAGGACAGCCTCAGGATGAGGAGCACTGTATGAAGGATGTACAGTAGTCAAGGAGCAAAGGAAAGGGACCTACGCACGGAAGGGTAGCTCGCACAGGATTGCGCGAGAGTAGATGGAAAGGGGCGTATACGGATTTTAATCGGGATGATTTTAGTCGCAAAGGATAGCGGAGAAGGATACTCAAAATTCCAGGAAAAAGGGGAGCCCATAGGTTCCCCTTTTTTTGGTGTGTTTTTTAAGTGCATTTTTGCCACCGCTAAATAGCGTTAGCGCATTGCGAGCACATCTTAAAAATGCGATCTATCACACGCGATGAGGTGGCACCTCAGTACGCAAGACGCGAATACCTACCAATTCCACTTGACCGGTGTATCTATCTTCGCCGTTGCTGGAAAATTCAAAATTAAACTTGCTGTGCCAGTCAGGCTTCCCGTATTTGAATGTGAAGCGCGTTTTTGCTCTTGCAACACTTAACAGCTGCAAATTGTTAGAATTACAATACTGTTTAAGATAAACGTTGGTTCGCTCAGAGATCCCTCGTATACGCCAAAATTGATAGCCAGTGAAACCAATGATTAGCCAAATAACAAGCTCAAGTAACGTCATTTTACTTTCTCGCCTGTTCGAAGAGTTGTTTAAACGCGCTTTTTAACAGCGCTGGGTTAGCCTCTGAGTGCAGTAAAGTCAGCACTTGTCGGCGAAGCTTAGGAATCTGTACTAAATCAGAAAAGAAACCAGCAAACAAGGCGCCTTTGTGTCCTTCCTTCTCATCAACTTTTGCTGCTTGTTCAAAAAACTTCGTGAGTAGTAATGGCTCCATTTGCTCGAAGTGACGTGCTGCTATCACACTGAGAATATCGAGTCGTTGTGATGTGTCTTTACTTAAAAGGTCAAGCAATTTGCTATTAATATCTGTGTTAAACACGCTTTGTGACGTGCTGCGCAAAGCCGAGAGATTAATACTGTCTTGCCTGTCTATCTCGGCCATGAACGCGGATAAAAGTTCGTCGGGCAAGGCTACGCTTTCACACATTTCCATCAGCGTATTTAAAAAGACGTCCGCGTAGAGTGAGTAATTATGTTCAATAGCCTTAATGAGCGCTGCTTTCTTTGGGTGTAGGTTCAGGCTATGAACAAAGTCAGCCACACTTTGCATGGTAATTTGCTGCCAGTCCACGAGCTGTGGCGCCTGAATATAAGCTTCAACTTTTTGTGCATCTTCATTTAGCGGCTGATTGAGCCTACATTTTACTAGCGCGTTAAACTGAGCAAGCTGAGATTGATTGGGAACAAATGAGTAGGGATTATCGGGCAAAGACTGTGCTTTCTCAGTATCTTCTGCGATGGATTGCCCTAATGCATCTACAATAATTTCTAAAAAGTGGTTTCTTGCTGCTGCCACTACAAGCCCTTGCTCGTCAAGAGGAAGCTTTACAAACCAAATATAGTGTTGTGATGATGCGTTTTTATTCCAAAAAACGATGCCAAACCACCCGTGTTTTTGGCGAGGGTAGGGCGCATAGGCACTAGCGTTTTCTATTTCAAGAAACGTTTGGTTATCGATTGGTACAAGGCGCCGCCCAAGGTCAAAGACCTGATACTCAGTGCCGGCATGTAATAAAAACTCACTGATTGAATTGATACTGTTAGCGCTCATAACTCGTTCCAAAATACTGCTTTTTTTAGGGGCTGCTGATTTACTTGGGCTTTAGGTGCTACAAGCCCTCGTGTTTTTATATGCTAGGTGGAGAAACACTAAAAGGTACCGCCAACAGTCCTAACAACCAAAGTTAAATGGTATCACAGCCAAAGAATTTCAACGACACGTGCTAACGACTTATGTTGCTGCACAGGCCCTGATATACTGCGCGCATTTATGATTAAGTATTGAGATTGTTGGGAAAGAAAGTGAGCAAATCACAAAATATGCCTCATAGCATGCATTGGAGCGCGCGTAGCAGCGTGCTTAGCGAGGCGCTGGATAATCTTGAGGTAATAATGCAGGAAGAGGGCATTTGGCCTGACGCCAAACCAACCCGAAAGGCGTTAGATAGCGCGCTACAAAGTACTGTGCCTTTCGCCGTCGATAGCTTACCGTTTGAGAGTTGGCTGGCATTTATCTTTATTCCCAAAATGCGAATCATCATTGCCCAAAAGCAAACATTGCCAGCTATGCAAATTACCCCAGCGGCCCAAGTCTACTTAAATGGTATTGGGCATCGCACTATCGCTCAATTACAGACAATTGATGATATTGCCAGTGAGAAGGGCGTATGAACCAAACAAGCAACACTATAGCCTGTGAACATCGTGAAGATGTGTTGAAGAAGCAAGTAGAACATCAGCCCTTGCACTTACCCGTGCTATATCAAGATGAGCATATTATCGCGATAGACAAGCCGCCGGGACTGCTAGTCCATAGAAGCCCTATCGATAAGCACGAAACCGTGTTTGCTGTTCAGACGTTAAGGGATCAAATTGGCCAGCATGTTTTTCCAGCACACCGTTTAGATAGGCCGACTTCCGGCGTTCTGGTATTTAGCTTTAGCGCTGACACTGCCGCTAAACTAGGCAAACAGATGATGGACAAGCAGGTGGTAAAGCAATACCACGCTATTGTTCGAGGTTTTGTTCATCACACTGGTTATATTGATTACGCGCTTAAATATCGCTATGACAAAATAGCGGATAAACACAAAAGGCCCCAACAGCCGCCGCAGCCTGCTTCTACTATGTATGAGTCTTTAGCTAAGTTCGATGTTCCCGAACCTGTGGGTAGATACCAAAGTGCACGGTATTCGCTAGTGAGACTTTCACCCAGTACGGGACGCAAGCATCAGCTAAGAAGGCATATGGTACATATTCGTCACCCTATCATTGGCGATACGACTCACGGCGATGGCAAACAAAACAAATTCGCTAAAAGCCACTTTAATTTTACTCATTTGGCCTTAAGTTGTACTCAGATGGGATTTTCTCACCCTGTTACTCGAAAATGGATAACGATTAATGGTGAGATGCATAGCGAAATGCGACAATTTGCAGATAGGCTAGCATCGTTCAAGGTTTAACTTAGTGAGCAAGTGCAATTGCTTGTCACTGATTCTCGCCACCTAGATACAGGGGCGAACACTATTTAAGAGGTAAAAATGGCAACTTTAAAAATTATTGCGGGTACAGTATACGGTAATGCCCAACATGTCGCTGAACAGGTTGAAGAGAATTTAGCCGAACAGGGTGTAGACTGCGCGTTAGAAAGCGACCCTTCTGTTGCTGATTTTACCGATGCCGACGCGCTACTCATTATTACCTCTACCACGGGGCAAGGTGACGTGCCGCCAAACCTTGAGTTTGTCTTCTCGGACTTAAAAGATGAATCACCTATGCTGACGGGCAAGCCATTTGCCGTTGCGGCACTTGGTGATAGTAGTTACGGGGAAAGCTTCTGTGGTGCAGGTAAACAGTTTCAAGAGTTGCTCAGTGAGCTACAGGGTAACGCCGTGGCGAACATGCTAGAAGTCGACGCCATTGAAACTCTAGAGCCTGAAAAAGACGTGGTTGACTGGGTGAACACGATAAAAGATAAGCTGTTAGCATAATTGTCAACTTTCGGTAAATGCACGCATTTAAAGCATCAGTACTTGCTTATTTTAAGTGTTAAAGCCAAGCGTTTAAGTTCGAAGGTAACGTCCTAACTTTTGCTTAAGCTATTTAACCCGTGAAAGATAAGCAAGCGAGGGTGGCGTTGTAAGTTAGTACAAACAAAAAAGAGGCGCATTAGCGCCTCTTTTTAGTATTTGCTTTTTAAAACGCTGCGGTGAGCGTTTTACTCAACGCCGCGAAGTAGAGCGTTAATACCTACTTTGGCGCGGGTTTTCGCATCAACTTTTTTCACGATGATTGCAGCGTATAGGCTGTATTTACCATCTGCGCTAGGTAGGTTGCCCGCAACGACTACAGAACCCGCTGGTACACGGCCGTAGTGAATTTCACCGGTTTCACGGTCATAGATACGCGTGCTCTGACCGATGTAAACGCCCATTGAGATAACTGAGCCTTCTTCAACGATAACACCTTCTACAATTTCAGAGCGCGCACCGATGAAACAGTTGTCTTCAATAATGGTTGGGTTTGCTTGAAGTGGCTCTAATACGCCACCAATGCCTACGCCACCAGAAAGGTGAACGTTTTTACCAATCTGGGCACATGAGCCTACTGTTGCCCACGTATCCACCATAGTACCTTCATCAACAAATGCACCAATGTTTACGTAAGAAGGCATAACAACTGCGTTTTTCCCTACAAACGTACCGGTACGCACTGCAGCGGGTGGAACAATACGTGCACCGTCAGCAGCAAACTGCTCAGCGGTGTAGTTAGTGTACTTAAGCGGAACTTTATCGTAGAACTTGCTTTCTGCACCTTCAATTACATCGTTGTTGTGAAGGCGGAAGAAAAGTAGCACCGCTTTTTTGAGCCACTGGTGTACTACCCATTCGCCAGCAATTTTTTCTGCAACACGGCCTTTGCCGCTGTTTAGTAGGTCGATAGCCTGAGCTACCGCATCTCTTACTTCATCAGGTGCTGATGATGGGCTAATGCTGTCGCGATTTTCGAAGGCGTCTTCAATAATGGCTTTCAATTCATTCATGGTATTGTGATATCTTCAAGTTGGTCGAGTTTAAACAGGATCCGCTTTTTAAGGTTTACCTGTTGTTCTTGGGTTAATGCGGTGCCAGCGTCATTGCTGACGATAAAAATATCTTCGGCTCGCTCGCCGATCGTGGCAATTTTGGCGAGTTTAAGTGTCATATTAGTATCAACGAATGCGTGTCCAATTTTAGCCAAAATACCCGGTGCGTCTAGGGCTTCTAACTCAATAAGTGTCGCTTCATCGTTGATATTGAAAAAACGGACCTTGGTAGGTACGTCTAACTGTTTCATTTGACGAGGTAATTTCCTTTTGTTCTCATGTGAACGCCCTGGTTTTTCTAACTGCTCAGAAATGGCTTTTTCAATAGACGCTATTCGGGATTCAGAGCTCAAACGGCTACCGTCGTTTTCAAGGATTAACATGCTGTCAAACACATAGCCGTCGCGCGTCACGGTTACGTGAGCATCGTGAATGGAGCAGTTGCGACTATCTAATACCGAGGCTACTTGGGCAAACAAGGCTTTTCTATCTTTGCCATACACAAAAACTTCGGTGCCTCCTTTCGAACTGTTATCGTTAGCTTTAACTAACAATCCGTTGTGATCAGGCGTAAGCCACTCGTCTTGTGCTTTGATAATTTCATCCGTATGCCAGGCAATTTGTGTAGGCTTAAATCGAACAAAGTAATCATCATCAAGGCGTGCCCACAATGCATCTATGGCTGTGGCGTCGATTGCCCGCTCTTGTAATATCTGCCGTGCTTGATGTTTATGTGTAGAGACCCGTTCATTTAGTGTGACCTGACATTGAAGCCCATTATCTAATGCTTTTTGCGTCATCAAATAAAGCTCGCGCAGTAGCGATGCTTTCCAATCATTCCACAAGTTGTCGTTCGTTGCTCGGATGTCAGCAAGCGTTAAGGTATAAAGCAAGTTTAGGTGATTGTGACTTCTTACCGCACTTGCAAACTCGCTAATGACGTCGGGGTCATAAATATCGCGGCGTTGAGCCACTACCGACATAAGTAGGTGATTCTCAACCAGCCAAGCAATCAGTTCCGCATCTTTACTTGGCACGTCGTGCAGCTGGCAAAATTTAGCAACATCTTGTGCGCCTAACGTGGAATGATCGCCGTTTCTACCTTTGGCAATGTCGTGAAAAATAGCCGCAATATAAAGCACTTCAGGCTTATCTAGATGTCTACAAATTCTGCCGCAGCGCGGGAAGTCCTTGTTTTCTTTTGAGAAGAAATAATTGACGTGCTTAACCAGTCGATGTGTGTGTTCGTCTACGGTGTAGGCGTGGAACAAGTCGAACTGCATCATACCTACAATAGCATCCCACTCGGGAAGGTAGGCTTGCAGAATACCGTATTGATGCATTATGTCCCAAGCAAAGTTAAAAAACTCGGGTTGCTTCATTAAGCGCATGAACTTTTCACGACACAGCGGGCGCTCTGCATAGTATTCGGCTTCAAAGGCGCGATGGGCGTTGCGCAACTGACGAATACAAATAGTGCTGAGGCCTTGTACTTCTGGTGTATTTGAAACAAGGTGTAAGAAATCTAAAATTGCCTCGGGCGATGAGAATACCGTCTCGTGACGGGGCGAAATCATATTATCAAGAAGCTCAAAGTCTTCATTGATAATGACGCATTGCTGAACGCTTTGGTTCAGCATGTCGTACTTGAAGCGCTGAAGCAGCATTTGATTAAGTTCAGAAACCCGTGCCACAGTGCGGAAAAAGTCTCGCATCATTTTTTCTACTGACGACTTTCCTTCTTCGCCATACCCCATCATTTTGGCTACGTCGGGTTGGTAATCAAATAATAGACGGTTTTCGCTTCTGCCAGCCACTAAATGAAGCGCACAGCGCATTTTCCAAAGGTGCATGCGACAGGCAATAAGCTCGCTGTGCTCTTGCTCTGTGAAGTAGCCGTGACCCACCAAGTTCCAGCCGTCGTATTCTTTAAAGTGTTTCTTCGCTACCCAACCAATAGATTGGATATCGCGCAAGCAACCAGGGTTTTCTTTGATATTGGGCTCTAGGTTATAAGCGGTACCGTTAAACTTTGCGTGGCGTCTCTTCTGCTCATCGTATTTCGCTGAGAAAAAAGATTTACTTGACCAAGAATTACGGCCATTGACTTCGTCCCACAATTTATCAAAGGTGGTTTCGCTGCCGCAAAGTAGTCGGCTTTCCACGAGGTTAGTGGCTATACTAATATCGTCTTTCGCCAGCTTCACCGTTTCTTTGATGGTGCGCACAGATTGCCCAACGTCTAACTTTATATCCCACAAAAGCGTAATAAACTGGCCAATTTTTTCTTGTACGTCAGGCTTTAGCTTCTTTCTACTGACAATAAGTAAATCGATATCTGAGTGAGGCTGTAAGTGGCCGCGGCCGTATCCGCCTACGGCGCACAGCGAAAGCTCATCTACGGTATCTAAACCATAGAGTTGCCAAAGATGACAAAGCAATGCATCGACAAATTGCGCGCGACCGGTAACAAGTTGATTAACCGGTGTGGCATCAAAAGATTCTGTGATCCAAGCATAACTTGCTTCCACGCATGACTTGATAGCGGGAATTTCATCAACAGAGTTGATGGTGTCGATATTCTTTATCAGTGATTGCAGCGTCAAAATACACCTTCGAAATAGACTTCTTTTTAGACGCTACGAACAATAGCATGAATTGATAGTAGTTCGCAGTATCAAATTAATGCATAAGTTAGGTTGGATTGTGAATATTTATGGTTTTTTGTTATAGGTGTGTAGCATGACAAAGCGTAAGAGAAACGCGCCAGCTAAACTCGAATTTATGCCAAATAGGACAAAGGCGGCGAGAGTAAAATAAGAGGGTAGCCATTAGGGCTACCGCTCATATTCTTTATTGATAAAGAGGTGAACCATTAATCGTGAGATATGGTGCGCGCTAACGTCTCTTCGTCGCGAAGGGTTAGAATTTCAACGCCGTTCTCAGTTACCAATAGTGTATGCTCCCATTGGGCGCTTAAGCTTCTGTCTTTGGTAACAACGGTCCACTGATCAGGCAATACCTTAGAGTAGCGCTTACCGGCATTGACCATAGGCTCGATAGTGAAGCACATGCCTGGTTCCAGCACGTCGCCCGTACCAGGTTTACCGTAGTGAACAATTTGCGGCTCTTCGTGGAAACTTGCGCCGATCCCGTGCCCACAGTATTCACGCACAATTGAATAGTTATGCGCTTCAGCGTGAGTTTGACAAATATGGCCGATATCGCCCAAACGCATACCCGGCTTTACTTGTTCAATTGCTTTATACAAGCATTCTTGGGTTACGCGAATAAGACGTTCAGCAAGAATTGAAGGTTTGCCAACCACAAACATCTTAGACGTGTCACCGTGATACCCATCTTTAATAACCGTCACATCAATATTAATAATGTCGCCGTCTTTCAGTTTCTTGTCAGAAGGAATACCGTGACATATACAGTGATTAACGGATGTGCAAATAGACTTAGGAAACGGAGGGTGACCATAGTTAAGGGGGGCAGGGGTCGCCTGCTGCTCATTAACAATATAGTCATGACAAATGGTATTGAGCTCATCTGTTGTTACGCCCTTTTTAACGTAAGGCGTAATCATCGTTAGCACGTCGGCTGCCAATTTACCGGCCACGCGCATCTTTTCGATTTCTTCAGGGGTTTTGATTATTGCTGTCACAGCGCCTCTCAAATCGGTTTAAGCTAAGTTTTACAAAAAGGTTTTTACTGGAAAAAGTATAACATCGATCAGGCCGCTCTGAGTAACAATATGAAATATAGATGTTTTATTTGGTTGGTTCGGCAGATGTGAGGTTTTTTCATAAGCGTGGTGTACTTTGAAATATAACGGCGAAACTTGAGCGTGAGGCGTGATTGTGATATAAAGCGCGCGCCCTGACGGAAAGCTCATTTTGCCCTGTGCATTAAGCACCGTTTTAGAGGGTAAATTTATTTTATTAAAACACACATATACCGACACTTCGTATCGGGGTGTTCAGCTCAATTTAGATTGGTCTGAATCGATACAAGGGGTATATGGAGGCCTAACCCCAAGAGGAAAATAAAATGGCTAATGTTTCTATGCGTGACATGCTGAAAGCAGGTGTGCATTTCGGTCACCAAACTCGTTACTGGAACCCAAAGATGAAGCCTTTCATCTTCGGCGCACGTAATAAAGTTCATATCATCAACCTTGAAAAAACGGTTCCACTTTTCAACAACGCACTTAACTACCTTTCAGGTGTGGCGTCTAAGAAAGGTAAAATCCTTTTCGTTGGTACTAAGCGCGCCGCTGGCGAAGCAGTTAAAGATGCTGCTCTTAAATGCGACCAGTACTACGTAAACAAGCGTTGGTTAGGTGGTATGCTGACTAACTGGAAAACAGTTCGTCAGTCAATCAAGCGTCTTAAAGATCTAGAGCAACAAGCTCAAGACGGTACGTTTGAGAAGCTAACTAAGAAAGAAGCACTTATGCTTCAGCGCGAAATGGACAAGCTTGAAAACAGCCTTGGCGGTATCAAAGACATGGGCGGTCTTCCAGACGCGATCTTTGTTATCGACGCAGATCACGAGCACATTGCTGTAACAGAAGCTCGTAACCTAGGTATTCCTGTTGTTGGTGTTGTTGATACAAACTCTAACCCAGACGGTGTTGATTACATCATCCCTGGTAACGACGATGCTATCCGCGCTATCCAACTTTACTTGGATGCTGCTGCAAACGCTATCAACTCAGGTCGCGAAAGCAACCTTGAAGTACAAGCTGAGCAAGACGACTTCGTAGAAGCGGCAGAGTAATTCTGATTGCTTACTGTCATATCTAGATAATATGGCGGTACTACAATACGAAACGTATTGAGAGGGGCGGCATCGCCCCTTTTACCTAACGAATTTTATATTTAATGCTGAGGAATTGAAAAATGGCAGTGACTGCAGCACTAGTTAAAGAACTGCGCGAACGTACTGGCGCAGGTATGCTGGATTGTAAAAAAGCCCTGGTTGAAACGGATGGTGACATTGAGTTAGCCATTGAAAATATGCGTAAATCAGGTCAAGCGAAAGCGGCTAAAAAAGCTGGTCGTATCGCAGCTGAAGGTGTAATCCTTACTAAAGTTGAAGGTGGTCGTGCGACCATGCTTGAACTAAACTGTGAAACTGACTTCGTAGCACGTGACGAAGGTTTCCTTAAGTTCGGTAACGAGCTTCTAGAAGTAGCAGCAGCGAACAACATCAACGACATCGACGCGCTTAACGATGCGGAACTTAACGGTTCTAAAGTAAGCGAAGTTCGTGACGCGCTTGTTGCTAAAATCGGTGAGAACATCTCTCCTCGTCGCGTTATCAACGTTGAAGGCGACACCCTTGGCGCATACGTACACGGCGGCCGTATCGGTGTTATCTCTATCCTAACTGGCGGTGACGAAGAGCTAGCAAAAGACGTGGCAATGCACGTTGCAGCTGCAAGCCCGCAGTTTGTTAAGCCTGAAAATGTTCCGGCTGAAGTTGTAGAGAAAGAGAAAGAAATCCAAATCGAAATCGCTATTCAGTCTGGCAAGCCAGCTGAGATTGCTGAGAAAATGGTTGCAGGCCGCATGAAGAAGTTCACTGGTGAAGTGAGCTTGACTGGTCAGCCTTTCGTTAAAGATCCTTCAATCTCTGTTGCTGAGCTTCTTAAGAACAACAGCGCAGACGTAATCAACTTCGTACGTTTCGAAGTAGGTGAAGGTATCGAGAAGAAGACTGAAGACTTCGCTGCTGAAGTAGCTGCTCAAATGGAAGCTGCTAAGAAATAATTGAGTGTTTATCTTTTGCATTACGCAATAGTTAGATAAACTACAAAGCACCTCTTTTGAGGTGCTTTTTTATAGCTGTACGTCTTGAGTGTTGCCATTGCAATGCGTAAGTGTGAAGCTAGGCGAGATAAGCGTGCGCCTGCCTGACAACGAAAGCGCTTTGTCCTATGTTTTTTAACTCAATAATGTATTGAAAGACATAGGACAAAACGGGTTTACGAGGACATTTCAAACTATGAGTATCACACCAAAATCAGCATACCGACGCATTCTGTTAAAGCTTAGTGGCGAAGCCCTAATGGGTGAAGAAGGCTTTGGCATAGACCCTAAAGTGCTAGATAGAATGGCACAAGAGATTAAAGAGCTGGTTGAACTTGGTGTTCAAGTTGGTTTGGTTATCGGTGGTGGCAACTTATTTCGTGGTGAAGGCCTAGCTAAAGCGGGCATGAATCGCGTAGTGGGTGATCACATGGGGATGTTAGCCACTGTTATGAACGGCCTAGCCATGCGCGATGCGCTTCACCGCGCGTTCGTTAATGCTCGTATGATGTCTGCTATTCCGCTGAACGGCGTATGTGATGCGTACAACTGGGCAGAAGCTATCAGCCTACTTAAATCGGGTCGTGTGGTAATATTCTCTGCAGGTACGGGGAACCCTTTCTTCACCACAGATTCAGCCGCATGTCTTCGCGGTATTGAAATTGAAGCTGACGCAGTCCTAAAAGCGACCAAAGTAGACGGCGTTTACAGTGATGACCCGGTAAAAAATCCTGAAGCAACGTTATATGATGAGTTGTCGTATCAGGAAGTACTGGAAAAAGAATTAAAAGTAATGGATTTGTCAGCGTTTACCCTTGCTCGCGACCACGGTTTACCAATTCGCGTATTCAACATGAATAAGCCTGGTTGCCTAAAACGTGTTGTGATGGGTGAAAAAGAAGGCACAATTATTCGCCACGCTGACAACGATTAATTAAGAACAATAGGATACAAAACGTGATTGATGAAATTGAATTAGATGCGCAAGAGCGCATGGAAAAAAGCCTAGTTGCACTTAAAGGCCAATTCAGCAAAATTCGCACAGGCCGTGCGCATCCAAGCCTTCTAGACGGCATCATGGTTCCTTATTACGGCGTAGATACACCACTTAAGCAAGTTGCTAACGTTGTTGCTGAAGACAGCCGTACATTAGCGCTAACTGTATTTGATAAGAGCGCTATCCAAGCGGTAGAAAAAGCGATTATGCAATCTGACTTGGGTCTTAACCCAATGAGCGCAGGTGGTTCAATTCGCATTCCTTTACCACCGCTTACCGAGGAGCGTCGTAAGGACCTTATTCGCGTTGTTCGCAACGAAGCGGAAGGTGGTCGTGTTGCTATTCGCAATATTCGCCGCGACGCGAATGGCGATGTAAAAGATCTGCTTAAAGAAAAAGAAATCAGCGAAGATGAAAGCCGCGCAGCAGAAGAAAATATTCAGTCTATTACTAACGAGTTCATTAAGAAAGTTGACAGCTTGCTAGCTGACAAAGAAAAAGAACTGATGGAAGTTTAAGTAAGTATTATGATTGGAAAGCGTTTAAGCGCAGCCAAATCGTCGAAGGCCGAGGCGCCAGTAGCACCGACTACTGGCCCGAAGCACGTTGCTATCATTATGGATGGCAATGGTCGATGGGCGCAAAAGAAAGGGAAAATTCGTACCTTTGGGCATAAAGCCGGGGTAGAGTCTGTACGTGCAGTAGTGCGCTTTGCACGCCAAAATGGCATCGAGTCACTTACATTGTTTGCGTTTTCAAGCGAAAACTGGAAAAGACCAGAAGAAGAAGTCAGTGTTCTGATGGACCTGTTCAATCTTGTTCTTAATAGTGAAGCAAAACGCCTACATAAAAACGGCGTACGGTTACAGGTTATTGGAGACGTCGAGGCATTCGATGCCAAGCTTGTCGAAAAGATTCGAAAAGCTGAAGACATGACCAAAGATAACAAAGATCTTGTCTTAAATATCGCTGCAAATTACGGCGGTAGATGGGACATTGTAAATGCAGCTAAGCAACTTGCATCGCAAGTGAAAAGCGGCGAAATCGATGTGCAAGACATCACAGAAGACGCATTAAATGCGCACATTTCAACCGCTAACCTTCCAGAGTTAGACCTTCTTATTCGCACTGGCGGCGAACACCGTATAAGTAACTTCTTGCTGTGGCAATGCGCCTATGCTGAACTGTATTTTACCGACGTTTTATGGCCCGACTTCAATGAAGACGTGTTTCAATTAGCCGTAAACGATTACAATGTACGCCAGCGTCGATTTGGTCTTACTGGCGAACAGGTTGTCACAGCCGATGGTTAACACCATGCAGGCAATTATCAGGCTAGCCCTGGTAACCAAAGCCAAGGGCACACTATGCTAAAACAACGAATAATAACTGCATTAATTCTGGCGCCGCTGGCGCTCTACGCCATTCTTTTCCTTCCCATTTTCTGGTTTGAAATCGCGATTGCTGGCGTGGTCGGTATCGGCGCTTATGAATGGGCAAATATGTCTGGCGTGTGTGAGCGGCCTAAGAAGCTGCTTTATATGGCGGGCGCTTTTGGTATATGTATAGTCTTGTCTTTCATCGTCGATGCAAGCGTAATTTGGTATCAAGGGCAGCTTCACGGTTTGTATACAGGCATACTTTCTATTGCCGTATTGTGGTGGATAGCCTCGCTATTTATGGTGCTTGCTTACCCCAAATATTCTCGGTTTTGGAAAGACAGCAGAAGTGTCAGAACGGTATTTGGCGCACTTACGCTAATCCCTACGTGGGTTGCAGTGGTGGCCCTTCGTACCAGTCTTCACGACGTTGACCCATTCTACGGTGCGTCACTGATATTTTATGTTTTAGGCATTGTGTGGGCCGCCGATATTGGTGCATTCTTTGTAGGCGTAAAATTTGGCCGTCACAAATTGCGCCCGAATGTATCACCTGGGAAAAGCTTAGAAGGCCTGCTTGGTGGTATTGCTGCCTCTTTCGCCATTATCGCGTTCGCGGCGCTTCATTATCAGGTTGAGCCCTCTCGCATTTGGCTACACCTGGCTATAGGTGGAATTACGGTTGCCGTTTCTGCGCTAGGCGATTTAAATGAAAGTATGCTTAAACGCTGTGCAGGTATAAAAGACAGTGGCAAGATTCTCCCCGGTCACGGTGGCGTGTTAGATAGAATCGATAGCCTGACAGCAGCATTCCCAGTATTTGCCTTCTGCTATGTAACCTGGATGGCGTAATGCAAACAGTAACAGTGTTAGGGGCCACAGGCTCCATTGGTTGTAATACACTTGATGTTATAAACCGCCACCCAGAAAAGTATCGCGTATTTGCCATTACGGGTAATTCGCAGCTTGAATTGCTTATGCAACAGGCGCAAAAATGCGCGCCTCGTTTTGTTGTGATTGCAGATGATACGCATTATAAAGCCGCGTGTGAACTTGCTTCTCACTACGGCGTAGACGCTGAAATACTCACAGGCTCCGATGCCCTTGAAGACGTATCAAGCGCGCCTGAAGTGGATGCGGTCATGGCCGCCATTGTCGGCGCAGCCGGATTGCTGCCCACGCTGGCCGCGGTCAAAGCAGGCAAGCGCGTTCTGCTTGCTAACAAAGAAGCGTTGGTGATGTCGGGGAAACTGTTTATTGATGCGGCAAACCAAAGCGGCGCAAAAATCCTTCCCATTGATAGTGAGCACAACGCAATTTTTCAGTGCTTACCCCACGATTACGAATATGGGAATTTCACCACCGCGGGTATCCGTAAAATATTACTAACAGGCTCAGGTGGACCATTTCGAGAGCGCCCATTAGATAGCTTTTCATCAATTACTATTGATGAGGCAAGTAAGCACCCTAACTGGTCAATGGGAAGAAAGATTACTATCGACTCAGCCACCATGATGAACAAGGGGTTAGAGTTTATTGAAGCTTGCTGGCTGTTTGGGGCTGGTGCTGATGATATCGATGTGGTTATTCACCCGCAAAGTATCATTCATTCCATGGTGCAATATATTGATGGCTCGGTTATCGCGCAAATGGGTAACCCGGATATGCGAACACCGATTGCTTATGGCTTAGCGCATCCAGCGCGCATCGAAGCGGGGGTTAAGCCCCTAGACTTTTCAGATATTGCTAACTTTAGCTTTCAAACGCCTTGTTTCAAGCGCTACCCTAATTTGAAATTGGCCATTGATGCCTGCAAAGAAGGGCAGTGTGCAACAACACGGATGAATGCGGCCAACGAAGTATCAGTTGCGGCCTTTTTAGACGGTAACATTCAGTTTTGTGATATTGCAAAAGTAAATGAAGCTACGCTAAACGCCATGCCTTACGTTTCTGTTAGTTCTATTCAGCAAATACTTGAGCAAGATACTTTAGCCCGAGTTAAAGCTGACGAGATTATTCGAGGTAAATTCCAGTGCTAGCCTTTTTGTGGAGCTTAGGTGCGTTCATCGTTGCCCTAGGTATTTTGGTTGCTGTTCATGAATGGGGGCACTTTTATGTTGCCCGCAAATGTGGTGTTCAGGTAGAACGCTTTTCAATCGGTTTTGGTAAACCTATTTGGCGCAAGGTAAGTAAGTCTGGCACTGAGTATGTCATCGCTATGATTCCGTTAGGCGGATATGTGAGAATGCTAGATGGGCGTATCGACGATGTACCGCCTGAATTAGAAGATAAAGCCTTTAACAATAAACCTGTGTTGCAGCGTATGGCTGTGATTGCAGCGGGGCCTGGCGTTAATTTTATTTTTGCTTTCTTTGCCTTGTGGCTGATGTATCTCGTAGGGCTAGACACCGTAAAGCCTGTTGTAAAAAGTATTGAAACAGACAGTATTGCAGCAATCGCTGGGGTGCAGCCTGGTGATGAAATCATCAAAGTAGGTGATAGAAGCACACCAGATTGGGAAGCCGTTAACCTTGAGATTGTATCTAATATCGGGTCGGAAAATGCCAGTGTAACGGTGAAAAATTCATCAAATATCGAAAAAGAACTGACATTTACACTGAAGTCTTGGAACTTTGACCCAGATAGCGAGTCTCCTTTAAGCAGCTTAGGGTTAACCCCTTATCGACCCGATGCAACATTAACCGTTGGTTTTGTTGGTGAGGGTAGTGCCGCTCAGCAAGCAGGGTTAAAACCTGGTGACGAGCTTAAAGCATTAAATGGCACTAAGTTGACATCGTGGGAGCGTTTAGTTGACGTAATTGTAGAAAGCCCTGGTGAGCGTATTTCGCTTGATATCCAAAGGGATGGACAACCGCTTACGTTAGATGCCACGATAGCGCGCCGCGATACACCACAGGGGCAAAGTGGGTATCTAGGTGTAAGCCCAACATTTGAGCCTTGGCCAGAAGGGTATGTGTTTACCCATCAATATGGCATTATAGAGGCTATTGGGAAGGCGTTAGATAAAACATGGCGTCTTATGACACTGAGTGTCGAAATGATAGGAAAGCTTATTACTGGCGACGTGTCGGTGAAAAATTTAAGCGGCCCTATCTCAATTGCTCAAGGTGCGGGAACAAGTGCTGGGTATGGACTTGCGTACTTCTTGAGTTTTCTTGCCTTAATAAGCGTAAATTTAGGCATTATAAATTTATTACCCTTGCCCATGCTTGACGGTGGTCACCTCATGTTTTTTATCGTGGAGTGGATCACAGGCAAACCTGTGCCAGAAGCAGTGCAGGAATGGGGTTACAGAATAGGTGGCGTGCTTCTGTTTATGATCATGGGTATCGCAATTTTTAACGATATCGCTCGCATAACCTGATGAAAATCAGGAAGTACAAAACAGCTAATACAAAACGCGGCCAGGAAAAGAAAAATAGATGAAGTTAAAACAGTTAGTAGCAGCCGGAGCCATTCTTTCCAGTGCTAGCTTTGCCAATGCTGCGGCGCAAGACAGTGAATTTGTCGTTAAAGACATTCGTGTAGAAGGTTTACAACGTGTTGCACTTGGTGCAGCCCTGACCTACTTGCCCGTACAAGTTGGCGACGAGCTTAATACATTTAGGGTAACGCAGCTAATTCGCTCGTTGTACTCTTCAACTCACTTTGAAAACGTTGAAATACTTCGCGACGGTAACACCCTTGTGGTGCGTGTAGCAGAGCGTCCAACCATCAGTAACATCATTTTCGAAGGGAATGATGATATTAAAGATGAGCAGCTTCAGGAAAGCTTGGACGGTAACGGCGTTCGCATTGGTGAACCGCTTGATAAAACCGTGCTTACTTCGATTGAGAACGGGTTAAAAGACTTCTTCTACAGCATTGGTAAATACAACGCTGACGTTACGGCTATTATTACGCCTTTACCGCGTAATCGCGTAGATTTGAAGTTACTTTTTGAAGAAGGTGATGCGGCAGAAATTGAGCAAATAAACATTGTAGGTAACGACATTTTCTCAGACGAAGAGCTGATGGAAGCGTTTGAGCTACAATACGATACACCTTGGTGGGATTTCTTATCTGAAACTCGCTATCAGCAACAAACGTTGCAAGGTGATATGGAAACGCTGCGCAATCACTACCTAAATCGCGGTTACCTTCGCTTTAATGTCGACTCTACCCAAGTCTCGATGACGCCTGAAAAGTCAGGTATCTATATCGCAATGAACGTAACCGAAGGTGAACAGTACACTATCTCAGAAGTAGAGCTAGTGGGGGATGTTCTAGGGCATGAAGAATATATTGAACGGGTACTTCCGCTGACTACGGGTGAACTCTACAACCAGGCAGAAGTTACCTACACCGAAGAGTTTATTAGCAAGTATCTTGGTCGTTTTGGTTATGCTTATCCTACGGTAACCACAGTCCCTGAAATCAACGATGAAGATAAAACGGTTAAACTCACCCTGTCAGTTGACCCTGGTAAGCGTATTTACGTTAACCGTATTAAGTTTAACGGTAACGTAGTAACCGCTGATAGCGTGTTACGTCAAAACGTAAGCCAAATGGAAGGCACCTGGTTGTCTAACAACTTGCTTGAGTCATCTAAAAATCAACTGTCTCGTCTTACCTATATGGAAGAAGTCGAGTTTGAAACCGTGCGTATTCCTGGCTCTGAAGATAAGGTTGATGTTAATTACAACGTTAAAGAGCAGCCATCAGGCTCGTTCAATGCCGGTATCGGCTACGGTGACAGAACTAAGCTAAGCCTACAGGCGGGTATTCAACAGGATAACTTCTTGGGTACGGGTAAGCGCGTGGGCCTGAATTTGAGCACGGTTTCCTATCAGCGAAGTGCGCAAATTACCTATAACGACCCTTACTTTACCATTGATGGAATCAGTTTGGGTGGAAGCTTGGGTTACAGCGAGTTCGACGGTTCTGACTTTAACGTAATTCAATACAACTCGAAGCGTTGGTCAATTGGTGCGAACATAGGTTATCCAATTAACGAATTTAATCGTATTAACTTTGGTTTGACCTACAGTAACGTAGAGCTATTTAACCGTGGCTACTACGAACAAACTGAGCAGTTCTACAACCAGTTCACCAATGGTGAAGACCCAGATGCAGCGATTAAATACGACAGTTACCTAGCGAGTGTAAGCTGGAGCAGAAGTACGCTTAACCGTGGTCTTTTCCCAACAGCGGGCTCGTCGCAGCGTGCCTCGTTTAGTATTACTACGCCTAACTCTGACGTTAACTACTTTAAAACAGTATTTGACGGTAAGTGGTACTTCCCACTGTCTCGTAATCAACGTTGGTCATTCCTTGCGCGCATGCGTTTAGGTTATGGTAACGGATATGGTGATATTAACGGGAATGAACAAATTCTTCCGTTTACTGAAAACTTCACTGCAGGTGGTTCAGACTCACTTCGTGGGTTTGAGAACAACACAGTAGGCCCACGTGGTGTATTTGTCGGAAACTCAGGCAGTATCGTTGGTCCAGATGGAGAAGCGTTCCCAGGTGACCCCGCAGATGCGCAGTTGTCTTGGTCTACACGAAGCCTAGGTGGTAATGCTATGGCACTTGGCGGTATCGAGCTTATTGTTCCCACGCCATTTGTAGAAGAAGATATGGATAACTCCGTTCGCACAAGTTTGTTTGTGGATGTGGGTAACGTGTGGGATACTGAGTTCGACTACGACTATTACCGTCAGTTTGACGTAGCGGCAAGCCAGAGAGGCGAGCTGTTGGACTATTCTGACTGGAGTCTGTATCGTAGCTCGGCGGGTGTATCGGTCCAATGGATATCTCCAATGGGGCCTATGGTATTCAGCTTCTCGAAAGCGATACAGCAACGTGACGGTGACGACGCACGATTCTTCACCTTCAATATTGGTCAAACTTTCTAAGACATTAAAGCGAGCGCAATATTAGTTGCGCTCTACAATAAGATTCAAAAAAGGAGTTCCCTTTGAAACAGTTGGTTAAACATATCGTTGCAGGAGCAATGTTGGGTAGCGCTTTAGTTAGTACGTCTGTAATGGCGGAGCAGAAAGTGGCTGTAGTAGACGTTCAAGGTATTTTTCAAGCAATGCCTCAAGCGGCTGAAATTCAAAACGCTATCCAAGCTGAATTTAAAGATCAGCTTGAAGAAGTTAATCAACTTCAGCGCGACGGTCAGTTCTATGCCGAGCGTCTTCAGCGCGATGCAGCGACAATGAGCGACACAGAGAAGAAAGAACTAGAACAAAAAATCTTGTCAGTACGTGAAGAGTTGTCTAAAAAAGGTCAACCTCTTCAACAGAACATCCAACGTCGCAGCAACGAAGAGCGCAATAAACTACTTGGTCTTATCAAGCAAGCCATCGACTCTGTTGCCGCTAAGCAAGGTTACGACCTAGTACTTAATGCAGGTGCAGTTGCATTTGCAAAAGAAGAACACGACCTATCTGAGCAAGTTCTTCAGCAGGTTAGCAAAACTAACTAATCAACCGTTCTAAACCGTTGAGAAATTCATCAGGCCAACCCCCAAAAGGTGTTGGTCTGATTTGTTTTTTGCGCTTAACAGCGTATGGTTGCCGCCGTTTTAGTTTTTACGGCGAGTTTGACCAGTATGCCAGTCCAAAAATTATGTTGGCATAAAATAGTCGTAGGTCATGCTTGTACACAGGAGAAAGTTTTTGGCCAATTCACTCAATACCATCGAAATTCAAGAAATTTTGGAATTACTTCCACATAGGTATCCATTCCTACTTGTTGATCGTGTAACAGACTATGTTCTGGGTGAGTCTGTAAAGGCTTATAAAAATATTACCATTAATGAGCCTTGTTTTACGGGGCATTTCCCCGGACAACCCATATTTCCCGGCGTACTAATCTTAGAAGCCATGGCACAAGCTGCAGGTGTTTTAGGATTTAAGACCATGGGGAATAATGATAAGTTATACTTATACGCGGGAATAGATAACGCGCGCTTCAAGCGTCCGGTTGTTCCTGGAGACAAGCTCGAGTTTGATGTTGCTCTAGTTAAAGAGCGCAGAGGGATCTGGAAGTTTAAAGGTACTGCAAGTGTCGATGGCGACGTCGCGTGCTGTGCAGAGTTTATGTGTGCGATGAGAGAGATAGCGTAACGTGATCCATCCTACTGCGGTAATTTCAGAAAGTGCAACGATTGGTGACAATGTCACTATTGGTCCATTTTGCGTGGTTGACGACAATGTCACTATTGGCGATGGCTGTATTCTGAAGTCACATGTGGTGGTACGCGGCCCAACGCGTATCGGTAAAAACAATAAGTTTTATCAGTTTTCTTCAATTGGTGAAGACTGCCAAGATAAGAAATATGCGGGCGAGCCTACCGAGCTTGTTATCGGCGATGACAATGAGTTCCGTGAAGGGGTTACCGTTCACCGCGGCACGGTTCAGGACAATAGCATAACCATCATTGGCTCTCGCGGACTGTTTATGGCGAACGCGCATATTGCCCATGACTGCGTTCTTGGCGACGACATTATAATTGCCAACAACGTAGCGGTTGCAGGTCACGTCCATATTGACGATTTCGTTATTGTTGGTGGCGCTACAGGCATTCACCAGTTCTGTAAAATTGGCGCTCATGCATTTTTAGGCGCCGGTGGCATTATTCTTCGCGATGTTCCGCCTTTTGTTATGGTTAGTGGTCAAAAGAACATTCCTCAAGGTATCAACTCTGAGGGCCTCAAACGCCGGGGCTTCACAAAAGAAGAAGTACTCGAAATTAAGCGTGCCTACAAAGCGATTTATCGCGAAGGAAATACCATTGACGAAGCGGTGGAAAAACTTGCCGAGCCTGCTGACAAGTTCGATGGCGTAGCGCTAATGGTACAATTCTTAAAAGACGCTGAGCGAGGCATTATCCGCTAATTATGTCTAAACCAATTCGTATCGGCATGGTTGCCGGAGAGCCCTCTGGTGACATCCTTGCCGCCGGAATGGTTGCAGAGCTAAAACGCCAATACCCAGATGCTATAATCGAAGGTATTGGCGGTCCAAATATGATAGACGCAGGTTTCCATAGTCTTTTCGACATGGAAACCTTGTCAGTTATGGGGCTTGTTGAAGTTCTTGCGCATTTACCCGCCATTTTAAAAGTTAAAAAGCAGCTTCTTGCCCACTTCGAGCAAAACCCGCCTGATATTTTCGTGGGGGTAGATGCGCCAGATTTTAACTTAAGAGTAGAAAAAGCCCTTAAAGCACGGGGTATTAAGACCATGCACTACGTGAGCCCAACCGTGTGGGCATGGCGCGAGAAGCGAATACACAAAATTGCTAAAGCTGCCAATCGGGTATTAGGATTATTTCCGTTCGAGCAGCAGGTTTATGACAAATACAACGTGCCGTATACCTTTGTCGGGCACACCATGGCCGACGCGATTGCTTTAGAGCCCGACCAAAGCGCTGCTCGTCAGGTATTGGGCGTGGACAGCAAGGCACCTGTGTTAGCAGTACTCCCAGGCTCTCGTCGCGGCGAAGTGGACACGCTGCTTCCGGTTTTTCTTGAAACCATAGAAGCGATACATGCTAAACGAAGCGACATTCAATTTCTTATCCCCGCTGCTAACGAACATCGTCTTGCACAAATAAAAGCATTATTGCTTGAAGCCGACAACGCTGAAGCGCGTTTACCTATTCAGGTAACCCAAGGTACTTCGCGGGATGCCATGATAGCAAGCGATGTTATCTTGCTTGCATCAGGTACAGCGACGTTAGAGGCTATGTTGTGTAAGCGCCCAATGGTAGCCGCTTATTCACTTGCGCCGCTCACCTACAAAATTATGCAGCGTTTATATAAAGCGCCGTTTTTCACCTTACCCAACCTTTTGGCAAACGAAGCGATTATTCCAGAGTTACTTCAAGAAGAGGTAAATGCAGAGAATATGAGCAATCAGCTACTCAACTTTTTCGAAAGTGACAATTCAGCCCTTATTGCCCGTTTCACCGACCTCCACCATACGCTAAAATGCAACGCTGATAAAACAGCAGCTAAAGCTGTCGTGGAGGAATTGTTTGCATAAGTTAATTGCCGGCGTTGATGAAGTAGGGCGCGGACCACTGGTAGGTGATGTTGTTACTGCCGCGGTCATCCTTGACCCTCAAAATCCTATTGAAGGGCTCACTGACTCAAAAAAGCTCAGTGAAAAAAAGCGCGTCGCGCTTGCCCAAGAAATTCGTGAAAAAGCTCTGTACTGGAATATTGGTAGAGCGAGCCCCGAAGAAATCGATAAGCTTAATATACTGCACGCTACCATGCTCGCCATGATACGCGCGGTAGAAGGCCTGCCTGTAAAGCCTGACTTTGTGCGGGTAGATGGTAATCGGCTGCCGGCCTGGAATTTTGATTCTGAAGCCGTGGTGAAGGGAGATAGCCTGCACGCAGAGATTTCAGCGGCATCAATCATTGCTAAAGTAGAGCGAGACAACGATATGATTTCGCTTCACGAAGCCTTTCCGCAGTACAATTTTGCGGGGCATAAGGGTTACCCCACCAAAGCGCATTTTGAAGCCATTGCAGAGTATGGCATTTTAGATTGCTACCGTAAGAGTTTTAAGCCCGTTAAAGCGTTACTTGAAGAGAAATAACATCATGTCATCGCCATTTATTCATTTACGTGTTCACAGCGACTTTTCGATGATGGACGGCCTGAATAAGGTTAAGCCTATTCTAGGTAAGGTTGCCGCCCTTAAAATGCCAGCGGTGGCGATAACCGATCAAATGAATATGTGCGGTTTGGTTAAGTTCTATTCCGAAGCACATAATCTGGGAATAAAGCCCATCATTGGTACCGACTTTTGGGTTACCAATGAAGCGTTTGGTGATGAGCCGTTTAGGCTTACGCTTTTGGCGATGAACAATGAAGGTTATAAGAATATCACCATTCTTATTTCTAAAGCGTACCTTCGCGGACATTTAGCGCACCGGGCTGTTATCGACCAAGCATGGCTAGCCGAACACGCAGAGGGAGTAATCATACTCTCTGGCGCACAACACGGCGACGTGGGCGTGGGGTTAATGAAGAATAACGCTAAGCTTTTAGACAGTGCCTTAGCATTTTATGAGTCTTACTTCCCCGATCGATTTTACCTCGAGTTAATAAGAACCGGCAGACAGGGTGAAGAGGACTACTTGCACCATGCGGTAGAGCTCGCCGAACAGCGCGGTTTGCCCGTGGTCGCCACCAACGAGGTGTGCTTCATTGACCGTGAAGGTTTCGAGGCGCATGAAATACGCGTATGTATTCATGATGGTTACACGTTGGACGATAACCGTCGGCCCAAGCGTTATAGCGAACAGCAGTACCTGCGCACGGCAGAAGAAATGGCAGAGCTATTTAGCGATATTCCAGAAGCCATTGAAAATACGGTTGAAATAGCAAAGCGCTGTAACGTTACGGTTCGCTTAAACGAGTATTTCTTACCACAGTTTCCAACCGGCGGCATGACCACTGAAGACTTCTTGGTTAAAGTGTCTGAAGAAGGGTTGGAAGAACGTCTAGAATTTCTTTTCCCCGATGAGGAAGTTCGCAAAGCTAAACGCCCAGAGTACGATGACCGACTTCGCATTGAGCTTGAAGTAATTAACCAAATGGGGTTCCCAGGCTACTTCCTAATCGTAATGGAGTTCATTCAGTGGAGTAAGGATAACGGTATTCCGGTAGGACCAGGACGGGGCTCCGGTGCAGGTTCATTAGTGGCGTATGCGCTTAAAATTACCGACTTAGATCCGCTAGAATTCGACTTGCTATTTGAACGTTTCTTGAACCCAGAGCGTGTATCTATGCCCGACTTCGACGTCGACTTCTGTATGGATAGACGAGATGAAGTAATTGACCACGTTGCCGAGCTCTACGGGCGCCAGGCGGTATCTCAGATCATTACCTTCGGTACTATGGCGGCAAAAGCGGTAGTACGTGACGTGGGTCGAGTATTGGGTCACCCTTATGGTTTTGTAGACAGAATTTCAAAGCTCATACCGCCCGACCCTGGTATGACGCTAGAAAAAGCGTTTAAAGCTGAGCCACAGCTGCCAGAAGTTTATGAAAGCGATGAGGAAGTGAAAGACCTTATCGATATGGCGCGTATTCTTGAAGGGGTTACCCGAAACGCCGGTAAGCACGCCGGTGGTGTTGTTATCGCGCCAACCACGATTACTGATTTCTCGCCGCTGTATTGTGATGACGAAGGGAATAACCCGGTAACCCAGTTCGATAAGAACGACGTTGAAACGGCAGGCTTGGTAAAATTCGACTTCTTAGGTCTTCGTACACTGACGATCATTCAGTGGGCGATAGATATGATCAAAGAGGGCAAGAACGTTGATGTAGATATCAGCGCTATTCCTCTTGAAGATCCTAAGAGTTTCAGGACCCTTCAAAACGCCGAAACCACTGCAGTATTCCAGTTGGAATCCCGCGGTATGAAAGAGCTAATTAAACGCCTTAAGCCGGACTGCTTTGAAGATATCATCGCATTGGTGGCTCTATTCCGCCCGGGACCACTGCAGTCAGGCATGGTAGATAACTTTATCGACCGTAAGCACGGACGTGAAGAAATTTCTTACCCAGACGCTGAATATCAGCACGAATGCCTTCAAGAAATACTAGAACCTACCTACGGCATTATCTTGTATCAGGAACAGGTAATGCAGATTGCTCAGGAAATGGCAGGTTACTCACTCGGCGGCGCTGACTTACTTCGCCGTGCAATGGGTAAGAAAAAACCTGAAGAAATGGCGAAGCAGCGCGGTACCTTCGCTGAAGGTGCTAAGGGCAATAATATTGACCCTGATCTGGCCATGAAAATCTTCGACTTGGTAGAAAAATTCGCCGGTTACGGGTTTAACAAATCTCACTCGGCAGCATACGCGTTGGTGTCTTACCAAACGCTGTGGCTAAAAGTGCATTATCCGGCTGAATTTATGGCTGCGGTAATGTCGGCGGATATGGATAACACCGATAAAATCGTAACCCTTGTCGATGAATGTGAACGCATGGGTATTGAGATACTGCCGCCAGATTTAAACGCAGGCAAATACAAATTTACCGTTGATAGCGAAGGTCGCATTGTTTATGGCATTGGTGCGATTAAAGGCGTAGGCGAGGGCCCTATTGAAGCCATTATCGAAGCGCGCGAGACCCAAGGGGCGTTTAAAGATCTCTTCGACTTCTGCGCGAAGGTTGATATTAAACGTGTTAACAAACGTGTACTCGAAAAATTAGTGCTTGCTGGTGCGATGGATAATTTAGGCCCCCACCGGGCTACGCTTATGGCGACGCTTCCCGAAGCGCTTGCAGCGGCGGGGCAGCATGCCAAGGCCGAGTCGTTTGGTCAGTCAGACATGTTTGGCCTATTAACCACCGAGCCTGAAGAAGTACAGCAGGCCTTTGCCGACGTACCTGAGTGGCCTGAGAAAGTGTGGCTTGAAGGCGAGAAAGACACACTTGGCTTGTATTTAACAGGCCATCCTATCAATCAGTATGCTGACGAGCTTCGCTACTATACCGACGGTCGTCTGGTCGACTTAAAACCTACCAATAAAGACCAGCTTGCTGGTGCAGTTGGCTTGGTACTGGGCGTTCGTGTTATGACAAACAAACGAGGGCGCCGCTGGGCAATAGTGACACTGGATGATAAGAGTGCCAGAATGGACGTGCGTTTCTTTCCAGACATGTACGAACAGTTCGAAAGTTTGCTAGAAACTGACAGAATATTGCTCATAAAGGGACAGGTCAGCTTTGATGATTTCTCTGGGGGCAATACAATCACCGCCCGTGATGTAATGGACATTGTTCAGGCACGAGAGAAAAACGCGAGAGCGCTGGCGATAAATGTTGATACCCAGCGGCTTGAACCGAAAATAATGAGTCAGATGCAATCTATCCTGCAGGCATTTAACGGTGGAAGTTGTCCTGTTCAGTTAGCGGTAACCCATCCAGACGTAGAAGTAACCTTAGCGTGTGGAGCAAAGTGGTACGTTACCCCTGAAGATCAACTTTTACACGATCTCAAGCAATGTTTGGGAGACAAAGCCGTTTCAATTCTCTACCATTAAGGGTAAGAGTTCGATAGATTGGACATCTCGCGTTTGCATAGACGAGCGTAGTACGAATAGGACATGAAATGAGTATACAGTTTTTGGACTTTGAACAGCCGATAGCCGAACTAGAAGCAAAAATTGAAGAGCTTAGGTTGGTGAATCAAGGTGGCGAGTTTGACGTTGGTATTGAAGAAGAAATTAATTAATAAGCTTCGCGGTAAAAGTGCAGAGCTAACCAAAAAAATCTTCTCGGACCTTGGCGCGTGGCAAGTTTCTCAACTGGCACGTCATCCAATGCGTCCGTACACCCTTGATTACATTCCGCGTATTTTTACTGAATTCGACGAACTGGCGGGCGACCGCGCGTTTGCCGATGACAAGGCCGTTGTTGGCGGCCCAGCTATGTTAGACGACCAACCTGTAATGATTATTGGCCATCAGAAAGGTCGTGATACTAACGAAAAGATTAAGCGTAATTTTGGTATGCCTAAACCAGAAGGCTATCGCAAAGCGCTACGCCTTATGAAGATGGCTGAGCGCTTTAACATGCCTATTATTACCTTCATTGACACGCCAGGGGCATATCCTGGTGTTGGTGCTGAAGAACGTGGTCAAAGTGAAGCCATTGCGAAAAACTTGTTTGAAATGGCAGAGCTTACGGTGCCAATCGTTTGTACTGTTATTGGTGAAGGTGGCTCGGGCGGTGCACTAGCCATTGGTGTAGGCGACCGAGTAAACATGCTTCAGTATTCTACGTATTCGGTTATCTCGCCTGAAGGCTGCGCCTCTATCTTATGGAAAAGTGCTGAAAAAGCGCCATTAGCGGCTGAAGCCATGGGCGTAAGTGCGCCACAAATTAAAGAGCTTGGTCTAATTAACAGCATTGTTGAAGAGCCATTAGGCGGCGCGCATCGCGATCACAACGGTATGGCAGCTAACCTAAAAGCAGTGATCAAGCAGCAGCTTAACCAGCTTAAAGAGCTAGATAAAACTAAGTTGATGGAAGAGCGTTACGAGCGTTTAATGTCGTTCGGTTATTGTTAAGTTTTTCATAACGACAGCGCGACATTTACTGCGCGCGATAGTTGGCTAGCTTTATTCATATCAAGGGGTTGGTTACCGAAGGTAGTCAGCCCCTTGGCGTTATAAGACAATTAAAACTACAAGGCAATATCAGTACGTGTCCCGTCAAATATCATCGTTGAGCGACTACATTGTCAGTCGTATCGCTAAGGGTCTCACCGACGCCGAATTACCTCTTCAAACGCCCTTAGTGGTAGCGTATAGCGGCGGTGTTGATTCCTCGGTTCTATTGCAAGCTGTTATTGAATATCGTGAGCAATACAACGGGCCTATTCACGCGGTGCACGTGCATCATGGATTAAGTGAAAATGCTGACAGCTGGGCGCGGCACTGTGAATTGCAGTGTCGTTTAGAGGATGTCGAATTTCACCTCCATCGCGTAGAGGTAGACACCAGTGCGCGAAAAAGTATAGAAGCAGAAGCGCGCAAGGTTCGCTACAACGCGCTGTTAGCGGTGTGTAAACGCATTGGCGGTGTACTGTTGTTAGGCCAGCATGCTGAAGATCAACTTGAAACCGTTTTGCTACAGTTAAAGCGTGGTGCAGGCCCCCTGGGTTTAGCAGGCATGGGGGAAGTGCAGTATCGCGGTAACACACTCATAATGCGCCCTATGCTGTCACTGGATAAAGCTGAAATTGTCACCTTTGCTGACAATGAAATGTTGCAATGGGTGGACGATGAGTCAAATCAGCAAAATAGCTTTGACAGAAATTTCTTAAGAAACGAGATTATTCCCCACCTATTAGACCGCTGGCCGCAGTTAACCAAAACCGTTGGCCGCAGTGCAGCGCTTTGTGCTGAGCAAAGCGAATTAGTGAACGATTCGGCCCAGCGTCACTTTGAAGACTGTAAGCGCACAAATTTGCGTTTAGATGGGCAAAAACTGACATCACTGTCGCGACCGTGGCAGGCTATGGTCATTCGTGCATGGTTTAAAGCACAAGGTCAGCTTTCACCATCTAAAGCTCAAGCAGAGCAAGTATTGCTTATGTTAGAAGCCAAGCACGATGCGACCCCAGAGGTAAATTTTAAGTGGGGCAAGGTAATCCGCTTTGATGGTGACTTGTACTGGGTGGTCAACGCCGTACACGACGCCGAGCCTAGCGGAGTACTGCATGTTGATGCTGATAATGCGCTTCCTTGGTTAAACGGAAACCTTCATGTTTCGCTATTAGAAAAAGAAGAGGGCGATACGGTTACGTTTCAAACCAACGCGCGCAACTTACGCATTAAGCCAGTAAATGCGAGTGTATCAAAGCTTTTAAAAGAGTGGTTTAAAGTATGGCGTGTGCCGCGCTGGGAGCGAAATGGTGTACCGGTTATCTTTTTAAATGAGCAAGCTGTTGCGCTGATTATTAGCGGTCAGTGTATCTATCTACAGCCTAAATCTCCCCGCATTAAGCTCTCGTTTACGCAAGGCTAAGGGAGCGAATACGTACTTACTAAAGCGGCAATACATTGCCGCTCCCTACAGGTAACGCGAAAACGCGCTAGGCTGCGTGATAACTGTTTTTGCCTGAATTTTTCACGTGATAAAGCGCGTTGTCTGCTCTGTCAAACAGCGTACTTATGGTATCGCCGTCGCGATATATCGCGCCGCCTAGGCTTGTAGATACCCCTAGCTGTGATAAATACTTTGAACTATTGATGCTTGCTTGAATACGCTGCGCTGCGCAAGTAAGCTGCTGCTGCGTTTGGCAATCCAATAGGCAGCAAAACTCATCCCCACCATAACGAAACGCTTCATCTTCATCTCGCAGAACATTTGAGAGGTGCGAGGCAACGTGAATAAGGACCTTATCGCCTTCGCCATGACCGAAATTGTCATTTACGAATTTAAAATTGTCTAAATCGATAACGAGTAGAGCGAACGGTTCGTCATGCCTTTGTGCCCACCCTAGCTGCCTAGTCGTCGATTGTTCAAAGCCCGCGCGATTACCTAAGCCAGTAAGGATGTCTTTCGTTGCCATTTGCTGAACGCGCGTTAGTGACAACGCGTGCTTTACCTGTTTTCCAAATAAATCATGAAGTTGGAACAGACTTTCTCGTTGCGATAACGACAGGGGTGAACTAATGTAATAGTAGACATGGGCTTGCTCACCGTTAATTGTACTAGCGCCTTGAAGGGGCAAATCAATCAATGTAGACGAGATTTTTGCGTTACCGTACACCCAACGTGAATCGAAATCAGATAAGCTGAACCCTACAACAGGCAGTAACATATTAAGCTGCTGGAAATACACGCCACCTAACTCTTGAAGCTCAAGTGTTGAAAGTAGCTGTGTTACAAAGCCTGATAATTCACTAAAGGTAAGTGATTTACCCGTGCTCTCAGCAGGATAAAAATTGTTATGTTGTGTGCTATCGTAGACTGATGTTGAGAAATCCACAGTAGTGCCCCTATACAAAATGCGTTGGAATGCAAAGAAACAAGTGTCAAAGCCCTGACGTTTCTGTAGCGCCAACCGCATTTTTGCGTCAATTATGGCGTTCACAGCGGCAAAACTTGCCGGATCTGCATTTGTATAAGGGATTTTGCAAGTCGAATGCCAAAACATTTCTAGCGGCATTAGCCTTTAGTTTAATTAAAATTGTTCGTACTCTAGGAGGTAAAGTGGGAACTAGTTTTTTAAATATTGTCGTGCTGATGTTTATATCAGTATGCGCAGTCGCCTTATTTAAACGTGTTCACCTACCTCCTATTCTCGCTTACCTGTTTGCTGGTGTGCTAGCGGGCCCACAGCTTTTGTCGGTGTTTGCTCATCCAGAAGAAATGCACTTACTCGCCGAAGTAGGAATTGTATTTCTGCTCTTTTCTCTAGGGCTGGAGTTTTCTCTACCTAAGTTGCTTGCCATGCGCTCTTTAGTGTTTGGCGTGGGGCTGGGGCAAATGCTCTTTACAACCGCGGTTTTTACCTGCGTCCCGCTACTTCTAGGTATTCCCGTTAGTGCTTCTATTATTATAGGAGGAACATTGGCATTGAGTTCTACCGCGATTGTTATCAAACAAGCCACGGAAATGGGGATACTTAATAATCGCCGAACTCAGCTAGCAGTGAGTATTTTACTTTTTCAAGACCTGGCCGTGGTGCCATTTTTAATTGCTATCCCGCTACTTGCACAAACCGGTGAAGTCAGCATTGCATTGGCACTTGGTGAAGCACTGCTTAAAGGCGTGTTTGTTATCGCGTTTCTAATGTCAGTAGGTAAGTGGTTACTACCTTGGGTGTTTAGAGAAATAGCGAGAACAAGAACCGATGAATTGTTTGTTCTTACCACTATTCTTATTGCGTTATTAGCCGGCGGGCTAACCTATTACTTCGGGCTGTCTATGGCGCTTGGCGCATTTTTAGCGGGTATGATGCTCGGGGAAAGTCAGTATAAGTATCAGCTCGAGGCGGATATACGTCCGTTCCGAGACATATTAATGGGGCTTTTCTTTGTTACCGTGGGAATGCAGCTAGAACTGACCGTACTGTGGGATAGCTTGCTTGAGATTGTGTTTGGTGTGTTTGCACTTATGGTGGTGAAAGTCATTTTAGTTAGGGGCGCCTCATTATTAGTAAAAACCGACCCTATAGACGGTTGGTCTGCTGGCGTAAAACTTTGTCAAATAGGTGAATTCAGCTTTGTTATTGCCGCCTTGGCGACGACCCACGGGGTGTTAACTAAAGAGCAGTCTTCATTGATTGTTAGTATGGGGGTTATCAGTATGGCGCTTACGCCATGGCTCATGAATAACAGTGTGACCATAGCCAAGCGGTTAGTGAATAATGATGTCTCTTTTGATGATAAGGCTAATTTGGGTACCGCTGGCCCGTTAACGAATCACGTGGTCATCTGTGGGTTTGGCCGTGTCGGACAATCTGTGGCGCGCATGCTGAAAATGGAAGGTATTCACTTTGTTGCCATTGATATGGACCCAGTGCGGGTACACGAGAGCCGAAATGCTGGCGAGCCGGTTATTTTTGGAGATGCGAGCCAAAAAGATATTCTCACTAATGCGAATGTGGAAGGGGCGAGACTTGTACTGGTTACGTTCGATGAAGTGGATAAAGCGAAGCAAGTTATTACACAAACTCGAAGCCTCGCAAGTACGACCGATGTCATGGTGCGTACCAAGCGAGACTACCAGCTAGAAAGCCTATACAGTGCTGGCGCGAATCAAGTGGTCCCCGAGCTTCAGGAGGGAAGCTTAATGCTAGTATCGCAAGTGTTGCACTATGCGGGCGTGCCCATGTCGCGAATTTTAAAACGGGTCCGCGCTGAGAGAAAAGGGCGCTATGATCACATGCATGGCTTTTACCCGGGAGAAACCACAGAGATAACTTACGGCACGGAAGACAAATTAGAATTTATTCACGCCGTTGTGTTGTCAGAACATGCATCTTGTATTGGTAAAGCCATTAAGGATATCGACTTTTCTAGAATGCGGGTGGCTATTAAGGGGTTACGGCGCGATGGGAACGAGGTCAAAGAACCAGACCAAAATGCTATTTTGCAGGCCCACGATGTTTTGGTTATTGCAGGCAAGCCGAGAAGAGTGGAACGCGCCGAACGCAAGTTACTAGAAGGCAACTAGCGCGCTTAGGGATTAGCGCGCTGGCGGTGGAACTAGTGTAATATGGCCTACGCGACGCGGTCTTTTTCTAAATCCGCAAACTGCTTCTTTAGGTCGTAACGTTCATCGGTAACAATTTTTTCCAACACCGACACACGCTCTTTTAAGTCAGCAATTTCTTTTTTGTAGGCGTCCGTCTCTTTGCTGCTGAGCTTCTTTTTACTTTTGTCTTTTGCGCTGTCGACAATGGAAACTAATGCCCAAGCACAAATGGCTACTATTGCTATCGCGGTCATATTCACGGTGGTATCCCTCACAAATGGCTTTAAAACAGTGTAGGTGAAAATGTGGCCAGTTGCCTAGTTCACCTTGCATTTAGGTTCTTTCGCGTTTCACTAAGACACGTTTAATAAAAGAACGCTAAATACTTGTTGATAAAATTACTGCTACGCTTAAGGTAATATAACGGTTATCTATCGTTATTTTAGATAAAAAATGTAACCAATTAAGTCCTATTCGTACCAGACTTGTCAGCCCTTGATTTTCAAGGAAGGCCAACATGCCCTAGCAGTGATATAATGAGAGATTGCAAATAGGTTGCCAAGTGACAAAAGTCATTAATTATTATTGCTTTACATTATTTTTCTTGGCTAATCAAAAACGAAAGTTAATAAAATTCACTAAGTAAAATAGCAAATTTGACGAATGAGTGACGAAAATAACAACCCTTCACCTATGCCTTCTGGCCTGAATCACCAACAAAGCGGTACAAAAGACCTGTCTAAGTCAGGTAGTGATGTGGCTAATATTAAATCGGTGAGCCACATGCATGAAAGTGACGTTGGTAACGTGGCCGTAAGTGATGAGGAGTTGGAGCAGCACATTCGTTGGATGAAGCATGCTTTAGCCCTTGCCGATAGCGCTGAGGCCATTGGGGAAGTGCCAGTTGGCGCTTGTGTGGTATTAAATGGCGAACTTATCGGGGAAGGGTACAATACACCGATTAGCGACCACGACCCTTCAGCTCATGCAGAGCTGCGTGCCGTCAAACAAGCTGCTTCTAAAGTTCAAAACTATCGGCTTATCGATGCAACGTTATACGTTACGCTAGAGCCTTGCTCGATGTGTGCGGGAATGTTGGTGCATGCTCGAGTGAAGCGCGTGGTATTTGGCGCTAAGGATGCGAAAACGGGGGCGGCGGGCTCTGTTATGAATTTGCTGCAACACCCTGCGCTTAACCATCAGGTTGATATTGTCTCTGGGGTATTAGCGTCGACGTGTGCTAATAAATTGTCAGATTTTTTTCGTAAGCGCAGGGAAGAAATCAAGGCTGCCAAAAAGGCGAAAAAACTGCTTGAAGGCAAAATGCCTGATTAAAAAGATAGTGCAGTGAAAGGGCTGAATGGAAGAACCACTATCGTACAGCGCGCTCAGATCGGCCCTTTGATTAACTTGGTTTACGCGTGAGTTGAGTAAACATATCGCTGGTAACAAAAAGCTTGCGGCGTTGTAGCACTTTCTGATGGCAACGCTTTAGCATAAGACGACGTCTATTGTTATTTTTCAATTTTATTCCTTTCTTCATAAAACGGTTTTTTTTCATTTATTCTCCTTTCTCTTCTCTTTCGTTAAACATCGTAAATGTTTTAAAAATGACGTATGTCGAGAAAGCGAGTCAGCCTTTGGCTGACTCATTCTTAGGGTAGGCTATAAAGATGACATCGAAATGACAGTTTTCAAGAGATCTACCAGACGACGAGGGTTAAATTTTTCCTTGTTCGTCTAACCACACTAAGCTGTCGTAATAGCGGCGAATGTTCTCAACATATTGCAATGCTTCATCGCCTCTTGCGTAGCCATAGCGGGTAGTGCGGTAGTACTTTTTTTGCCGCAACTGCGGCAGGCGGCGTTTAACGTCAACCCAAAGATCGGGGTTACCCCCTTGTTGTTCTGTTAAAATGCGCGCATCTTCTAAATGACCCATACCGATATTATACGATGCCATCGCCATCCAGGTTCTGTCTGGTTCACTGATACGCGCAGGTATTCTATTTAATAAACTGGCGAAATAGCGCGAGCCTCCTCGAATACTTTGTTCAGGGTCGGTTCTATCGTCGACATTCCAGTCGCTGGCGGTAGCTAATGTAAGCATCATCAGCCCCCGCACCCCTGTTCTGGAAATCGCATCACTGTTCCAATGGCTTTCTTGGTAGCTCATTGCGGCTAGAAGGCGCCAATCTAAATCGCCTGCATACTTTTGAAATAAAGACTTATATTGAGTAAGGGTAGACTCTGCGGCGTAATTGAATGCTCGGCTATCTACATAATCAAACTGGCGAATATGACCAAAGTACTTATCTTCTAACACGGTAAACCATCCAGATTGGTGTACTGTGCCAAAATATTCAATTAACGCCGCTTTAACCGAGTCATCTTGTTGTAAAGGCAACGCCCATGCCATAGGCATATTTTTATTAAGCGTTCGTGCGACAGCCAAATTTGGATAACGTCTGCGCTGTAGGGCTAAGCGATTACTATCTGCAACCGTATAGGCAATATCACCGTTGGCGACCTGTTGAAGTAATTCTTCTGAGTCTGAGTCTTCAGTGGTAATTAATTGAGTCTGAACTGCTTCATCCTCTTCTTCACTTAAACGTTTAAAGAGATTAGATAAAAGGTGAGCCTGGCTGCTGCCTGCTACCGCAATAATAGGAGAGTCTAGCTCTGCCAAGTCTCTAGGTCTGGTGGCGCCAGCTTGAAACACGAGTTCCTGCTCTACACGCTGGTAGGCAGGTCCATAAGCAAAACGATGTTTTAGCGCTGGCGTAACGGCGTCTCCGGTAGCGACGATGTCTAAATTGCCTTCTTCAAGTTGTTCAAGCATGACCTCGTAGCTGTAAAAAGGGTACAAATCGAGTGTTACCCCAAGATAATCTGCGAAACCAGCCAGTAATTCGTATTCGAACCCCTGCGGCCCTTCTGCACCATTGTAAAATGTGCCCGCACCGTAAACCGTGCCTACACGAATAGATTCCCTTTCTAATAACGAAGACAGAGCAGTGGGCACGTTTGGCACCCCACAACTCATTACAGCAATAGATAATATGATTATTATTTGTAGTTTTAATCGTTTTTTATAGTCTTGTGACTGCATAGACCTTTACTTAATGTCATTAAACCGTCTAAGTTTAAAAAAAACGTTCATGTAAGCGCGTTATGAGGTTACTTACTGCGCATATTTACTCTATAATCCGCGCCGAAATACTCATCAATCCAAGAGGCAACGCGTCGCATTGGTGGTCGTTGTTTCTAACAAACCAGGTAAATCAATATGTTGGTCCTTCGAGGCGCTCCTGCACTATCAGAGTTTAACCAAACTAAACTGATTGCAAAGCTGGGTCAATCCGGCGTTAGGGTTAAAAACCTATATAGCGAATATGTTCACCTAGTAGACTCCCAAGGTGACTTGTCTAAGCAGCAAATAGAGATTCTCGAGAAGCTGCTCACTTACGGCCCCGCGAGGCAAGCACAAACACCTTCTGGAACCCTCTTCCTTATTACTCCTCGCCCCGGCACTATTTCTCCCTGGTCTTCTAAAGCCACCGACATCGCTCACAACTGTAGTCTAAAAAATATCAATCGTATAGAACGCGGTTGCGCGTTTTATATCGAGACCGACGCTACATTGAGTGATGAAGATTTTGCACTTGTTGCTAGCTTCTTACACGACAGAATGACCGAGTCAGTGTTCACCCATACTGACGATGCGGCGGTGCTGTTTGCTCACACCGAAGCCAACACCTTTACCAGTGTCGATGTGTTAGGTGAAGGCAAAGAGGCACTGGTTAATGCAAACGTGTCGTTAGGCCTTGCATTAGCCGATGATGAGATTGACTACCTATTTGATAGTTTTACCAAGTTAGGCCGAAACCCTACCGATGTAGAGCTATACATGTTTGCCCAAGCAAACTCGGAACACTGTCGCCATAAAATCTTTAACGCTAGCTGGACCATTGACGGCGAAGACCAAGAAAAATCGCTGTTTAAAATGATCAAAAACACCTACGAGTTGTTGCCTGATCACGTGTATTCAGCCTACAAAGATAACGCAGCAGTAATGGAAGGCTGGGAAGCAGGGCGCTTCTTCCCGAACCCTCAGTCGCATCAATACGAATACCATCATGAAAATATCGATATTTTAATGAAGGTAGAAACTCACAACCACCCAACGGCAATTTCACCTTTCCCTGGTGCAGCAACAGGCTCAGGCGGTGAAATTCGTGATGAAGGTGCTACAGGCCGTGGTTCAAAACCTAAAGCAGGCTTGGTTGGTTTTACTGTATCTAACTTACGTATTCCTGGTGCTGAACAGCCGTGGGAAGCAGAATATGGCAAGCCACAGCGCATTGTCAGTGCCCTTGATATTATGCTTGAAGGCCCACTGGGTGGTGCTGCGTTTAACAACGAATTTGGCCGCCCAGCGCTACTGGGTTATTTCCGTACCTACGAGCAAGAAGTCAATAGCTTTAACGGTGTTGAAGTGCGTGGTTACCACAAGCCCATCATGCTAGCGGGTGGCTTAGGCAATATTCGCCGTGATCACATCGAGAAAGGCGAAATCACCGTAGGCGCTAAGCTTATTGTGCTTGGCGGCCCTGCCATGAACATTGGTCTTGGTGGCGGTGCAGCGTCTTCAATGGCCTCTGGTCAGTCGAATGAAGATTTAGACTTTGCCTCCGTTCAGCGTGATAACCCAGAAATGGAGCGTCGCTGTCAGGAAGTGATCGATGCATGTTGGCAGCTAGGGGATAACAACCCTATTCAGTTTATCCACGATGTAGGCGCGGGTGGTCTTTCAAATGCACTGCCAGAGCTTGTAAACGACGGCGGCCGCGGCGGTAACTTTGAACTGAGAAAGGTACTCTCTGATGAGCCTGGCATGACGCCGCTAGAGCTTTGGTGTAACGAATCACAAGAGCGCTATGTTATGTCGGTTGCGCCTGAAAATATGCCTGTGTTCGAAGCGATTTGCGCCCGCGAACGCGCGCCGTTTGCGGTGGTAGGTGAAGCGACTGCCGAGCAGCACTTAAACCTGAACGATAGCCAGTTTGAAAATAAACCCATCGATATGCCGCTAGATGTGCTTTTAGGTAAGCCGCCTAAAATGCATCGTGATGTGAGCTCCAAAAAAGTAAGCTCGCCTGCACTAGATGACGCGGGTATTACATTAAGTGATGCAGCGACGCGCATTCTGTCGTTACCCACAGTGGCTGAAAAAACTTTTCTTATTACCATTGGCGATCGCTCGGTAACGGGCCTTGTAAGTCGTGACCAAATGGTAGGTCCATGGCAGGTACCGGTGGCTGACGTAGCAGTAACGGCAACGGCGTTTGATACCTATCACGGCGAAGCCATGACAATGGGCGAGCGTACACCCGTTGCATTGCTGTCGCACGGTGCGTCTGCACGCCTAGCGGTAGGTGAAGCGTTAACTAATATTGCGGCGGCAAATATTGGCGATATTAAACGTATAAAGCTTTCAGCCAACTGGATGACTGCAGCCGGTCACCCGGGTGAAGATGCGGGCCTTTATGAAGCGGTGAAAGCCGTGGGTGAAGAGCTTTGCCCTGAACTTGGTTTAACCATACCAGTGGGTAAAGACTCCATGTCGATGAAGACCGCATGGAATGAAAATGGAGAAGATAAGGCCGTAACTTCACCGCTATCTTTAGTTATTTCTGCTTTCGGTGCAGTCAAAGATATTCGCAAAACGGTAACGCCACAGCTTCGCACAGACAAAGGCGCAAGTCGCTTATTGTTGCTTGACCTAGGTGAAGGTAAAAACCGCTTGGGCGCGAGTTGTTTAGCACAAGTCTATACACAGCTTGGTGATAGCCCAGCTGATGTGGTGTCTGCTACGCGCCTTAAAGGCTTCTTCGATGCCATGCAGGCCCTTATCGAAAAGGGATTGGTGCAGGCTTACCACGACCGTTCAGACGGCGGCCTGTTTACCACAGTGGCAGAAATGGCCTTTGCGGGTAAAACTGGGGTAAGCGTTAATCTTGATGGCCTTGCAGGCAACGACATCGCTGTACTGTTCAATGAAGAATTGGGCGGCGTAATTCAAGTGCTTGAAAGCGACCTAGACGCAGTTAACGCTGTATTAGCTGAATTTGACTTAACTGAATTGACGCACGATATCGGTACGCTTAGTAGCACGGATATGATTGAGTTTAACCGCGACGGCGTTGCTGTACTTGCGGATAGCCGTGTATCCATGCGTACTACCTGGGCAAAAACTACGTTTGAAATGCAAAAGCTTCGTGATAACCCAGAGTGTGCAGAGCAAGAACACGCTGCGAAGCAGGATGCTGCAGACCCTGGTTTACATGTAGCACTGTCTTACGATGTTAACGAAGATGTAGGCGCGCCTTATATTGCCAAAGGCGTTAAGCCGAAAGTGGCGATTTTAAGAGAGCAGGGCGTTAACTCCCACCTTGAAATGGCGGCTGCATTTACCCGTGCAGGTTTTGACGCTATCGACGTGCACATGAGTGACGTGTTGGCGGGTCGTATTACTCTTGAGCAGTTTGCGGGTCTTGCGGCGTGTGGCGGTTTCTCTTACGGCGACGTATTAGGCGCAGGTGAGGGTTGGGCGAAGTCTATTTTGTTCAATAGCATGGCGCGCGATCAGTTTGAAGGCTTTTTTACCCGCAACGACACCTTTAGCTTAGGAGTATGTAACGGCTGTCAGATGCTATCGAATCTTAAATCATTGATCCCTGGCACAGAACACTGGCCGCATTTCGTGACAAACAAGTCTGCGCGATTTGAAGCCCGTGTCGCTATGGTTGAAGTGATGGAGTCTAAGTCTGTGCTGCTAGATGGCATGGCGGGCTCGCGTATGCCAATTGCGGTGTCGCACGGCGAAGGTCAGGCTGAATTTGCAAATGAAAACGCGCTATCGCAAGTAGGCGAGCAGGTGGCTATGCGTTATGTAGACAACTACGGCAAGCCAACAATGCAATACCCAGCTAACCCGAACGGTTCACCGCAAGGTATCACTGGTTTAACGTCTGTAGATGGGCGCAGCACTATTATGATGCCGCACCCTGAACGTGTATTTAGAGCCGTTGCAAACTCATGGTGCCCAGACGATTGGCAAGAAGACGGTGCGTGGATGAGAATCTTCAGGAACGCCCGTAAATTCGTTGGCTAGGTAAATTGGCTATTGAGTAAAACAGGGGGAAACCCCCTGTTTATTTGCCTTAAATATACCGATTAATAAATGTTCATACTTTAGAATGACGTCAAACCTTTGGCAAAGTGTCAAAAATCTGATTTTTGCCCTTGTCATCAAGTTGTCACTGATCTATTGTAGTGCAAGCAAGGAATGCGGCTTGGTTACAGGAGTTGAATTAGGGTTGTACTGGCTGAAGTAACATTGCTTCGCTGGTTTAAATAATAAGAGACGACCAATGAATCGTTCTTCAAAAGGGTTTGGCTTAACCGGAGTGGCTGTAGCTGTAGTGCTGATGTTCGTAACTGCTGTTTTTAGCACATCTGCGAAATCTGCCGAAGCTCCAACAACGCTAAGTGTGCTGTCTTCAGTTAAGTAGTCTGAAAGAAAAATTCTAACGCCCGTATCAAGTCACTTGATACGGGCGTTAATCATTGGGGCTATTAAAAAGCTTTTTGCGTGTTGTGTCGCATAAAAAAGCTTAAAACGAGACGAACGAAATGCACAGCCGAAGCCTGCAAAACCTGTCTCTCACTTTATCCTTTCTTATTTTTTTCTCGGTTAATCAGTTTTTGCTGAGGGTGCTTTTTCAGCAACACATAAGTAGCACCAAATCCGCCATGCATAGGTTGTGCGGTATGAAATGCAATCACTTCATCTAGCTCTCTTAGCCAGTGATTAACATAGCTTTTCTTGAGTGCTGGAAAGGGCTTGCTGTGTTCTCCCATTCCGTGTTTTATGATAAGCGCCCGTACCCCTCGTTCATGGCTCGATGTTATGGTGCTGTATATCAGGTCTCGACTTTGCTCTAAGGTTTTGCCCGACAAGGATACATTAACCTCTAAAGGGTACTTGCCAAGGCGAAGCTTTTTAAATACGCCGTCTTGAATACCAGGCTGTTGAAAATAAATAAAGTCATCTGCTGGAACAGGTTTCACACCTTCCATGCTCAACGGGTTAGCAAGCTTGTCGCGAACACTAACCTTCAGGGCGGCGCGCTTTTGTTTTTCGGCCAGCGCTTTTTCTGGGTCGTGCAGTAAAGCCTTATCGTCTGATGCGATAGGTTTAACATCCTGCATTTCTGCAAAAAATGAATCGATATCGTCGTTTTTAAATTGGCTCATTTTCATCCCCATACAGGTTACTTCATTTTATGCGTTGGTTAGCGTTGGCGTGGATACATTATCCGTAACCGTCCTTACCTAATTGCGGCATGTTTTGTTTAAGTTAATTGTACTGCGGCTAACCAACACTGGTGGTATAGGTTACTTATACGTTATTCAATGTGAGTTGATCCACATTGTTTTACTTAGCGGTGACATTAAATGTGGTCACCCATTAGGGGTATTAGGTGGGGATGGATTTTAAAAAATCACGTTTAATAGATAGCGCCTGGTTCAGATAGCGCTTCAATCGCGTCCCATTCTTGTTCGGTAAACGGGCTATCTTCTTCTGGCTGCGCATTGCCTTCAGCGTCATTTTGTTTAGGGTAGTCGAAAGTCATAATGCTCTCCTATTTCGGAAAGTATTACCTAAAGTAGACAAAATACAACCAAAGTAGTGAGGGGCAACTGATTTTTAGTAGGGGAAATGTATAGACATCTTTACTTAATTGCTAAAGAGAATATTAAAAGTGGCGTCCCCAGCTGGAATCGAACCAACATCTAAGCCTTAGGAGGGCCTTGTTTTATCCATTAAACTATGGGGACCTAATGCGTGACACCTACATTATACGTAGTTCGATAAAATACGAAACCCTTATATTAATCAATGATGTGCAGCTGCTTCGAGGGAAATCTTTTATACCTTTTAAATTCGGTGGTTGTACAGAGAAGACAGACGTTATCGGTTTATCATTTCACAAGCAAAAAAAAGCCCTGATGCAATGACATCAGGGCTTTAAGGTTTAAACTAGGCTACGTTAAATATCGGTAGGCGGTAGTTTATCAATGGCTGTCTTGAGCACGTCTGACTCCGTAGGTGAAGCCGTTCCAATATCGCTGCCACTTTCTTTAGACGTATCACCAGCAACGGTCTCAGTCCCACTTAAAGAAGTGCTATCGCCAGTTGCGTCAGCAGACGTTGGCTCGGTTGCAGGTAGAATTAAATCTTCAGGTGGAAGATCGATATCGACTACATCAACCGTAACTTCAGTGACAGGACCTCCCGAAACAATATCACCTTCTTCAGGAAGGGTGATGGTATCTTCCGGTAGTGTTCCTGAAGTAACAGGCTCAGGCGCTGTAGTTTCAGGCGTTGTTGAAACAGGGTCGCCAATATCCACAGTCGTTGCTGGTGGTCTCTGGCGGGTTCACCGTCACCACAGGCTCACCCATATCAACGGCGTTACCGTCGTTTATAGCATCGAGGGCCTGAACGACGACATTTTGACTTGCCGTGCTCGCCGAATTACCGACCTCATCTGTCACTGTCGCCACTACGGCATAGGTGCCTGCTGGTAGCGGTGTGCCAGTTAAATCCAGGCTCCAGTTGCCGCTGCCATCAATAGTAAGTTCAGGGTCAGTGCCAAAGGTATAGGACGTGCCATCAACGGTAACAGTTAGGGTAGTATTGTCACCAAGGTCAACCGTTCCATTAAAGATAAGCGTGCTGTCGCTCGTTATAAAGTCTCCAGCCACGCCAGAGTCGTTTGAAATACTATCGAACGTTACCGTCTGGCCATTATTGTTTTCATCAATACTGGTATCGATAACAATCGAACCTGTAGCTGAGTCAGAATTACCCACAGCGTCCGTAGCGGTAACCGTTGCCGTATAATTACCTTCAGCGAGTAATGCGACAATATTGTCAGCTAATGTCCAGGTACCGTTACCATTATTGGTAGCGGTGTAGTCATTCCCGTCAATAGTCACCACCACAACCGCGTTCGGGTCGTTCACTGTACCGGTAAGTTCCGGGGTGGTGTCGTTAGTAGTTAGATCGTTAATGGCTACCGTAGGTGCAGTGGTATCAATTACTAAAGTACCTGTGTCGGTATCGGTATTACCCGCCTCGTCGGTCACGCTGGCATTAATCGTAAATTCACCTTCGGCCAATTCAGCCGGTACGTCTGCGCTGTAAGTTCCGTCAGCCTGCACAATGGCGGTCACGGTTTGCGTGTTGCCCGCGCTATCAGTAATGGTAAGGGTAACGGTACTGCCCGGCGTCGCGTCAGTGGTACCGGTAAGGGTTGGCGTGGTATCGTTATCCGAACCTGGCGCATTTATAGTGATTGTCGGTGCGGTAGCGTCTATTTGGCCTGTCGTTGAGCCATCAGCGGTATTGCCAGTTGGCTCAAGCACAGTAGCGTCGACAGTAAAATCACCGTCTGCTAAGGCATTAGGAACATCTGCGCTGAACGTACCATCATCTTGAACAATCGCCGTGAGTGTTTGAGTGTTTCCTTCACTGTCTGTCACTGTAAAGGTTACCGTGCTACCAGGAATGGCAGAGGTGATACCTGTAATGGTCGGCGTTGTATCGTTGGTTAATCCAATAGGGTCTAAGGTTAGCGAAATATCTTGGGCTTGCTCTCCGGTCCCCGAGAATTCAGTTGGGGTTATGTCATCGTTATTGTTGTTATTTTGTTCAAATTGAAAGCCTACGGGGTCAACGTCTTCATTGATGCGATCTACGCGTACAAAGTTACTACCACCACCGGTACCAGCGCCGCCATCAAGACCTGCCGCTGTCGCTTCTAACGATTCCAATATATCGCCTTCTCCGGCAAGTACGTCTAAAAAGTCACCGTTCTCTTGAGAGGCGCTCTCAGTGCCTTTAACGCCGTCGAGCAGTGCTGCAAGTTCATCCACGCTTTCATCAAAAACTGCAAACTCGTCGTCGGTATTGCTGTCAGTAAAGTCTAACTGTAGAGGGAACGATACGGTCTGCCCTGCTGGCAATGTGCGAAGTTCACCGTTTACGCTAACGGTAACGGTGGCATCTGGTGAAATATTTAAAACATCGCCCTCGTTAACCGCCATACCTGACACAGCGTTAATTTGCTCGCCTGTTTCACTACGTACTAAAGAAGCTTCACCATTTACTTCCACAATGCTTACGTCGGCCATAAGTCTCTCTCAATAAAAATAGATATTTACGCTATATAAAAAGCGTAGCAGGGCTTTTCAATCTCGTTACCGGACCGTAGTACGGATAGGCTTTAGCCATTGGTATAAAGGCGTTAAAAAAACTAGGTAATTCCCCCTAATTTATTAATTTTTAGTCTAATAATGCGCAACTGGGTTTGCATAAAATTTTACAGCGTCTACTTTTTTAAAGTAAGAAACGGCACAAATGTCGTGAAGAATCTACATAGTGAGATGCATGTATGAAGTTTATTAAAACAGTGCTTTCTAAAGTTGTAATAGGAGCAGCTGTCGTTGTAATAGCTAACGGTGCTTTTGCTCAAACTAGTGGTGAGGGAAGTGCCTCAGCGAGTCTAGAGAGTTACGTTCGTAAGGTTGTTAATCAAAACCCTGAAGTGCAAGCCAGCTGGCGTCAGCTTCAAGTTGCAATGTCAGATGTTGATATCGCTCGCGGAGGCTTTAGGCCCCAGGTAGACGTATTGGCGACGAGTGCCTACACAGATAGAAATTATGGTTAGACCGAGAGTACATGGGGCACACAGCTGAAATCGCTCTAACCCAAATGCTTTATGACGGGTTTTTAACAAGTAGCGAAGTTAAGCGGTTCAAACAAGCGCAGGTGGTAAGGTACTTTGAATTACTGGGCGAGGTGGAGCAAAAATCGCTTGATATTGCGCTTGCTTACATGGACGTACAGCTGTTTAGAGAATTATTAAGACTGGCCGAAGAAAACCTTATTACTCACGTTGATGTTTTCAAACAGATTGAAGAAAGCGTTGAAGTGGGGGGTGGGCGACGGGCCGACCTAGAGCAAATCAGTGGGTGACTTTCTCTTGCTGAATCCAATGTATTAACCGAGTTGTCTAACCTTCACGACGTCACCGCACGTTTTCTTCGTTTAGTGGGAGAGAAACCTGCAGATAGATTAACGCCTGTAACGTTAAGCTCTGCTTATGTAGACGCCAGTGTGACAGATGTTAAAACGTTATTGACCAATGCCTATGGCACTAACCCGCAATTTAACGCGGCAATTTACAATATAGATGCACAACGTTATGGAGTAGACAGTGCGAAAAGTCTGTATCACTCTCAAGTTAATTTGACGGCGAGCTACGGTGCACAAACGCGAGATCAAGCGGCACTGAATAATACAATCACTGAGGCTAGCGTAGGGGTTAATTTCTCGTACAATCTGTATAACGGGGGCTCTGACCGCGCAGCAATTAGGCAAGCATTGTCTCAGGTGGATCTTGCAAAAGATTTAAGAGACAAAGCGTGTATCGATATGCGGCAAACGGTGCAAATTGCTTACAACGACATTATCAACATTACCGAGCAGCTTCCTTCACTAAACGCGCATAGGCTGTCATCAGATAGAGTGAAGTCAGCTTACATGGATCAGTTTACTATCGGTGAGCGTTCGCTATTAGATTTACTTGATTCTGAAAACGAATACTACGAGTCGAGCTTATTTAGAGGCTCAGTATACCCTTGAGAAAGCGCGGGTTAGGCTTTTGGCTGCCTCGGGCAGTTTGGCGCAAACATTAGGTATTACAAAAGAAGGCGTACCTGACGTACTTGACATGGCAGAAGAAAAAATCAGCTATGACCCCAACTATGTTTGCCCTGTCGTACGCACTAACTTTGAAGATGAGCGAAACATTCTTAAGCGGGATTCTGATGGAGATGGCATTGTAGATTTGTGGGACGACTGTGTAGACTCAACGCCAGGGGCTATGGTTGATGATTTTGGCTGTGAGGCAAAAGAACCAGAGCCGAGCGCTGCCGATTTCACTCTTGACGACGCTCAAATAATCGACTCTTTTAAGGTAAACATAGAGTTTGCATCTAACTCCACAGACGTGTTGCCAGAATACGAAAACAATTTGCAAGACGTCATTGACGCGCTAAATGCTAATCCAAATTCAGGGGTGATTATTCATGGTCACGCCTCACTTGATGGCGATGCAGCATACAATCAGCGCTTGTCAGAGCGAAGGGCCAAGGCTGTTGCGTCTCTTCTTATGACGAAAGCTGATATAGCGCCTCGTAGAATTACCGCTGTTGGCTATGGCGAAAGCCGCCCCTTGGTTAATGAAGAGTCTGAGGCTGCCAATGCGCGTAACCGTAGAATTGAGGCGGCTATTATCCAGCTTCCCTCTAACGAATAGTGATGCGGCAGACCTATATGAAGGATAAAAAGGTCGTACACGACGTATCTTATTTAGAGCAGCAGGGCGGGGTGTTGATGGATTGTTTAATGACAATCTGTCACGCACATCATTTAGATGTATCACGTGTAAGCTTACTTAGTGGGCTACCGTTAGACCACGGTGAACTATCTCCCACGGGCTTTGAACGGGCCGCTAAAAGAGCTGGGCTTGCTAGCCGGACAGTTAAGCGTGATATTGATCACATTAACACGGCTCTATTGCCCGCTGTTTTAGTGTTAAACGAAAAGCAAGCATGTGTCTTACACGGTTTATCTCTGACGCATGCAAGGGTGTCTTACCCTGAACTGGACGACGCTGTTGTTGAAGTGGCAAGGGAAGAGCTAAGCGCTAGATATACTGGCTACATTATTTTCGCTCGCCCTGAAATGCAGGCGCAAGAGACAAATGCAAACATTGATAAATCGTCGGTAGGGCACTGGTTGTGGTCGTCTATAAAGACTGCGAAAGGGCTATACCGAGACGTGCTGTTAGCGTCGGTTTTTATCAGTCTTCTTTCTATTGCGCTGCCTTTATTCGTGATGAACGTGTACGACAGGGTCGTACCTAACGCGGCGCTGGAAACCCTGTGGGCACTAGCAATTGGCGTTTTGATGGTATTAGTAGCCGACTTCCTGCTGCGCATGCTGCGTCAATATTTTGTGGAGCTAGCGGCAAGCCGTTTAGATGTAACTCTTTCTGCAAAAATCATGGAAAAAGTGCTATCGATAAACTTAGCGAATAAACCAGCTAAGAGCGGTGCGTTTATCAACAGCTTACAGTCTTTTGAAAGTATCAGGCAGTTTTTTGGCTCGGTAACGCTGGTTGCTTTAGTGGACCTACCCTTCGGACTTTTATTTGTCGTTATCATTGCAATGATCGATATCTACCTGATTATCCCAATGCTTATTGGCGCCACTCTCTTATTTCTATACGCAATGAAAGCACAGCGAGTCATGCGCTCGTTGTCTGAAGAATCGATGGAAATAAGCTCGCGTAAGAGCTCGCTTGTTACTGAAAGCGTAACGTCTTTGGAAGACATAAAAGCATTTGGTTATCAAAGTCGAAACCAGAGCGCGTGGGAAAAACAGACCATATTTCTTGCTAAAGTTAATGCGAAGCTTCGCTTAGTTTCCATGTCGGTAAATAACGCCGCACTTTGGATTCAACAGTCGGTAGGCGTGGTCATTATTTTAACTGGCGTCTATTTAATTATCGAAGGCGTAATTACGCAAGGTGGTTTGATTGCCGCTTATCTTTTATCTAGCCGCGCGATGGGGCCTGTTTCACAAGCCGCCTCGTTGTTAGCCCAGTTCCATCACGCGGAAACCGCCAAAAATGCCCTTGATGAAATTATGGCAATGCCTAGTGAATCGGGCAGTAATAAGCAGATTAAGAGCAACGTTGTACTAAAAGGCAATATAGATGCAAACCAACTCTGCTTTAAATATCCCGATGAAAATGTACTTGCACTTAAAGACATTAACCTCTCGATTAAACAAGGAGAGCATGTTGCCATTTTAGGGAAAAATGGCTGCGGTAAATCTACACTTAATAAACTCATTATGGGTTTTTACCGGCCTGAATCGGGACAGCTCTTGATGGATGGTATCGATTTACAACAATACGATCCTACGCTGTTGCGCAAGCAAATTGGTTATGTTCCCCAAGAAGTGAGCCTTTTTTATGGAACGCTTAAAGACAATATCATGCCTGAAAACTTGAACATGGATGATAGTGATTTCTGGGAAATATTAAGCCAATGTGGTTTAGCAAAATTGGTCAATAGTAGCGCGAATGGGGTAGAGCAAATAGTTGGCGAGCGAGGCTCTCTACTCTCGGGCGGACAGCGACAAGCGGTCGCTATGGCAAGGGCGCTTGTTCGCGATCCATCTATATACATTATGGACGAACCTACCTCAGCGATGGACTCGACTAACGAAGCGCAAATGAAAGAGACCATAAAAGCCGCGACCGCGGGTAAAACTCTTATTATAAATACCCATCGTACGACCTTACTTGACCTTGTAGAACGGGTGATTGTGGTTGAAAACGGAAAAGTCATTGCAGATGGTAAAAAGGAAGACGTACTTGTGCAATTTAGAAAGTCAAGTCAAACACTTAAGAGGGCACCATGATTTTAAAAAGTGGTGGTGAGAAAAAAGACTGGCTTCAACGATTAATGCGCGGGTGGCTTGCGCCACCTCCGGGGCAAGATTGGGTGTTAGAAGCCGAGTGGTCACGGATTATGCAAACGCCAGTAAAGGCAAAGGGGCTATTGTACCTCGTATCCATCGTACTTTTTCTTTTAGTGGTTTGGTCGTATTTTGCCGAAATTGACGAGGTGGCAAAAGGCGATGGGAAGGTTATACCGTCTCAACAGCTGCAGGTGCTGCAATCGTATGACGGTGGAATCGTTCAAGACATTTTAGTGACAGAGGGGCAAACCGTAAAAGCGGGGCAAGTCCTGCTTAAGGTTGACCCGACGCGATTTCTATCCAGCCTTGAAGAGAACACCACACAATTTGCTGCGCTCGCAGCAAAAGTGCAAAGACTGTCGGCGCTTACTCAAGGTAAGGCACTGAGGTTTAATAAAGAGTTGCAAGAGCAGGCCCCCAGCATTATCGAAAACGAGCGCAAGCTTTATAACTCGAATCTGGCGGAGCTTGATGAAGTAGCCGCTGGCTCAGATTCACGTATTATGCAGCGACGCCAAGATGTGGAAGAGGAACGTGCAAACCTTTCCCAATATCAAAATGTACTGTCTCTAACGAGAAAAGAGTTATACTAGTTACAAAGCCGCTGCTTGCTTCAGGTGCCGTTTCGGAAATCGAAATTCTCAGGTTAGAGCGGCAGGTGGTAGAACTTGAAGGCAATATCACGAAGTCTAAAGTGGCCATCGAGCGCGGTCTTAATGCTATCGAAGAAGAAATCATAAAAAAGGAAGAAAGCCGATTAAGATTGGTAAATCGTTGGAATCAAGAGCTTACTGATGCTACCGGCGAGATGGCTACTTTGCAGCAATCCCAAACCAGTTTAGAGGATGTGGTATCACAAGCTGATATCAGATCACCCATCAACGGCACGGTTCAGCGGTTACTTATCAATACGGTTGGCGGTGTTATAACGCCAGGTAGTGCCGTGGTTGAACTTGTACCTCAGGATGACCAACTTATCGTAGAAGCCAAAGTTTCGCCGAAAGACATCGCGTTTATTCGACAAGGCCAGCCAGCTATTCTTAAGTTCAGCGCTTACGATTTTACCATTTATGGTGGCATGTCAGCAGAAGTACAACCTATTAGTGCCGATGCTATTACTAATGATAAAGATGAAACTTACTACTTAGTAAGATTGGAAACAAAAAGGAGCATAGCAGATGAATCCCTCGACATTTTGCCGGGGATGATAGTTCAGGTTGATATATTGACGGGGAAGAAAACCGTGCTTAATTATATATTATCGCCATTGTTCAACGTGACAGCTTCTGCGCTGAGGGAGCGTTAAATGAGATATTTTATTGCCGAAAAAGGTTTACAAGGCGCGCTAACTCAGTACTCATGGACAAAATATAATACCGTTACCAGTATTGAGTGTAAGGAAAGTGACTGCATCTGGATATTAGCTACCGAAGGTGACTGGCGCCAACAACTTATCGCCGCAAAACAGAAAGTTTCTCAGGTGGTATTACTTACCTACAAGTATGATCGTTTAGAAATGCAGACAGCGCTGATGCTAGGAGCAAGAGCGTATTGCCATGCCCTTGGCGCTGAATCTTTATTAGCATCGGTTGCTCGCGTTATAGAAGCCGGGGGCATGTGGCTACCTAACGAGTTACTGTCTGTTACGACGTCAAACGTTGCTTCAAACCTCCAAACGAAGCGAATACTACCAACCCTTAAAAGCCTAACAAACAGAGAAAGGGATGTATTAAGCTCTATCCTAGATGGGCTTAGTAATAAGGAAATAGCGCGGGAACTCGGTATCACCGAGCGTACCGTCAAAGAATATGTCGGTACGCTGCTTAACAAGTTCCAAGCTAAAGACAGAATTAGTCTGCTGCTTCGCTTAGGTGAGTTTAGTCATCTAAAAGATGCTCTATAACCTCAATATGAGAAACTACCCCGTCAATACCAAGCTCGATAAATAGATCTTGGTGATCAGCACGTTTAACGCCATCAGCGTATACATCAATACCAAAGGTGTGAGCTAACGAGCAGAAGCCTCTGATAAATGCGTGATTGGCGGGATTAAAGTCGATGTCCGCCATAAAAGCAGAATCAATCTTCACATAATCTAAGCCCATCTCTTGTACGTTTAATAATTGAGAGAAAGACTCGCCAACGCGCTTAAGGCCAATCATGCAATCTTTGGCTTTTAGTGTGTTACAAAAATCTTTAAATTCATCTGGGAAACGCGTGGCGGTAGACTCACGTACTTCAAAACATAATCTGCTCCAAATTTTTCTTTAACTTCCTGTTCGAGTTTTGGAAACTCGATAATATAGTGATCCTTGATTTGCAGGCCAGCTAGTAGCAGAGCTACGAAAGCTAAGCAGTGCGACGCAATTAGGGAAAGGGTCATGGTTTTTGTTTATTTTTAGACTAAAGTATAAATGAGGTTACTAGGACGAACATTAAACTTAAGTATTGATTGTTATACGTTGTTATAGATATAACATGGCTATGCTGATAAACCAACCATGATTTTTCTCGGGAAATTATTTAATAGAGGCTATTTTTTTACTACAAAATCATTTTCTTGGATGTTCGCGATAACGCCTGTACCTGTGTTTACCACCGTTGATGAATTGCCAAAGGCACGGTCGACAATAAACGTGCCAGGGTACACAGCATACTGAAGGTACGTCCTGCCAAGGTTATCTATTACTTCTTTAGCTTGATAAAGATATAGTTCATCTTTCTCAGAAATGCCATTATCTCTCCCTAAAGAAATTGAAATTTTGTTGTTTGCCACGCTAATTACCCTACCTGTTATAGGCTGGCAAGCAGTGGATTCTTTGATATCTTCTATTGCCTCGCTGATGCTTACGTCAATGGCTTGACCATAGCGGGACTGCCAAAAGGTTGACGAAAACTCATCAACATCTTCGAATCTGTCAAACGTCCATTCTTCTTGGTTTCTATACGAGGAGGTATAAAGCAGACCCCCATTTATTCCATCATAAACCTGAAGTGACATTGAGAATGCGCGCTCTGGTGTACTATCACGCCACGGTGTAAACACAGACGGGGTATCTTTTGGGCCCATACTTAAATCGTCGATAACACCAATAATCACAAACTGAGTGTTACTTTGGGCCGATAGGGTGCGTATATTCTCTGCGGTAAACCGGCTGTCAAATTTTGCCGTATGAGGTGCAACATAAGTAATGCTAAGGTTGTTGGTTTGAGCTTTCATTGCCTCTACGAGTCGCTGAGTGAAAGCTTTGTCGAAATTAGGCATATTACCATGGGTCAAATGACCTCTATTTCTAATTCTAAAGTGTGTAGTGGCGAAGTGTTTCTCATCAAGCTGTGCATCGCACGTCTTACCTTTAGGAAAAATATCGGCTCGGACACGCACGGTAATTACCTCACCGTTAAAGGTTTCGTTAACTAGCTCAAGCTGATTAACTTCGCCGGTAGAGCGGATTGTCATTTCTTCGTTTTTAAGCAATCCATTGGTGAGTTTGGCAACACTGTGCACTGAAGCGCCGGCAAACAGCATTGCTTGTTTTAACGCTTCTTGCGTGGCCGTGCGTTTAGCTGCTTCTTTATTACCATCTAGCACAACCGCTTGCCCCGTGGCCTCATACCACGCGGCATGCGCTTGCCCAATAAGAAAAACTAATAGGCAAACTACCGCCACAGCAATATTAAAACATTTCGCCAGAGTTGTTCTGCTTATGCGTTGCACCACACACTCCTATTGTTGCTCAGCCTATTCGCCAGATTAATACCACGAACTATGCGAAAAAAGTGCCAAGTGATGTGGGTTTTCTATAATAAGTTAAAATGGGCGCACATCTTGCTTTCTTTGGGCTATATCAGCGAGTAAATGCGTGCCTGATGTAGGCAGGCGAATCGGTGAATACCGAAAAATTAGGCGTTAGGTCAAACAGGCTATCGAGCGTTGTCATAGCGTATCTAATAGAAGCTAACAAATAGTTAAGCCGTCAGTAACCTGTTATTGATGCAAATTGAGGTTTAGATTCATGTGCTTGAATAAATTGAAAAAATCGAAAGTGCTTATTCAGTCTTCCATTCTCGGTTTCGCTCTCAGTATAAGTGGCTGTGGCATTATTGATAAACATGTCGAGTGGGAGACGGTTGAGCCAGAAAGCTATCCCGTTCTGAAGGCCATTGGCTATGCGCCGATTTCATCTCAGCGAGGTGAAAGTGATAGTATGAAATTGATAATGGCAATGAAAGCGTCAAAATTAGATGCATACAGAGAACTCACAGAACAAGTATATGGTCAAAAAATTGAAGGCAGCCAATCAGTTTCCCATCTTGTTGTAGAGTCGGAATCGTTGCGAGCCTCAGTTGAAGGCGTGATAAGAGGCGCTGAAGTCGTCAAAACTTATCCGGTAGGGGAGGACACCTACGTGACAGAACTCTCTTTAGATATGCAGCAAGTTTATGATATTTATTTATCTACCGCGAAGCCAAGAAGAGTCAAAGACGTAAAATACTATTAGGAATGGGGCGATATAAAGGAGCGCAGGCTGCTTGGGTTTATAGGGCCTAAGCGCTGACGCCAGAACCTAAGGTTCCGCCTTTTGGCTTTCCCTTCTTATCATAAGTAAGCGACTCTTTCGCACGCACTTCCATCATCAAATTCCGCAGGTGTGTGAGGCGTAGCTGTCCTTGCTCCACGGCTTTTTGATTGACTTGTGTGCGGTACTTGCAATCGTCAAGTAGACGCTTTGCTTGCTCCATTAAACTTTCATCGTATTGGGACAATGAGGCAGAGCCAGCGAGAGTACGCTCGATATCACTATCAAGTGTCTGAATGGACGTGAGTAGCTGCGTTTTTTCGTCTAGTACCTTCATCAACGATTCAGCGTCACGAGAGCTTATAAGCTGAAGCTCCTTCTCAAGCAAGGCAACAAGTGTAGAGAGTTGCTCTACTTGCTTAGCTATTGCTTGGGATAATGGGCTGTTTTGTTCAGTCACTCTTACGCTCTACTATTCACTTGATTATTTTTATTTGGTACCGAAAATTTCACCTTCAAGTTTCGCTATTTTGTTAGCGAGCACTTCTGGATTCACTTTATATTCGCCACTTTGAATCGCTTTCTTTAAACGATCTACTTTGTCTTGATTAACAGGCGCTTCAGTTCCTTTTTTCTGCACTTGATTTAGCTGCTGTGCAGATTGAGTCAGCGACACTGAGTCTTGACGTGGCGCTGGAGCCGTCTGCGCGCTTTGTGCCGCAGCCTGTTGCTGAGACTGCTGCGTCTGGTTTTGTTGCGCAACCTTCCCATTATCAACGGGTGTTTTAGGTAACCCATTGTTTATATTATTAATAGCCATAATAAGTCCTCACTACTTTTTTGCCTCTGTAAAGTATATCGGCCTTTACGCTTATTTCTTTAGCCAAATTATGCACAAAAAAGTAGATATTTACTGCCTCAATTACAAGTGTATCACGACTTCTTCAGGGCTTGCGACTCTAGCGATTACTGCTTTTCTGCTGCTTGCGTTTAAAACCTTAATATTATCACCCACGACGCCGTCTTGTTGCGCAATACCGGCAGTCTTAACTTCCATGCCAGCTACCTCAGCAGTAATAGTAATTCTATCGCCTTTGCAGACAAAGCATAGCATATTCGATTGGATTGCTTGTCCGTTAGTTACTCGGCGCTTCATTCTAGCGCCAATAAGGGCTTCTAAATCGGTAAATGCGGTATGCCGCAATCGTCTAACGTCAACTTTTGCCAGTGTTAAATTAGAAGAAGTAAGAACCGTGCCAGGACTGACGGCTCCTTGGGTAACAACGATTTCTTTTGTGCGTGTAACTTGGCCGCTGGTAAACAAATACCATTCATTATTTTGACAGCTAACGCGCACCGATATATACGACTGACTTAGCGCTTCTTGCGAAGCATTATACTGAAAACCGGTGGGGCAATCTGGAATATTTATCCTATCGTCTATCTTCACAATAGCCACATCAATGCTAGTATCCTGCGCATTATCAGTAAGTTGAGAAAGCAAATATTGCTTTGCGCCTTCTTCTACGCGTACGTGATTAGTCATTGCCGCTAAGCAACTTATTGAAATCACACTAAGTACCACGCATAGAAGTAAGCGAGTAAGTGATTGGTGCATTGTAGCGTTATTTGGTTTCATAGTGACTTTTCGTGTTCAGTTTACGAGTTATTGACTATGCTTAGTAACAACAGTGTAAATCCGCATTGGATTTAATTGCAAAGCGTACAGTAAGGTCAATAGGCGCTAGTCTCAACGCAGGCTTATCAACGTTGTAATAATTGGCGATTACAAAAACAAAAATGACATTAAGTGTCATTTTTCTGTCGTTTGACCTGCGAAAATTTAGTGATATTGTCTATCTTTACTATCAGAGGCAATGATCATGCCCAGTATTATTTAGAGGTGACCTATGTCGGGGATTTTAGATTCAGTAAACCAGCGCACGCAGCTTGTTGGGCAGAATCGCTTGGAGCTGTTGCTGTTTAGACTGAACGGCCGCCAACGCTTTGGGATCAATGTTTTTAAAGTGCGGGAAGTGCTGCAATGTCCTCCGCTAACCGCTATGCCAAAACTCAATCCTCTGGTGCGGGGGGTGGCACATATTCGTGGGCAAACTATTTCAGTTATCGACTTAAGCATGGCAACGAGAGGCCGACGGATTGAGGACATTTCTAATGCCTTTATCGTTATCGCAGAATACAATCGTTCGGTGCAGGGGTTCTTAGTGGGCGCTGTGGAACGTATTATAAATACCAACTGGGACGCAATTATGCCTCCTCCACAAGGTACGGGGCGAGCAAGTTACTTAACCGCGGTTACTGAAGTTGAAAATGAATTGATTGAGATCCTTGATGTAGAAAAAATTCTCAATGAAATTTCGCCGCTTAATGCAGAAGTAAGTACTGAGGTAGCAGAAGGCTTAACCACAGAGGGCCAAGAAAATAAGATTATCTTTATTGCAGATGATTCTTCAGTGGCTCGAAATCAGGTTAGAAAAGCATTAACGTCGCTTGGTCTTGAAATTGAGCTTGCGAAAAACGGCTTAGAGGCTTTGAAACGGTTGAAAGAAATCGCTGAAGAGTATGGCGATGTAACTAACCGTGTTGGGGTTTTAGTGTCTGATATTGAGATGCCGGAAATGGATGGTTATACGCTGACGGCGGAAATAAAAAATACGCCGGAATTGCAGAAGCTTCACGTCGTGCTCCACACTTCACTTAGTGGTGTATTTAACCAAGCAATGGTACAGAAAGTCGGCGCTGATGACTTTATCGCAAAATTTCATCCTGATGAGCTTGCGACCGCAGTACAAAAATGGCTAATGACAGAGTGCGAATAACGGAGCAATATAGGATTGGCTAATAAAGACGTTTCGCCAGCAAGTTACCTGAAGTTCAGAGAATTCTTAGAAAAGCAGTGCGGTATAGTACTAGGTGATAATAAACAATATCTAGTGCGCAGCCGCTTGGCTTCTTTGCTCTTCAAATATAAATACGAGTCGGCTGACGAACTGATTGATGTCGTTGTACGAGGTTTTGACAGATCTTTACTTCAAAGCGTTATAGATGCAATGACGACCAATGAGACCCTTTGGTTTCGCGACAACTATCCTTTTGACCTTCTTGTTAAAGACCTGCTTCCTACGTTATCGGCAAAGAACCAAAAGATACGGATTTGGAGCGCAGCATGCTCTTCCGGTCAAGAGCCATACTCCATCGCCATGTCTGTACTTGAATATCAGCGTCAGCGTCCCGGCGCTTTGCGTGCGGGGGTTGAAATTGTTGCTACTGACTTGTCCTCTGAAATGTTGCAAAAGTGCGAATCGGGCATCTATGACGAGCTGTCGTTGGCTCGGGGTTTATCGCCCCAACGACGACAAGCATTTTTTCAAAACGGTTTGATGCAGATAAAGCCTGATGTTCGCCGAATGGTAAACTTCAGAAGCCTTAACCTTCTTTCAAGCTATGCCGCCCTTGGCCGCTTTGACATCGTTTTCTGCCGCAACGTGCTTATTTATTTTTCAGCAGACATCAAGCAGCGCATACTGCAACAAATTGCCGGACAACTGCAGTCTGAAGGCATACTTTTCCTTGGCGCTTCTGAGTCTATCAGCGCGGCAAGCGATACATATAATATGGTGAAGTGCCACCCTGGCCTCTACTACCAGAAAAAATGATCTCACTTATCGGCCTGATAAATAATAATTTTTTATCGATCAGGTCGACCACTATTTAAAAAACCTCCGTCAAAAACTCATTATGGCATCTGCCTTGCTAACTATTTTCGTAGACGACATTTATACGGAAACCGTCACATCTTAATTCCGTTAATTTGTCACCATGAAATGTTTATAAGTATGTCAGAGGTCATGTTATGGCTATTAACCTAGATAAACTGGTTGGCTTTCACGAGTCGGCGCTCAAGATACGCACAGAGCGTATGGAAGTTATTTCAGGGAATCTAGCAAACGCAAATACGCCAGGCTACAAAGCGAGAGACATCGACTTTAATAAAGCGATGCAGTCGGCAATGCATGAGGCATCAAGCAGCTCACCAAGCCGGGCTTCTTCAGGTCTAGTGCGGACAAATGATCGCCACTTAAGCGGCAATCCTTCGTCAGTAGCGGCAAACTTTGACATGCAGTACCGCATACCTACTCAGCCTGATACCGGAGACGGAAACACGGTAGAAGTACAAGCGGAAAGAAACCGATTTTTAGACAACGGATTGCGCTACCAAGCTAGCCTTGAGTTTTTGAATGGAAAAATTAAAGGCATGAAAAAAGCGCTTAGCTCAGGAGGCCAGTAGTCATGAGTTTATTTAACGTAATGCAAATATCGAGCACGGGGATGGAGGCAGAAAACGTACGCCTAAATACCACGGCCAGTAATATTGCCAACGCAAACTCGGTTAGCAGTAGCTATGACGAAACTTACCGAGCACGTCATCCCGTTTTCGCAACGGCACTACAAGACGCTATGCGCGACCAGTCAAAAGGCGCAGGTGTTCAAGTTAAAGGTATTGTTGAAAGTGATGCACCACTTCAAGTTGAGTACTCACCTAACAACCCTATGGCTGACGAAGATGGTTATATCTACAAGCCGAACGTGAACATTGTGGAAGAAATGGCAAATATGATGTCAGCATCAAAAGCGTATGAAACCAACGTCCAGGTAGCTGACACAACAAAACGCATTTTTCGTCGCGTACTGCAGCTAGGTCAAGGGCAGTAATTTGTCTCTTGAGTAATGTGAGGATTAATAAGTGAACACTATTAATAACACCGGCTTAAATACTGATCTGTATTGGCAGGAAGAAACCGTCAAGATAGCTGATGGAACTGAACAGCAGCTAACGCAAGAAGACTTCTTCTCAATGCTAACAGAACAGCTTGCCAACCAGGATCCCACTGCGCCCGTAGACAATGACCAAATGGTCGCGCAAATGACCTCTTTTACTATGGCTGATGGTATCTCTCAGCTCAACGAAAAGTTCGAATCATTTGCTGCTTCAATGACGTCAAATCAAGCGCTGCAGGCATCGAGCTTAATTGGTCAAAACGTACTTGTTCAAGGCAACGTTGGTTATATGGCAGCTGAAGGTGACGGCCTCTCCGGCGTTATCGTGAACGAAAAAACCGTTCAGAACATGACCATTTCAATCGAGAACCAGTTTGGCGAAGTGATCAAAACTATCGATGCAGGCACACAAAGTGCTGGCAACATTGAGTTTGAATGGGACGGCAAAGACCAGCACGGCAATCAAATGGCGCCAGGTGAATATGTTATCAGCGCTACGGGCGAGCTAAATGGTGAAGGTGTTCAATTAAACACAGCCGTTAATCGTCATGTTGGAAGTGTAAGCTTGGCAGGTAGTGGCCAAGGCGTAATTTTGAATTTGGATGGTGATGTCAGTATCAATCTTGATGACGTCATTCAAATCGGCAGTTAGCAGGAGAATCAATAATGTCTTTTAATATTGCACTGAGTGGCGTTTCAGCCGCACAAAAAGATTTGGATGTGACCGCCAACAACATCGCAAACGTAAATACAGTTGGCTTTAAAGAATCACGTGCTGAATTCGGTGACGTGTATGCCGCATCGCTTCTCTCAGGTGGTAAAACGAAAGTAGGTGACGGTGTACTAACCCAAGAAGTTGCACAGCAATTCTCACAAGGTAGCCTTCAGTTTACCAACACGTCACTCGACTTGGCGATTACGGGTAACGGTTTCTTTGCGACAGTACCAGAAATTACGTCGCGTGACTTTTCATTCACTCGTGCTGGTCAGTTTAAGCTAGATAGCGACAATTTCGTTGTAAACAGCAACGGCGACAATCTATTAGGCTTCCCCGTAAACTCTGATGGCACCAGTGCATCCGTTGCACTAAGTACAACGGAACCAGTACGTATACCAGACTCGTCAGGCTCACCTGCTCAAACTACAGAAGTTGATATTCGTATGAACTTACCTGCTGGTGATGCGGCGCTAGACCCCCAGGATTTCGATCCAGAAGATCCGCTAACCTACAATGCAGCAACCTCGGTTACGGTTTACGACTCATTGGGTGATAGCCATGTAATGACGTATTACTTCATAAAAGATGCCACCCCTGGTGTGGACAATGAGTGGTACGTCGCTACTGCCGTGGACGATACGCTTGTGGACATGACCGACTCAGCTGGCAATGATACAGACCCAACTACCGCAGTTAACAGTGTTGGTGGCAACACTGGTAATGCAGTAACCGCATCTAAGCTGATTTTCTCCCAAGGTGGTGACTTTGCTGGCATGGAAACACCTGATGGGCTTGCTACGCTAGACTTCAAAATGCAAACTGAAGCGCTAGGCGCAGGTATTCTTGCAAATGGCTCAGATCCTACGCAGCAAATCAGTATTGATTTTAATCTAGACGTTAATAATGCAACGCCGAACGAGCCAACGCAGTTCGCATCAGCGTTCGAAGTGACATCACTTGAACAAGACGGCTTGCCGGTAGGCCGACTTACCGGTATTGATATTGGCCCTGACGGACTAGTACGAGCCACGTTCTCTAACGGTACTTCTGAACCCATTGTTCGCGTTGCACTTGTTCGTTTTTCAAATGAGCAAGGCTTAACTCAAGAAAGCAGCACGCAATGGAAAGAAAGTATTCTTTCTGGTGAAGCACTAGCGGGCGAAGCAACAACCGGTACCTTCGGTGAGATTAACTCTTCGGCCCTTGAACAAGCCAACGTTAACCTGACCACTGAGCTAATCGACATGATCATCGCTCAGCGTAACTTCCAGGCAAACTCTCGAGCGCTCGAGGTTAACAACTCACTGAACCAGACTATCCTTAATATTCGATAATTAAGGTCAAGGCTTCGGCGTTGAGGCAATAAAGCGGCAATTTTCAGGCGTTTAAATTCGCCTGAGAAGCCCACAAAATGTAAAGGTCGCACAAATGCGGCCTTTTTATTTTTCTATATATTTCAATCTAATACCTTTCGTAAATTTCAATTGTGTTAAATATCCACAGATTGGCACTGCCTTTGCAAAATCTTGTTTAAGGTTTAATCAGAGTCAAAAGTTAGTCATGGATAAACTTCTCTACATTGCAGCAAGTGGCGCATCCCAAGACCTATTGGGAACGGGCATTCGCGCTAATAACCTAGCTAATGCACAAACCACGGGTTTTAGAGCTCAGTTAGAGCAGGCAAGGTCAATGCCGGCGTACGGCGAAGGCTTGCCGACCCGCGTCTTTTCTATGACTGAGAGCCCTTCGAATAATTATGAATCGGGCCCAATGATAAAAACTGACCGAGATTTAGACGTGGCGATTCAAGGCGATGGCTGGTTTGCTGTACAGGATGAAAACGGTCAGGAAGCGTATTCTAGAGACGGCAACTTTAAGCTAGGCGATGACGGAATTTTGACAGACATTCACGATCGTGTGGTGCTAGGTGACAACGGGCCGATTTTTCTGCCGGTACCTTTAGATAACCTTAACATTGCCGCCGACGGCACCTTGTCCATGAGACAGTTAGGCGCCCCCGCAAATGTCATCGAGGAGGTAGGGCGTCTTAAGTTAGTTTCTCCAAACTACGCCGACATGGAACGCGGCAATGACGGCTTGTTTAGAATGGAAGATGGCTCAATAGCGCAAGCCAATGCCAACGTAAAAGTAATGTCTGGCATGCTTGAAGGCTCTAACGTTAATGCAGTGGAAGAGATGGTAGATATGATAAGCCTTCAGCGTCATTACGAGCTTCAAGTGAAAGTGATGAAACAAGCTGAAGAGCTTGATACACGTGGCAACATGTTGCTACGCATCCTGTAAACGAATTTTAAATATCGTTGCTTTATGAGCAACGTCGGAGGTCAACATGCATCCAGCATTGTGGATAAGTAAAACCGGGCTAGACGCCGCACAGACCGATGTGGCAGTGGTGTCTAACAACCTAGCAAATGCGTCAACCGTAGGCTTTAAAAAAGACCGCGCGGTGTTTGAAGATTTGCTTTATCAGAATATCAATCAGCCAGGCGGCCGCTCTTCAGCTGATACCGAACTTCCTTCTGGGCTTATGCTTGGTTCAGGTTCAAAAGTGGTGGCTACTCAAAAAGCCCACACGCAAGGTAACTTACTAACCACTGAAAACGCGTTGGATATGTCAATTCAAGGCCGTGGTTATTTTGAAATACTGCAGCCTGACGGCACTATCGCTTATTCACGTAATGGTCAGTTTTCACTTAACGACCAAGGGCAAATTGTTACCTCAGGAGCTGGCTTTTTACTACAGCCTGAAGTGGCCGTGCCTGAAGATGCGCAGCAAATCACTATCTCTCAAGATGGTGAAATTAGCGTAAGTATTCGAGGACAAGCAGAGCCTCAGGTGTTAGGGCAATTAAATATTTCTGATTTTGTGAACCCGACGGGTCTTCAGCCTACGGGACAGAACCTTTTCGTAGAGACAGCGTCAAGCGGTGCGCCTATTCAGGGTATACCTGGACTTCAAGGGTTAGGTTATATCTCTCAAGGTACGCTAGAAACATCGAACGTAAACGTAACTGAAGAATTGGTTAATCTTATTGAAAGCCAACGCTTGTATGAGATGAACTCAAAAGTTATCTCATCGGTTGACCAAATGCTTGGTCAGGTTATTCAGCAACTTTAATGGGTAGCATCATGCGTATTCTAGGTTTATCTGCTGCACTACTTATACTTGGCGGCTGCGCCAGTACCAGCGAACCACCGGTTCAGGCCAACGACCCGTCGTTTGCCCCTGTGGTGCCAGATTACCCGCGTGAAACGGTAGTGGAAGATGGTTCTCTATTTCGTTCACGGTTGGCTAATAACCTATATTCTGACGTAACTGCCAGACGAGTAGGGGATATCATTACCGTTACCCTGAGCGAGAATACCCAGGCGAGTAAGTCAGCTGACACTAGTACAGCAAAAGATTCGAACGTTAATCTTAACCCTATTACTGGGCTCGCCGGGCAAGCAATAAATATTGGTGGGGAGTCAGTTCAACTTGGAATAAGTTCATCTCGAGATTTCTCTGGTGATGCAACGGCCAATCAAAGCAACAGCTTAAATGGTGCTATTTCTGTAACCGTTGTAGATGTGCTTCCGAATAATAATCTGGTTATCCGCGGTGAAAAGTGGCTTACCCTAAACCAAGGTGATGAATACATTCGTCTCACCGGCATTATTCGCCCTGCCGACATTAGCCCGGAAAATGAAATTGTTTCCACAAAAGTGGCCAACGCACGCATCCAATATTCGGGGACGGGCAGTTTCGCTCGCGCCCAGGAAAAAGGCTGGTTGACCAAATTCTTTGATTCAGCTTGGTGGCCTCTTTAGGTTTAAGGTAGGAGAATGAACATGCGTTTATTTACTGTAGTACTAGCCGTTTTCTCATTGCTTTTATCTTCTCAAGCAGCGGCGCAGCGCATCAAAGATTTAGCGAGTATACAGGGCGTGCGAAGCAACCAATTAGTTGGTTATGGATTAGTAGTCGGCTTACCCGGGACAGGGGAGCAGAGCCCTTTCACCGAGCAGAGTTTTAGAACCATGTTGCGTAATTTTGGTATCAGCCTAGACGCTAATACCAAGCCAAAAATTAAAAACGTAGCTGCGGTAGCAGTGCATGCGGAATTACCCGCATTCGCTAAACCAGGCCAAACTATTGATATTACTGTGTCGTCAGTAGGTGAAGCATCGAGCCTTCAAGGTGGAACTTTACTTCAGACATTTCTTCGCGGTGTTGATGGCAAAGTGTATGCGGTTGCGCAAGGTAGTTTAGTTGTTAGCGGTTTCGGCGCGCAAGGCGGCGACGGTTCACGTATTGTTGTCAATACACCAACAGTAGGGCGTATCCCAAACGGAGCAATGGTAGAACAGTCGGTACCTAGTGGTTTTGCCAACGGTGACACGTTAACACTTAACCTTCATTACCCAGATTTTTCTACCGCAAAAGCGCTGGCGGACACAATCAATGAACGCTTAGGCGCACAACCAGAAAATGGCTACATTATTGCTAAGCCCATTGATGCGGCATCGGTTCGCGTCACAGCCCCACGTGATGTAGGCCAGCGCGTAGGTTTCTTAGCAACCCTTGAAAACTTCGAATTTACACCAGCAGACGCACCAGCACGCGTAGTGATAAACAGCCGCACGGGCACTATCGTCATCGGGAGCGACGTACGGTTACTGCCAGCGGCCATTACTCATGGTGGTTTAACGGTAACCATCTCTGAAAATCAGCAGGTGTCTCAACCTAACGCATTTGCCGACGGTCAAACCGCCGTCACTACACAATCTATTGTGGATGTGGATTTAGCGGATAGCCGCATGTTTAAGTTCGAACCAGGCGTTACGCTTGACCAGCTTGTTCGCGCCGTTAACGAAGTGGGCGCCGCACCGGGCGATTTAATGGCTATTTTAGAAGCATTACGTCAAGCAGGGGCTTTACGTGGTGAGCTCGTTATCATCTAACAGCGTTAAGCGAAGCATGGCGAAATAAATACGATGGAATCACTCAGCACAAAAAGCCAGCTTGATATGGCGCGCAATGTTCACGACATGGGCAGCATTAATAAAATGCGCGAAGCCATTGCATCAGGCGATGAGACTGTATTGCAAGAAGCTGCCCAGCAGTTTGAGGCAATATTTGTGCAAATGATGTTGAAGTCTATGCGTAAAGCACAAGATGCGCTAGCTGATGAAAATAGCCCCTTTAATTCACAGCAAGTGAAGTTTTATCGCGATATGCACGACCAACAACTTGCTACAGACTTAACCTCGGGAGGGGGCTTGGGCCTTGCTGATGTCATTGTAAAACAGCTGGGGCAAACGGAAGACAGCTATACACCCGCTAGTGTAATTAGAAGCGATGGCGACATCTCTTCCTTAAACAGAAACCGCATACAAAGTGTTGCTCAAGCACAAGATGTAGCGCTTTCTTCTAGCTCGATAAAGAGTCAGTCAGCGCAAAAAGATGCCATGTTTGAAAGCCCTGAACAATTCGTTGAAAGCCTAATGCCAATTGCAGAAAAAGTTGCAGAAAAGTACGGCATGGATCCGAAAGCCATTATTTCACAAGCTGCGGTGGAAACGGGTTGGGGAAAGTTTGTTATCCATAAAGCTGATGGAAGTAGTTCACACAATTTATTTGGTATAAAGGCCAACAAAGGGTGGGGTGGTGAGCAAGCCATCGTAGATACCCTTGAGTTTAATAACGGTTTACCACAAAAGCGAAAAGCGGCGTTTAGATCTTACTCTTCGGTAGAAGAGGCTATGGAAGACTACGGGCGCTTTATTACCTCGCAGCCACGCTATAGCCGTGCTGTGGAAAATGCTTCTGATGCTGCGCGTTACACAAATGCACTTCAAGAAGCAGGCTATGCTACCGACCCTGAATACGCGAGCAAGATTATGGCAGTGTATAACAGTGACCGTCTTAGCGCATTGATGCCATAGTTTAGGGCCATAGATTAGGGCCATAGGTGAGGAGAATACAGTGAGTTCTGTTGATTTATATTCTTTAGCGACAAGCGGCGTAAACGCAAGCAGTAAGCTATTGCAAACAACGAGTAACAACATTGCCAACGTAAATACCCCTGGCTATGTTCGTGAGCGCACTGAGCTTCAAAACAGCCAAGTATTTGGTGTAGAAATTGGCAATACCGAGCGCATCATTAATGTATTTGCGCAAAACCAGCTTAGAAGAGATATTACTTCGGTCGGTGAGCTTGAGGCGTTTTCCAGTAAAACCACGGCCATTGATAATCTTCTAGCAAGCGAAGCTAACTCTATTTCACAAGGATTGAGCGAATATTTTTCTGCGTTACAAACTGCCGCTGACGATCCTACGAATCTCGCATCTCGCGAACAGGTACTTAGTAAATCTGAATCACTTTACAACCGTATGAGAACGCTGTCTGACTATATGTTAGAAAAAGAAGAGGAACTCAATTTGGAGTTCACTTCAATGGTTAACAGAGCGAATACTCTAATAGGCAACATTGGTGATTTAAACCGCAATATTGTGATTGCCAACGGCAACAATACGAGCGACCAACCCAGTGCGTTGCTAAACGAGCGAGATCAGGCCATCGACGAACTTGCCTCTATCATGGCGATTACGGTTAAAGAGAGCACTACGCAAAATGGTGCTGTAACCATTAATCTTACGTCAGGTGAGTCACTCGTTCTCGAAAACGGTGCATTCAATCTTTTTGAGTTAAGCTCTAGTGCCGATTTAACGACAAAAGAAATAAAGTTAGAAACTGACTTTGGTTCACAAACAAAGAGCAATGCATCGTTACGAATTTTGGAAAGTGACCTTGGCGGCGCATTGGGTGGATTGTTCGAATATCGCAACGAAGTGCTTGGGCCGACAATGCGTGACGTCGGTCAACTGTCGGTTGCGTTCGCTGATGCGATGAATACTCAAAATAAATTGGGTATGGATTTGGACGGTCAAATTGGCGGTAATATTTTTGATATTCCTTCGTTCAGAGGCTTAGCCTATGAAGACACGAATGGTGACTACGTAGTTACAGCACAGATAACTGAAGGAAAAGGCGCTGAGTTAACCGACGCTGATTACAAAATTGAAGTGACGGCGGTTGCTGCTGGTGTACCCAGCGAAATAGAAATCACATTTTTAAATCCTGATGGTACACCGAAAAAAGACGGTTCTGGCAATGATATTATTTTTTCAAACTTTGCCGTATCACCGGGCTTTAATGAACTACCCGGTGGCATTGAAATCGACTTTTCGGGCGGCGACCCGTATGCAGTTGGTAATGAATTTTTGATCCAGCCCACTAAAGACGTTGCGTCAAACATAAGTTTAGATACAAATCGCCCTGAAGATTTAGCCTTCGCCAATCCGGTAAGAGCCGGGGCCGATAGCACAAACTTAGGTAGCGCTAACGTTATAGACGTAACCGTTTCAAATACGGAAGTGGGAACGTCCGCTTTTGACGGCGCGGGTGGCATTCTAAATTCAGCGCCAGCTCAAATTAGTTTTACTGCAGCCGATACCTATGAAGTGTTAGACGGTAGCGGGACGGTTTTAGCTACTGTTACTGGTACAACAGATTTAACGAACCTTATTGGTCAAGCGGGAATAAGCCCTGATCCAGGGTTTGATCTAAGCTTAGATGGTGTACCGAAAGCCGGTGATAGCTTTTCAATTAGCTATAATACAGATGGTTTCAACGATAACAGCAACGCGCTTAATTTAGCTACTATTCAAAATGAAAACAAAGTACAGGTAAGTAGCGAGGCCACGAACAAGCCACGCACGTTCCAAGATGCGTATGCGTCAATGGTTGGGCGCATTGGTGAAGATGCATCAATGGCCAGTGTTTCTCTTGCATCAGCTGAAGCGATGAAAGTACAGTCGCAAAACTGGTTTGAGTCTGTTTCAGGTGTAAGCTTGGATGAAGAAGCAGCTAACTTGATAAAATACCAGCAGAGCTATGCTGCTGCAGCACGTATTTTATCTACGGCTCAAGAATTGTTTAATACCATTTTGCAGTCGGCAAGGTAGGTTAATTATGCGTATAACAACGAATCAAATTTATGATCAAAACATGCGCTCGATTATGCAAAATCAGGGTGATTTGGCGAAAACCCAAGAACAGCTAGCTTCAGGTAAGCGCATAATCACACCCAGCGATGACCCTGTTGGTGCTGCAAAGGTACTACGCTTGACCGAAGAAATTGATGAGCTTACTCAGTTTCAACGCAATAATGATTTGGTAACCGGTTCGCTTGAGCAGCAAGAGGCTGTGCTGACAAATATTACTGACTCTATTAATCGTGCGAGAACGCTTATCGTTCAGTCTGGGAATGGAATTTTAGATGATCCTGACAAGCGCGCAATTGGCGCTGAACTAGAGCAAATCAAACTTGAAGTGTTTGATCTTATGAACACTCAAGATGCAGACGGCAATTATTTGTATGCAGGCTTTCAGTCTGGAAACCAGGCGTTTGAATACAATCCAGCAGCGGGTGGGAATGCCATAACATTTGCAGGTGACCCAGGTGTGAGCTTTGTTCAGCTATCTAATAGTTCAAAGGTTCAATCAACCAGTAACGGATATGAAGTTTTTGAAAACGTGCTATCTCGATTTAAATTTTCTGTTGATGGCACTACTGGCGCTACGATAAATACAGCTGCGGTTAAGCAGCAAGGAACATTTGATACCTTTTTTGACAAAAATTACGACCCGGTTAATGCGGCGAATAACGATTACCGAATAAACTTTCTTGCTACCGGGCAAGCGGAGCTTGTCAATCAAGGCACTGGAGCAGTTGTCGATTCTGTTTCTTATACCTCAGGTCAGCCTCTTACTATTAAAGGTATGGAGTTTGATGCTACAGCAGCGCCTGGTGATAGCATCGATTTATCATTTGATGCTCCTGAGAAAAAAAGTATGGCGCAGTCAATCCACGAAATCCAAACCATTCTAATGGATTCCACTATTGATAATTCAGCGCTTCAAGAGTCGATAGCTGATGCATTAGTAGGATTAGATAACGGGCTTGAGAAGCTTTCTTTGGAGCGGGCTTCTATTGGTAGTCGATTGAACATCGCAGAAAGTACCTATGAAAGTAACTTAGATATGGAAATCGCAGCGAAAGCGCAGCGTTCGTCCATTCAGGATGTCGACTATGCTGAAGCATCTACTGAGTTTGCAAAACAGGAAACGGCATTGAGTGCTGCATTAGCTACTTTTCCTAAAGTAGCTAACTTATCGCTATTCGACTTTGTTTAGCGGTCATAATTTATCAAGTCATTAACGCCTGTCAGGTACGCCATGTATACTCTCGCTTCATTGTCGATATGGCTTGAGTAGTAGGAAATATAAAGGTTGTCGCCTTCGATTACCAAGCCTGGGTAGCTAGTGTCTCCACCGCTTGGCAGCGTTTGTAGTTCAGAAAGTGTTTTGGTCTTGCTATCAAATAGCCAAACCTTGGTAGTAAATTGATGTGAACCCCAATCTATATGTCGTCCTGCGACGATATATCGTTTTTCATTTAGAGCCACAGCGGCGGGACCACCAATATAGATACTCAAATCATGCCAGTTCCATTTGGTATAAGGCGGTTTTGATGTACCAAATTGTGCACTGAAAGTATCGGCATCTCGTCTTAAAAATACCGAGGCATTTCCGTCATCATCAAACAAGATTGTGCTTTCATTGGGGTAACCTTTACCTTGTTTGTCCAAACAAAAAGCCTCTTCCTTGTGAACATGCATTGAACGCGTTGGATCACCTTTATAGAGCGAAACTGAGTTCGCTCGTCGATTGTACGCAAAGCCATAAGCTTCTGAGTTATAGAAAGTACTGTTCCACAGCCACCAACCGCTTCTACCGTGACTATTCCCTGCAGACCAAGAATGGCCGGTGGTTGAGAAATAAGTCACCATTTTCGTGACCACTTTTCTATTATCAAGGAAGGATTTTGCATAGGTGGTAAGCATGAGACGAGAGCCATCGTATGAGAACTTCGGATCTCGTAGGTCTGCATTATTCTCTCTAATAATTATTCTGTTGCGAACTTGAAACGAAGCTTTATCAAGAGTTAATACAATAACGACTCCGTCAGTACTGACATGGTCGGTAGCTTGTCGGTAACAGCACATCAAGGTTTTACGACTTTTGTCGAACGGATTTTCAATTAAATCAGTGAAAGCGCAATGGGCTGCAGGCTTGGATATGCGCTTTATGTTGAACAGCATCAAACTATTTTTCACGCGAAATCTCCATTAAAAATCCACCAGTTATGTCGTGTCTTACTGTCACTCTACGGCAATATCTTACCGCCTATCGGCAAAAATCGTAATTTTTTCTAAAGGGATTCTAAATGATGTCGATACAGTTTCTGAGAGAGCCAGTTCATCAATTACCCCTCAGGTCTTGATGACTACTAAAACAAAAATTTCGGTTAGTCCGATTGCCAGCCGTCGCTGGATTAAAATGTAGGAGAGACAACATGTCTTTATTTGTCAATACCAACGTATCGTCACTGAATGCCCAGCGTCAGCTATTTGATGTAGGTAATTCACTAAGTACTTCATTTGAGAGACTTTCTTCTGGTTTCAGAATTAACAGCGCGTCTGATGATGCAGCAGGACTTCAGATATCAGACAGGCTAACTTCACAGATCCAAGGGTTGGACCAAGCTGTCAGAAACGCCAATGACGGCATTTCATTAGCACAAACCGCAGAAGGTGCACTTCAAGAAACGACAAACGCTCTACAAAGGATTCGTACACTTGCAGTTCAAGCGCAAAACGGTATCAATACTACTGCTGACCGAGTGGCGTTGAATGAAGAAGTTACCGCTCTTAAAGAAGAGATGTCACGTATTGGTACAGATACAGAATTCGGTGGATTAACAATACTAAGCGGTAGTTTTAGTGCGAAGTTCTTGGTCGGGGCCAATGAAGATCAGACTATTGATGTGTCGATTGCAAATACTGGTGGTTTTGGTGCTGCTGGTTTGTCAGTAGGGGGAACTGTTTTAAGTGCTGGTGCAGCATCACAACTAATGGCACAAGTGGATGCTGCAATATCTACTATAGGTGCGTCCCGCGCTGAGCTCGGTGCTATCCAAAACCGATTCCAATCTACAATACGAAACTTGGGTAATATCTCTGAAAACGTGTCTTCTGCTAGAGCTCAAATTAGAGATACCGACTTTGCCGCTGAAACTGCTAACCTGACGCGTAATCAAATAATTCAGCAGGCAAGTACTACTGTGTTATCACAGGCTAATCAGCGTCCACAGGCTGCATTACAGCTCTTAGGATAATCGTAATTAACGTGAAGTCAGGAGGTAGTGTTCTTGTTCATGTGCGTTTAAAGCTGGTCTTTTAAAGGCCAGCTTTTTCTATACCCCAGTCACTTAATTGTTATAAAGCCCACCTACACAAATATTTGTGTCTTTAATCCATAGCCCTAACACTATGAATTATAGCTGTTTTTTTATTTATTTTCTTTTTTATCTAAAAATTTGAAAAAACATCTAAAGTAAAAATCGCTCTTTGACGATAACTAATACAAAGGGGAGATAAACAATATTTTTATCCCCTACGCTTCTAAAGTTGATGTTTAAAAGCGTTAATAGCACAGTTTTCATTCAAGTTTCTGAATTTAAAAATTAATGAATACAGTGCTTTAAATAAACAAAAAGTTTTTAGAAAAATACTAAAGTAATTTCAAGTAAAGGTCGATAAAAGGTTGAGTTTGCTGATAGATGGGGGGGAGCTGCTGAACGGCGAGAATAGAGCCAGGAGGTAGTGAGAGGTTTGAGGTTCTGGAACACCAAACCCACCGACCAGCAAAGAGAAGTAACTTCTCTAATTAAGCAAATTCCATTGGTAGTGTGCCAACAGAACGTCGGACAATCCGACTTCTAAATTGAAGCAGATACCATACCAAAATTAAAAAGCACGATAAGAAAAATAACAGTGCTAATATTTAACCTAGTTAGGAGAGAGAAATGAGTTTATTTGTAAACACCAACGTATCTTCACTAAATGCACAGCGTCAGTTATTTACAACTGGTAACAACTTAAGTACTGCGTTTGAAAGGTTATCTTCTGGATTTAGGATCAACAGTGCTGCAGATGATGCCGCAGGTCTTCAAATTTCGGATAGATTGACATCTCAAGTGCAGGGCCTAGAACAGGCCCAAAGAAATGCAAATGATGGTATCTCTTTAGCACAGACCGCAGAAGGCGCACTACAAGAGAGTACCAATGCTCTACAACGGATTCGCACTCTAGCTATCCAAGCTCAGAATGGTATTAATAGTACGGCAGACAGAGTAGCCTTAAATCAGGAGGTTACAGCACTTAAAGAAGAGCTCTCGCGTATCGGTACAGACACTGAGTTTGGTGGATTAACAGTTCTAAGTGGCAGCTTTACAGCGAAATTTCTAGTGGGTGCTAATGAAAATCAAACAATAGAAGTATCTATTGCTAACACTAACGGATTTGGAGCAGCTGGCCTCTCGGTTGGTGGAGACGTTCTTAGTGCCGGAGCAGCCTCTGCTCTGATGACCCAGGTTGACGCTGCAATATCAACCATTGGCTCTACAAGAGCTGAGTTAGGTGCTGTTCAAAATAGGTTTCAGTCAACGATTAGAAACCTTGCCAACATTGCGGAAAATGTTTCCGCCGCTAGGTCTCGAATTCGCGATACTGATTTTGCTGCTGAGACTGCCGAGTTAACTCGAAATCAGATCTTACAACAAGCTACAACGACGGTGCTTTCTCAGGCGAATCAGCGTCCCCAAGCTGCACTGTCACTTCTGGGTGGCTAAGCTTATTAAAATTTAATAAATATAGAAAGGCGGCCGTTATGGCCGCCAATAAACGAAGACGCCAAGCGGTTTCGATCAAGAAGTTACGGTTGAGAGGCCAGTTCATTCTAATCTAAGTACGCTAGGCGACAAGACGAGTATTTGCTCGAACTCCTAACTAGAGCAATTTGGCCGAGGCATTACGTCTCGGTTTTTTTATTTTCCAACCGATATACCTGGGGCATTTTGCGCTAGAGCAAAAATGGTCTCGATTACTTCCATGCTATAAGTGTGCCAAGGATTGCTCAAGCTTCATCTTTTTCGTAAAAACAAAATAATTAAGCACGAATGTTTTCAAAGATGTAGTAGGTCTTTTTTATCATTTAACTTTCATATTAATAACTAATTTATTTGTAGTTTACGTTGTTATTGCATTAACTGAAGTTTTTTATTCATGAAATCAGAATGTTATGTTTAATGAGAAAAAATTTTAAAAAAAAGCTAAAGATGTAAAGCTTAGTGTCGATAACCTAGCTGAGGGGAATTTTAATTTTTATGAGGAGTTGTGAGGGAGTAGTGACCTGAGCAGCTTAGAGTCTAAGAGACGCTTTCGTTAATAACGATATCGGCTCCCAGGAGGTAATTTATGTCTTTATTTGTTAATACCAATGCATCATCATTAAACGCTCAGCGTCAGCTTTTTGACGTGAGTAATTCGTTAAGTACTTCGTTTGAACGGCTTTCATCAGGTTTCCGCATTAACAGTGCGTCCGATGATGCTGCGGGCTTACAAATTTCGAATCGATTAACGTCGCAAATTCAGGGCCTTGACCAAGCTAGTCGTAACGCAAACGATGGTATCTCAGTTGCACAAACCGCTGAAGGGGCATTACAAGAAACTACTAACGCTTTGCAACGTATCCGCTCTTTAGCAGTCCAAGCGCAGAATGGCATCAATAATACCGCAGACAGAGTAGCGTTGAATGAGGAAGTGACTGCTCTTAAGGAAGAAATGTCGCGAATAGGTTCTGATACTGAATTCGGTGGTTTAACCATCCTGAGCGGAAGTTTTAGTGCGAAGTTTTTAGTCGGGGCTAATGAAGACCAGACAATCGATATTTCTATTGCCAACACGGGGGGATTTGGCGCAGCCGGTTTGTCAGTAGGCGGAACGGTGCTCAGTGCAGGAGCAGCTTCGCAACTAATGGCACAAGTAGATGCGGCTATATCTACCATTGGATCCACTCGAGCTGAATTAGGTGCAACTCAAAATAGATTCCAAGCAACTATACGAAATCTAGGCAGCATTTCTGAAAACGTTTCTGCAGCTCGTGCTCAAATTCGTGATACAGATTTCGCAGCAGAGACTGCAAATTTAACGAGAAACCAGATTATACAGCAAGCGTCGCTTTCTGTTTTGAGTCAGGCTAATCAGAGACCTCAAGCAGCCCTTTCTTTACTTGGATAATTATTCTATATTCCAATATAGAATATAAGCCTATCGGGAGCGAACTTAAAAGTACGCTTCCGATCGTTTATTTTAGGAGGTGAAATGTGGACATCCCAAATATTCAACTTGCCCAAGGAATAGCGTCAACTTCAACTCTCGTCCAACCGGAAAAATTTCAAAATGCAGAGCGTGATGAAATAGCTGTCACAAATGCAAAACCTGCTCTCGCTGAAAGAGGGGAAGTGGTTTCATCTGGAAACAAAAGTTTAGCTGTCGGTTTCGACAATTTAACTCAAGTAATTCAAAGACAGTCCGATAAAAGAAATGATCAGTCAACTGATGAGCCATTAAAAGAAGCGATTTCAGTGATGGAATCTTTCTTGCTGGTGCAGAATAGAAACTTAACTTTTTCAGTTGATGAAAACACTGACAGGTCAGTTGTAACTGTGTTGGATGCTAATTCTGGTGATGTAATCAGGCAAATACCGTCGGAAGATGTATTAGCATTAGCCGAGCGCATTCAGGATTTGCAACAGGATATAGGTAGTAGTGTCGGTGTTTTTATAGATAATCAAGTTTAATTTGGGGTGAGTTATGTCAATAAGTTCTCTTGGGGTTGGTTCAGGTCTAGCGCTTGACGATTTGGTGCGGCAACTTATATCTGCAGAGAGACAACCTAAAGAGGCTCGTCTTAATGCAAGAGAAAAAGCTGTTGATGCTGAGATATCTGCCTTAGGTACAATAAAGTCGAAGGTGTCAGATTTTCAAGACGCTGTCGATACTCTTAGAGATGGTAGCAATCTAAACAGTCGAGAAACGACAGTCATTAACCCCTCAGAAGATGACGATGTATTGACCGCAGACGCTTCAAATTCTGCGCTGCGTGGTTCCTACGATATAACAGTCCAGCAACTTGCTTCTGGAAGCAGAATTACGACCGACCCAGGTGCTTTTTCATCTAGCACAGACCCGTTGTTATCCTCAGGTACTGGCTCCCTAACGTTTAGTGTCGGCTCGGACAACACTTTTACAGTTGAAGTCGACGACTCTACTACACTCGCTGATTTAAGAGAGTTAATCAACGACTCAGCTGAAAACTTCGGAGTAACTGCAAATATTATAGAAACTGGTACAAATGATGGCCCTCGACTAGTGATTTCGTCAGACAAAGTTGGTCAGGGGAATGATTTGGTTATAACGAATGACAATGGAAATACTGATTTAGATAGATTGTCGACAACAGGTGGTACAACAAGTATTGATACCACAAACATTCAAAGCGCTCGGAATGCTATTGCTATTGTCGACGGAATTGAAGTGCAGAGTTCAAGCAATGAGTTTACCAACACAATTCAAAACGTATCGTTTACGGTCAATGAAGTATCTCCAAAAGATAGTAGTGGTGAACAATTAGCCACACGATTGACAGTTGGGTTTGATAAGGAAGGTGTTGAAGAAGACATCAAGAACTTTATAGAAAGCTACAATTCTTTGGTAGATGAGATTGAAAAACTCTCTAGCTATGGTGCGACAGATGAGGATAATGACGGTCCTCTAGCGGGTGACTCCTTGTTGCGGGGTTTGCAGCTGGGAGTTTCAACCATTGTAGGTGAAGAAGTTCAAAATTCTGCTGTTAGTAGCTTATTTGAGCTAGGTATTGAACTAAATGAAGATGGGAGACTTGAAATTGGCTCAAAAGACTTTGGTTTAGGGACGGGTCAGTCAAGATTGGACGACGCGCTTGAAAACAATTTTGACGATATATCGACACTTTTTAATAACGAATCGAGTGGTATCGCTGTTAGGCTATACGATTTAGTTGAACAGTACTCCTCTTCAAGCGGCTTGATCAGTTTAAGAGAGCGCAGTGCGCGCGATGAGAAAGATAGCGTTGACGATGCAAAAGAGGCACTCGAATTACGAATGGCAAGCTTTGAAGAAACTGTTCGAGCCAAATACGTAAATTTAGATAGAACGATAGCTCAGCTCAATCAAACTGGTTCAGCCTTGTTCGCTGCGCTACTATAAAAGAGGTCCGTATATAATGTCATTGCGTGGAATTAAAGCCTATCAAAAAACGAGTGTAAAACAAGATGTATCGACAGCTGACCCACATAAACTAACTTTGTTATTGATACAAGGAGCTATGGATAGAATCGCCTATGCTAAGGGAGCTATTGATCGCAAAGACTTTGTTGATAAGGCTAAGTTTGTAACAAAAGCTACGTCAATCCTAATTTATCTAAGGGACACGTTGGATATGAAAGTTGGTGGAGAGGTGGCCGAAAACTTATTCGCACTTTACAATTATATTGTTGATATTATAAATGAAGGTCATTTCAACAACGATACAGCCAAACTGGATGAGGCTTATGGTTTATTGAGCCCAATTAGAGATGCATGGGTGTCTATTCCAGAATCAGCCAAGTCAGAGGCCTATGAAAAAAAGAGTGTGACAGTTTCAAATGAATGATAAGAGTATAACATCTCTTACTCATTCTCTGACGCCTACATTTTTGCGTTTGATTAACGACAAGATAAATGCAGAACTCCAGTCCCAAGATAGCAACACAGAATCTCTCTATTTTCTTATGGTTTTGAGGCATAAATTAATTATAAGAGAAATTAATAGACTAAGCGGTAAGCAGAGAAAACCTTTTGTTACTTTAGAGATGGAGAAAAACAAGCGTTTGGAATTGGATATATCTAAGTTGCACCAAGAAGCAAAAAGTCAGGTAATAAAGCTTAAGAGAGCCGACAACGCTATAAAGAGATACAAAAAATAATGCGTAAAGCCATTCAGTTATTTATTGAAAATGAACAGGTGCAGTTAGAAACGGAAGAAGCGATACTTCCTTTCATATCGAGGAGTTATACAAGAAGCCTAAAGTGTTTTCAGCGCTCAGTACCAAGTGTGTATCGCCTATTAAAAACAGAATCACTTTTACACAACTCCATCTTCGCTAACAAAGATGGTGAACTTGATATTGTAGAGACGAACTCAGGAAATGTCTTTTACGGTAAGGATGTGAATAGCACAGTTTTTCGGCATGTTCAACAATACTTAAATTCACCGCAGAAGCTTACTCTAAAAACTACAGAAGATAATTCAAAGATTTCAGATGACAAGGCACTAGTGGTATTTGGTATCGGGTTAGGTTTACACCTTTTTGAATTGATACGTTCGACAGAAGTAAAGCATGTTGTAATTTATGAGCCTAATGTTGATTTTTTGGTTTGTTCACTTTACGCAGGCGTTTGGCCGAAGATTTTCGATTTGGCTCAAAAAAAGAAGGTGTCACTTTATTTTCAAGTTCCTAATAACGGAAAGTCACTATTTAGTGATTTATGTGAGCTACACGGAACTTTTGGTATATCTTCTCTATTTATTTACTTTCATTATTACTGCCATGATTTTGACGATATAAGAGACGAGCTTCGCTCAAATAATTGGGAAATACGCCAAGATTTGAGAGAGTCACTCAATAAAAGAAGCTTTGAAAATTATATTATTAAATGGCCCCCAGTCATCACAGGTAAAAATTGGAGTTCTAAAAACTTAAATTACGGATTATTTAAAAAAAACTTTAGAAGCATTTGAAAGTTACTTCCCTGAAATAGCAAATGAGTTTTCCAACTATAAAGCTAAAAATTGGGAGCCAATGGCTAATTCTTCAGGAGAAGTTAACCTCATAAACATTAGATATAAAACTTTCCTACTTAATGATGATGTTAAGGAAGAGTGTGAAAACTTATACACGATGTTTAAGGAGAACCCCAGTAGAGACGAATTAGTTTTGAATTATAGCGGCGGCAAGCTATACCCTCATTTTCATTATCGAACAGCTGTAAGAGTACAAAATATAACAAATAGCTATGCTACAGAAAGTTCTAATTTAACTAGCCATATTAAATCACTGCTTATTTTTGGACTCGGGGCAGGATATCAACTAGAAAGCCTGATAAATAATCATGATATTGATAAGTTATTCATATATGAGCCAAATCGCGATTTTTTTTACGCTTCTTTGTTCTCTATAGACTGGGGTGCAATCTTAAAAACAGTCGATGTGAGCGAGGGGAGTTTATATCTAAATATTGGTGATGACGGTTCAAATTTAGTAAAAGATCTCCTTACTCAATTTGATAGAGTAGGCAAGCACACACTTGCAAATATGTTTTTGTTCAAAAGCTATGACAACGATATTTTAGAACCTGTCCTTAATAATTTGCGTGAAGAAATCAGACTTGTTGTTGGCTTAAGTGATAATTTTGACAATTCGAGATATATAATTTCTCATACAAAATGGGCTGTAGAAAATAATGTTAAATACTTATTAAAGAATAGCAAAAAATCACAATACCTAAATGATGTACCAGTTTTTGTCGTTGGAAATGGCCCTTCTTTGGATAACCTCCTGCCTGTACTGAAGGAAGAACACTCAAAAGCAATAGTAATCAGTTGTGGTACGGCTTTACAAGTTTTGCATAAAAATAATATCGTGCCTGACTACCATGTTGACTTGGAAATTAATAGATCGCCTTATGATTGGCTGGTAAGAATTGATGATAAAGAATATTTGAAGAAGATTAATCTTATCAGCGGTAATGGCGTTCATCCTGACGTGATTTCCATGTACAAAAACGCTTTTCTTTCTTTAAGATCAGGAGAGCCCGCTACACTTATAGTTGAATCTATTTTCAAAGAGCTCAGTTTTGTATCTTTAAAGTACTCTTACCCAACAGTTAGTAATTTTGCAATAGATTTTGCTGTAGAAATTGGCTTTAAACAAATATATTTATTTGGAGTTGATCTTGGGTTTATTGATATTAAACATCACCACTCGGTGCAATCTGGCTATTATTTAGAAGATGGGAAAGAGTTTGTTGATTACTCGAAAGCTTATAACACTTCGCTTGTGGTAGAAGGTAACCTGAGACCATTTGTAAACACTAAGTATGAATTTAAAATGTCGAGGTCTATTATCGAGTTAGCTCTTGAAAAAGCGAGTCGTGATGTAGATGTGTACAATCTAAATGACGGTGCAAAGATTAAGTTTGCTCGTCCGCTACAGCCAGAGAATATATTGATACAATCTGACAGCGAAAAAAAGAGCCAAGTTAAAGAATGGCTGGAGGAGAGTGCCCATCAAAAACTTGCTAGAAACGTATTTAGTGAACATTTTGAAAATCAAATTAAAAATAGTGATTTACTTTTGGGAATTAACCTTCTTAAAAAGCAGGCAAGTAAAACAATCAAGTCGATATCTCAGGCTGAATCACTGATTGCCGACAATAGAAAATTGATAATAGACTTTTTTAGGGACAACAAACCCGTAGTCATTTATTATCTTCACGGTTCAGTAAATTATATTAACACTGTACTTAGCAAAGCCCTAAATATATCTGATGAAAACGAATGTTTGAAACTTCTTAATGAAATACGAGATGAGTGGAACATTTTCTTAAGCGATATAAGTGAGAGCATGAAGGAAAATCCATATGAGTTAGATTTTATTACATGGAGCCCTCTAGAACGTATCCAAATCTGTTGTAAAGAACACTTTGTAGAACAACGTGTGAGAGTGAGTTGTGAAAGCGCTTGCGATTCATTTAAGCGTGCGACAAAAATTTTGACCATAGACGATATAGACTACTATAATGCCGAAAAAGTGTTGCGTATTGAAATTTACGATAAAGATAAAACGTATAATAAAAAAAATAATGAATCTTTGGTTTTTATCGTCGAGAGTAAAGAAGAGCTAAACTTCCTTCTGTCTGAAAAAACGTCTAATTTACTCATCTATCTGCCAACTTATTTTTATGGTGATAAGTGCGAATTTGATCTCTTCGTCAACAAAGAAACCTATGCATTTTTCATAGCTATAATTGCTGCTCAATGTAAGGGTGAGGCAAAAGTCATCTTGCCCAAGCTTGTTAAAAATCTTTCGCTTTCTGAATCATCAAGCCATTTAACTGAGCTAGACTTTTTGTCTCAATTTAATATTTATGAATCTCATTACTACAATGTGTTTTCTAGTAAGTGTTTTTCTAATGGCGAAATGATTACTGAACTCGATGAAAGGTTTAGGTTTTTGCCGTGCTTGAGAGAAGAAAATTTAACGCTTGCATTGTAAACGTCTTTTCAAATCGATAAGCACTAATTTAATGCCAATAAATAACGGCAAATTTTATTTAAGGAGCTTGACTTGAACTTTAAAACAACACAAGAAAATTTTTGGGCAGGTCAGTTTGGCGACGAGTATATAAAGAGGAATGATTCAGAAAGTCTGCAATTTTCGAAAGTAGCTTTATGGTCTCAAATGTTGCGTTCAGCAAATAGTGTTAATTCAGCGTTAGAGTTGGGATGTAATATAGGTCTTAACTTAGTTGCATTGAGTAAACTTAGCCCAAAAATGAAGTTAATTGGTTATGAAATAAACTCCAAGGCGGTACAACGGGCTAGGGAATACCAAGTTGCGTCAATACATGAAGGATCAATTTTAGATAAGATAAACACTGAGATGTGTGACCTTACGTTCACCGCCGGTGTATTAATTCACATAAACCCGAAGTATTTAGATAATGTTTATGAAAATCTCGTAACAAACTCAGGCCGTTATGTGTTAGTTGCTGAATATTATAGTCCTGACCCTACTGTAATTACCTATCGGGGAGAACAGGACAAGCTATTTAAGCGAGACTTTGCAGGCGACCTTATTGATCGTTACGGTATGAAACTTGTCGACTATGGTTTTCTGTATAAACGTGACAACTGGGCGCCACAAGACGACATAACGTGGTTTCTTTTAGAAAAGTAATACACTCTTCTGTGTAGTAGAGAAAATCTTAGTTTTGGCTACTCGGATGTAATACAAACTTAGCAGTTTTTTGATTTTTAGATCTTTGAATATGCAGAGAGGTCCAGCGTGAAAAATGCGATGTCATTTTGTGTCCTCAGATATAAAAACTCCGACGCCAGTGAACAGTCGCTTACTAGCTTCGTTTTCAACTTTTATACGCGCTTTTATCAACGTAGAACTTTGAAACTCTTTTTTAAATCTCTCTAACGCTGCCGTTAGGCATCTTTTAGCAAACCCCTTTCCTCTGCAACGTGGATTAAGGTTGATCGATACTTCTGCATAGTGGTAATGCACATCAAAACGAACAAATCCAACAGGGGCTGAATTTTTCAAGTAACACAAAATAAGCAGTTTTCTCTCATCATTAAGGGCATGTTGGAGCCAGTTAATATGCTCATTCCAGGTGACCGGCATCGAGTTTAATGACATGGCAATTGTGTGCGGATCGTTGCGCCACTTAAAGAGGTACTCTGCATCTTCGCGTGTTACTAAACGTGTTAACATGTGTATCTTCCATCCCAATAATGCACTATCGGATAATGTTCCATGAAAGAGGGCTGCCTCTCTTTACTGATCTACACACCTGCTTCCCAAGAATATGTTTTAGGTGTTTTACTGGCAGGCCAAGACCTGGGCGAATTGCTCGAACGTTCTCTCGGGTGAGTATATCCCCTTCCGCGACATCTTTTACAATGTAGAGGCTGCGCCTAAGTTTACGCGAGTTTATTTCTGATTCTGTGCATCCGTATGAAATTTTGCCAATAGCCACGCGTGCACGCTTTGTTTCGTTGACTAAAAGAGCAAATTCATCCGCTTCTAGGGAAAATGCTGCGTCTACACCGCCAGCATTTCTGTCTATTACAAAATGCTTCTCGATAACGGTTGCACCGAGAGCGGTTGCAGCAACTGCGGTACCAATACCTGTGGTATGGTCTGATATTCCTACCTGGCAGTTAAACAATTGCTGCAGGTGCGGGAGTGTTGCTAAGTTTGCGTTTACTGGGTCTGCAGGGTACTGGCTGGTGCATTTAAGAAGAACATACTCCTGACAATTGTTCTGCTCAAGTATCTCTACAGCCTCGGCTATCTCAGCAAGGCTTGCCATGCCGGTAGATAATATTACCGGTTTACCGGTTTTAGCGACCTTAGCAATTAATTCATGATCAGTGTTTTCAAATGATGCAATTTTGTAGCATGGAACGTCGAGCGTTTCTAAAAAGTCAACTGAGGTTGCATCGAACGGCGTGCTAAATGCAACCATACCTCTTTCTTTCGCCCTTTCAAATATCGCTTTATGCCATTCCCAAGGAGTATGTGCTTTTTCGTACAACTCATAGAGCGAGCGGCCCTGCCAAAGGCTTTGTTTGTCATCGATAAAAAACTCACCACTCTTAATGTCGATAGTCATAGTGTCGGCGGTATAGGTTTGTAGTTTAAGAGCACGAACGCCGGCGTCGGCGGCAGCGTCTACCATTTCTAAAGCCAGTGTTAAACTTTGATTATGGTTACCTGATAACTCAGCAATAATAAACGGAGGCTCATCTTTACCTATGCTAAATGGTCCAATCTTTATGGTGTTCACTTTCTTTCTCTCATGCTTGCTGTAAAGGTAAAGGCTTTAGTAATGATAAAACGTGTTTGGTCACGCAAGGAGTTCCGCAGTGTCGAGGAACTATACTACCAGCGCATTCAGACATAGCCTGTAATGTACTCGGCGATTGTAGTAAAAATACAAGAGCTCTTGCAAGGTCCGTTACAGAAACTTGATCCCAAAATCCGAGGTATCTACATACGTTTTCTTTTGATAAGCATCGCGTCGTTTCAACTTGGTTTTCTGCCACGCATACAACGAGAGCAGGGAGCATTGAGATGCAGCGTTCCCAGTGCATTGAACCACCCGCACCAACCATCAGCGACGCTTTTTGCATAAGCTTCGCTATTTGGTCGCTATCTATATGTAAGCGTATGTTGTGCTCAGTAATCTGTGTTATTTGATTAACTTTTTCTATCACGACTCTTTTCGTTTGATGGCCGCTTCCAATTACGATATCGACCTGTAATTGAACATCTTTAATCGAAGCGATAGAGTCAAGTGTTAAAGATGTCATGTTAGCGGGGTCACTGCCGCCGAAACAAACTAGCACTCGTACTGGATCACGCTTGATAAAATCAACGGTTGGTTGTTCATAAAACTCCTGTCGCAATAATGCGTACTCTGGGCCGAGCAGCATTTTACATTTAGGTGGAACTAAAGTTTCGTATCGATTAACTCTATCGGAAAAGTTGACATCCAGCAGTAAATCACAATAGTGAGGGCGGTTTGCTAAGTCATCGATAACCATCACTTTCGCGCCAGTTAACGAAAGTTTTTGTTCGAATGTTTCATCTAGTTGATAATGATCAACTATCCATAAGTCAGCGTCCACATGCTCAACATTGCTATCAATTTGTTTCACAACTTCATGGTTGAGGTTACACGGACCATAACGCTCTTGTAATAGGGTCGATTCTTGAGAGTTTACAAAAGTGATACTATGGAGAATGTCGGACGCGTCTAACATATTTTGAATGCCCTTAGCTAATGTGAGGCATCGCATAACATGACCCGTGCCTATTTCTGAGTTTGCGTCCACTCTAAAAGCAATTTTTAAGATTAGCGCTCTCCCATTTCTTTCAGTATTCTGAACATCACTTCTGCACGCTTCCAGTCCTCGAATGTATCAATATCTTGAACTAGATAGGAAGGAAGCTTTAACATTCGTGAGTATTCAGAAAATATTGGTTTGGACGTGTCTAACCACGTCGATGCTTGCGCAGCATAAAGTTGCCCCGCATCATGGTATGCATGTGGTAAATCCTGAGAGCGCTTGTTGATATCTATAGCACTATAGGGCCGAATATTACCGCTTTCGTCCTCTAATAAGGCTCTTTGTATTGGAAAGGAAAACCGATGGGCAGTAAATACGTAATCGGCTTTTGTTTGTTGCAGTAACTCAACCGATTGATCTATTAGCTGCGCTGTGACAAAAGGCGCGGTAGCATAAAGGCATAAACAGTATTTAACGTTATTTTTGAGGGCTATGTAATCACTTAGCGCAGAGCGGATAACTGGAGTGGTACCTGTCATATCATCAGCGAGGGATTTATCTCGCATAAAGGGAATTTCGGCTCCATATTCAATAGCAACGTTTGCGATTTCATGATCATCAGTAGAGACGATAACTTTATCTATTAACTTGCTGTTTATTGCAGCTTCAATTGAGTAAGCAATAATTGGTTTTCCGCAAAAGCGAGTAATATTTTTCCTTGGAATGCGTTTGCTTCCGCCTCTAGCGGGAATTATAGCGATATTCATTTTTTTGGATATTCACTTTCAAAAGACATCTCAGACATTCACACACTTGGGTATCAAAGTTATAATGCCAAAATTATTCGTCGAGTTCGTCAAGCAATGTGGATAGTTTGTCGACAATAAACTCAATTTGTGAAGATGCTAAATCTGGAAAAATGGGTAAGGTGATTGCCTGTTGGTAATATTGCTCTGTGTTAGGAAAGTCTCCAGCGTTAAATCCTAATGCCTGATAATATGGCTGAGTATGAATGGGAATGTAGTGCAAGTGTGCAAAGATTCCTGCGTTTCTAAGACGCTCAATAAGTGTCTTTTTTTGTCCCTGACTCATATCGAATATACGAACGACATAAAGATGATAGCTAGAGTAGCTTTGGTCACTGACCATTAGTGGACAAATTCGCGGGTAAGACTTGATTAGCTCATCGTACTTTTTAGCGAGAGCATTCCGCTTCTCTATAAATACTGAGAGCTTTTTGACTTGGCTAACCCCTAACGCTCCTTCAATATCGTTCATCCTGTAATTATAACCAAGACTAACTTGTTGATAATACCAAGGACCATGAGAAGGTTCCGTCATTAACTCTTTAGCATTAGTGACACCATGGCTCCTGCCCATCCGCATTGATTCTGCTAGTGCTGGATCATTCGTCATTGCCATTCCACCTTCCATAGTGGTTATTATCTTTACTGGATGAAAACTAAAAACGCAAATGTCGGAGTATTGACAATTTCCTACAAAACTACTTTTATACTTTGCCCCCACGGCATGAGATGCATCTTCAATGACTCGAAACCCATAATGCGATGCGAGAGTCGCTATACTCTCCATATCACACGATTGCCCTGCAAAATGCACGGGAATTAAGACTTTTGGTAACGTGTTTGTTTCTTTTGCCTTTCTCAACTTGTTTTCTAGCGCGGTGATACTCATGTTGCCGGTTTCAATATCAATGTCTACAAAATCAACGATAGCATTGCAGTAAAGAGCGCAGTTTGACGAGGCTACAAAGGAGTTTGGGGATGTCCAAACTCGATCCCCTTCTCCCACCGATAGTGCTAGGCAAGCCAAATGTAACGCTGACGTAGCGCTATTCACCGCGACAGCATATCTCGCTCCGCAGTATTTAGACATCGCATCTTCGAACAGAGGAACTTTGGGGCCTTGGGTAAGCCAATCAGATATTAGTGTTTCAACAACCGCTTTGATATCTTCATCATCTATATGCTGTTTGCCGTAAGGAATCATCACTTATCTTCCTGATCAAACGTCAAAATTTCATCTACCGTAAGAAAATGAGAGTTTGTGTCTGACACGTATTCAAAGCCATCAACTACTGAATTTCCCTTTTCACCGAGAGCGTTAGTTTTGAAGTCGTTACTTCTATTGAAAAATTTAATAGCTGGCGCAATCACGAAGTGGTCATCATACTCAAAAGTATGAAAAGCCATGTCGCCAGGGCACATCATTTCGTGAAGCTTTTCACCTGGTCGAATGCCCACAATTTTTATTGGCACGCCTGGTGCCATAGCTTCGGCCAAATCAGTAATTCTAATTGAAGGTATTTTAGGAACGAATATTTCTCCGCCAAGCATCCGCTCGAAATTCTTTAGAACAAAGTCTACGCCCTGTTGAAGGGTTATCCAAAAGCGGGTCATATCTGTATGCGTAACAGGAATATGGTCTGTACCCTCTGCAATGAGCTTTTTGAAAAAAGGAACAACCGAGCCACGGGAGCCTACTACATTTCCATATCTCACTACCGAAAATCGAGGTTTTCCTGAGCCCACCATATTATTTGCCGCTACAAATAGCTTGTCGGAGGCAAGTTTAGTAGCGCCGTATAGGTTTACAGGATTAGCCGCTTTGTCTGTCGACAAGGCAATGACTTTGCTTACCGAATTATCAATAGCTGCGTTAATAACATTCTCAGCACCATCAATATTAGTGCGGATACATTCAGTGGGATTATATTCAGCAGCAGGGACTTGTTTCATAGCGGCTGCATGAATAACGTAGTCAACACCCTGCATTGCTCTGGTAAGGCGGTCTTTGTCACGAACATCGCCTATGAAATAGCGCATGCATGGAGCGTTAAACTTCTGCTGCATTTCGAACTGTTTGAGTTCATCACGCGAATAAATGATTAAGCGCTTGGGGTTGTAGCGTGACAACAAGTTTTCGGTGTATTTATGACCGAATGAACCTGTACCACCTGTTATCAATATAGACTTACCGTCAAACATAGATCACCCACGATTTTTATGATTATCGTTTAAATATATCATGTGTCGGCAACAATGCCATAAACCATTAGGCCACAACGATTATTCATCAAAAATAATTACAAAATAGAGGTATTCAACTACCAGTATGTTTATTTGAAAAGTGCCAAAGGCTTAGGCTCAAAAGCGCCTCTCGTTTATAGTTTTACCTTAGAGAGTATGAACTTTTATACTTTGTGTTGATTAGAAGTTATACAGCGTTATGCTATATTTGGATGAAGTGTTAATGAGAGGGCGCAATTATGCAAATCAATAACAGCAGCTCAACATCGCTAATTGGTCAAATCCAAGAAAAGCAGGACAACTTGTTTGAGAAACTGGCTTCTGGAAAAAAGGTAAACAATGCCTTAGATGATGCGTCGGCCCAGCAAATTATCGACCGTTTAACGTCTGAAGTTGAAGGTAACCGCCAGTCATTGAACAACGTATATGACGGAATTTCAGTGGCGCAGGTTGCTGAAGGTGGATTAGGTAGCATCAATGACGACGTCAATCGCATTCGCGAACTTACGCTTCAGTCTGGAAATGGCGTATTGAGTAGTGGCGATCGCCGCGCTATCCAATCTGAAATAACACAACTGCAAGAAAATATCTCTCAAACTATCGAGCAAACCAACTTTGCAGGTAAACCATTGCTGTCAGAAAATGGTTCGCTAGATTTCCAGTCAGGCGCAAATGCAAATCAGTCAATCAGTATCAATACACAAGATATCGCATCCCAGTTGGGCGGCCTACTTTCTATTGATATTACGGCGGGTACAAGTGTGAATGAGGCGCTTGAAGCAGCAGATGCCGCAATTGAAACTATAGGGAGCGCCCGCGGTGACTTAGGCGCAACGCAAAACCGTTTTGAAAGCGCGGCACGTACTCTTACTCAAGCTAACGTTAATACCGCTGAAGCCAGAAGCCGTATTCAAGATTTGGATTTTGCACAAGCTGTCTCTCAGCAAGCATCTAACGATGTATTAGGTCAAGCCGCGCTCACCGTACAGGCGCAAGCCAATCAGCAAGAAGGGCAGGTTTTGTCTTTACTGAGCTAACCAATTTCTCGCTAATATTTGGCGATATTAATCGAAAGAAGCAGGGTAACCTGCTTTTTTTATTGGTACATTTCCCAAAACAGCGGTTGCGCTCCGATCTTTTGCCGTTACAATTTAGAAATACGCTAAACTGTAAATAATAACAAAGCGTTCTCGGGGAATTGATGAAGAACATTTTGCTGGTTAGTGACAACCAGGAACTCATTCAAAACTTGGAAACTATCGTTACCTTCATGGGAGAGTCGTGTCAATCACGCGGCTTTGCTAGTTGCGAACGGTATTTACAAGATAGTGGGGCTGACGCCGTTCTTATTGAACATGCGTCGTCACCGATTGTAAGCAATCTGGTTGAAAAGTTTCCACACATACCGTTTGTTGCGCTAGTTGAAAATAACAGCCAAGCAACGGCAGGTTGTAATTTAGTGAGTGTGATAGCAACACCGTTAACTTACCCCGTGTTAACGCAAGCAATACACCGCTGCCAAGAATATTCTCGCCGTAAGCCAAGTTTATCTCGCACTGCGGGCACCAAAACGCGATTGTTTAGAAGCCTTATCGGTAAAAGCGAGCAAATTCAAATTGTCCGCCGCTTGGTAGAGCAAGTCGCGCCTACCGATGCCACCGTACTAATACTTGGTGAATCGGGTACCGGTAAAGAGGTCGTGGCACGTAACGTTCACTTTTTATCTGAGCGAAAAGATGGCCCCTTTATTCCGGTAAACTGCGGTGCTATTCCCGGCGAGCTGCTGGAAAGCGAGCTTTTCGGCCATGAAAAGGGAGCGTTTACTGGCGCTATTAGCGCACGAAAGGGCCGCTTTGAATTAGCAGAAGGCGGCACGCTGTTTCTCGACGAGATTGGCGACATGCCGCTTCAAATGCAGGTGAAGCTGTTACGTGTGCTGCAAGAACGCACTTATGAGCGAGTAGGGGGAAACAAGCCCCTTCAATGCAACGTACGCATCATTGCTGCAACTCACCGCAACTTAGAAACCATGATCAGCGAAGATAAGTTTCGCGAAGACTTGTACTACCGTCTTAATGTCTTTCCTATCGATAGCCCAGCGCTTCGTCAGCGAAAGGACGATATACCTTTGCTGCTGCAAGAGTTAAATAGTCGTATTCAAGGCGATGGCGTAGAGGCCGTGCGCTTTACTGAGCACGCCATTGCATCTTTGATGGAGCACGATTGGGCCGGTAACGTTCGAGAGCTTTCAAACTTGGTTGAACGACTGACTATTCTTTACCCAGGTCAAATTGTGGATATCGCAGACTTACCTGAAAAGTATCAGTATGGTGATGTGCAAGCCTATGAGCCTGACTATCCTGAAGAAATATTAGAGCGCGAAGCCTTCAACGAGTTGTTTGCGGAAGCGGCGGCCCAAGAGCCTGAAGAGGATACGCAGCACCCAAGCAGTGATAGCTTAAATATGGTGTCTTCTTCCTTGCCAGAGGAAGGGGTAAACCTAAAAGAATACCTTTCTGAGCTGGAAGTAAATCTAATTCGACAAGCTCTAGACAACCAAGAATGGGTGGTTGCACGTGCCGCCGACAAGCTGGGTATGCGCAGAACCACACTTGTTGAAAAAATGCGAAAGTACGATATTCAGCGCACTGAAGAGGCGTAATGTCAGCAAATTGACGTTGCGCTTTTCATTTGAAATCAATCTTAAATAATTGATAAATAAGCCAATGATAAATTGGCACATCTTCTGCTTTATCACAGTCATAGTTAACAGCGTCTGCAATTTGACGAGGGTAATATGGCTTTTGACAGCACACCACATTCTACTGAGTATTTAGCATCGGCCTACGCACTACATGGTGCTGACACAGCAATGTCTCGTGATGACCACCGCGCCTCGTGCAACGACGATGTTGAATCATTGCGGTTGCAGGCGAGTCGCTTAGAGCATTTACTCCAAGTCATGCCAGCAGGCGTTATCGTTATTGATGGAAAAGGCATTGTTCGTCAAGCTAATGAACAGGCTAAAGCCTTGCTCGGTGAGCCTTTAGAAGAAGAAGTGTGGCGACGTATTATTACGCGCTCTTTCAAGCCTCGCGCTGATGACGGCCATGAGGTTTCATTGGTAGACGGGCGCCGCGTAAAGCTATCTATCACGCCGCTGGAAAATGAACCAGGTCAATTAATCGTTATCACTGATTTGACGGAAACACGGCAGCTACAGGCCAGAGTGAGTCATATGCAGCGCCTATCCTCTCTTGGGAAAATGGTTGCATCGCTTGCGCATCAAATTCGCACGCCTCTTTCTGCTGCCATGCTATACGCATCGAACCTTACCCGTAAGGGGTTAGGGCAAGAGGCACAGGAGCAGTTCGCTAATAAACTCACCGACAGATTAAAAGAGCTAGAGAGCCAGGTTAACGATATGCTGCTTTTTGCAAAATCGGGTGAAGAGCAGGTGGTAAGCAACATTACGTTAAGCGAGCTTCTTACTTCAGTAGAAGGCAGCGCCCAAACAATGACAGTGCAAGCACATCAAACATTAGGGTTTTCTGGTTTTGAACAAGAGGTGTCGATAACCGGCAACCTTACTGCACTTCAAGGTGCGCTATTAAACCTTATTCACAACGCCAGCCAAGTAACACCAAAAGGTGAGCTTGTGGCTGTTGACGCTTCGGTCTCTGGAAATCGTTTAAATATCGCTGTAACTGATAAAGGCCCAGGCGTACCTGAAGGCCTCAAACACAAAATATTTGAGCCATTTTTCACCACAAAAAACAACGGCACCGGCCTTGGTTTGGCGGTGGTTAAGTCGGTCGTCAATGCGCACAACGGTACCCTTAGTGTATTTAATACACCTGAAGGCGGCGCTTGCTTTAGCGTTTCTTTGCCATGCAAAGCGAGTACTCAATCATCACATACATTGACCCATGTTGCGTAAGCCATAGGAGAGGATCATGTCTAAAACTACTATCTTAATTGTTGAAGATGACGCGGGGTTGCGCGAAGCACTCTTAGACACGCTTTTACTCGGCAACTACAACGTGGTTGAAGCCGACTGTGCTGAACAAGCGCTAATGATGTTATCAATGCAAGCGATAGACTTGGTTGTTAGCGATATCCAAATGGGTGAAATGAGCGGCCTTACGCTTCTTAAGAGTATTAAAGCAAAATATCCGAATATGCCAGTATTGTTAATGACCGCTTACGCCACTATTAACGATGCGGTGCAGGCAATGCGCGACGGTGCGACTGATTATTTATCTAAGCCATTCGCACCAGAAGTGCTGCTAAACCTTGTAGGGCGCTACGCACCAGCACAAAAAATCGAATCTCGCACGCCAATCGTCGCAGATCCCTCTAGCTTGAAGCTGCTTGAACTCTCTCGAAAAGTCGCAAAGTCTGAAGCGACGGTAATGGTGATGGGGCCTAGCGGTTCAGGTAAAGAAGTGTTATCCCGCTATATTCACGACCAGTCACCGCGCAGCGATGCGCCTTTTGTGGCCATTAATTGTGCTGCCATTCCAGAAAATATGTTGGAGGCGACGCTATTTGGTTATGAAAAAGGGGCGTTTACCGGCGCTATTCAGGCTTGCCCGGGTAAGTTTGAACAAGCCCAAGACGGTACGCTTTTACTCGATGAAATTACCGAGATGGATCTGGCGTTACAGGCGAAACTACTTCGCGTACTGCAAGAGCGTGAGGTGGAAAGGCTTGGCGGTCGCAAAACGGTTAAGCTAAACGTGCGCGTTATCGCTACAAGCAATAGAGATTTGAAAAAAGCGGTAGAGGCAGGTGAGTTCAGAGAAGACTTATATTACCGCTTAAATGTGTTTCCAATTGAATGGCGACCCTTAAGTGAGCGCCCCGGCGATATTGTTCCTCTTGCTGAACACCTTGTGCAGCGCCACGCCAGTTCACAAGGGTTAGGTTCAATAAGGCTGAGTGCTGCTGCCCGTAACAAGTTGTCGCAGTACGGCTGGCCGGGTAATGTGCGCGAATTAGAAAACGTGGTACAACGCGCGCTTATCCTTTGTGAAAATAACGAAATAGACGCCAGTGATCTCATGATTGACGAAGATATCTCAGCGCCCGTTGAAGCTGTACAAGAGCAGGCTGACGAAAACAGACTAGGCTCAGAGCTGCGTTACCAAGAGCATCAAATTATTCTCGATACACTGGTGTCGTGCAACGGCAAGCGTAAAGATGTCGCTGAAAAGCTGGGTATTAGCCCTCGTACGTTGCGTTATAAACTTGCTCGAATGCGTGAAGACGGCATCGAAGTACCTGCATAACGTTAAATACTGTAACCCCTTGCTTCCCCTCAAACCTACCCGTCGCCTTTGCTACTAAAAAGGCGGCGGTTTTTTGTTGCTCCTATGTGGTACAACGTCATTAATTTGGCTGTACGCCAAAAATTATTGTTAAGCTTTTGAAATTAAATGGTTTTTAAAGTTGGCAAGCCCTTTGCTAAATCACTCTTATATATTCGCTATTCGCCGCCGCATTGCCGGTAAATGAAGAAACACTAGGAGTGGTTATGGACGTTAAAGCCAACAGTTTGTATCAAGAAATGCAAAATATGATCGGGCAAACTCGTCTTCAAGTTAATGAACCTCAACAGCAATCGCTTAATGAGATCAATACCTCTGCAAGTGACTTCTCGACCATGCTAAAAAATGCGGTTGATGGCGTGAATAATATGCAGCTAGAGTCAAAAGATGTGCAGCAACGTTTTGAGATGGGTGACCCTAGTCTAAGTTTGGCGCAGGTTATGTTAACTAAAGAAAAATCGGGCATTGCCTTTGAGGCAACTGTTCAGGTACGAAATAAAGTACTTGAAGCCTATAAAACAATAATGAACATGCCGGTGTAGGTGGAGTAGGTTATGGCTGAAGCAACAGGTACAAACCTAACGGTTCCTGACCAAAATCAAGCGGTGGACAACGAGCCAGAGAATAAATCTGGCTTTATGGACACCCTAGGCAGCGCTGACATGATGCGTCAAATGGCGCTCGTCGTCGTCCTCGTTATTTGTGTGGCTATCGCTATTTTTATTCTGATTTGGTCACAAGAGCCTGATTATCGTCCACTCGCGAAAATGGAAACTCAAGAGCTTATAGAGACGCTTGATTACATGGATGCGAATCAAATTGAATATAAGCTTGAAGGCAATACGGTTTATGTGAGAAGCGATGAGTTCCAAAATATTCGGTTAGGTATGACCCGTCAGGGATTAACCAATAGTTCTGATGCGGGCACAGACATTATCATGCAGGACATGGGCTTTGGGGTAAGCCAGCGGGTAGAGATGGAGCGCCTTAAACATGCCCGAGAGCAGCAAATCGCCGCGACAATTGAAGATATTGCCAGTATCCAAAAAGCGCGGGTATTACTCGCCATGCCCAAAGAAAACGTGTTTGCACGCAGAGAGAAAAAAGCGTCAGCCACTGTGGTGCTAACCGCAAAGCGTGGCGCAGTAATCGCCGGTGAAGAAGCTGATGCGGTTGTTGATATCGTGGCATCAGCGGTTCAAAACATGGAGCCGTCTAAGGTGACGGTGACCGACAGTAACGGCCGCTTGCTAAATTCCGGCTCACAAGACTCGATGAGCGCTCGTGCTAGAAAAGAATACGAAATTGAGCGCCAGCGCGAGCAAGAGTACTTAGAAAAAATTGATGCTATATTAATACCCGTACTGGGTATTGGGAACTACACGGCGCAAGCCGATGTTGCGATGGATTTCACTGCGATTGAACAAACCCAGCGTAGCTACAACCCAGACCTTCCGGCTGTTCGAAGCGAGATGATTGTAGAGGAAAACAGCGTAGGAGGCGGTGTTGGCGGTATTCCTGGCGCATTATCAAATCAACCTCCGCTGGATTCTAATATCCCAGAAAACGCCGTGGGCGGTAGTCAACAAACTATGCCTGGACGCACGGCAAAAGAGTCAACGCGCAACTACGAACTTGATACCACCATTAGCCATACTAAAAAGCAAACGGGCGTTATAAGAAGGCTTAGCGTCTCTGTAGCGGTTGACTATACTCAGGTAGCAGGCGAAGACGGGGCAATGACTCCTACACCGCGTAAACAAGAAGAAATCTTAAATATTCGAAGACTTCTACAAGGCGGTATTGGTTTTGACGTGACCCGAGGCGACTCGTTAGAAGTGGTAAGTGTACCCTTCACGCGAATGGATACCGGCGAGATTGAAGACGCACCACTGTGGGAGCAACCCGGTTTTCTGCCAATTCTTAAGTTAGTTATTGGTGGCTTGGTTATAATCGTGCTTATCATTTTTGTGATTCGACCTATGCTGCGCCGTCTTATCAACCCAGATGAGACTAATGAGGCCGATGAGTTTGATGCCGATGAAGGCTTAGACTTAGGCGATGACACAATTAGCATGTTAACGTCTGACTTTGACGAAGGACAGGTTGGCTTTGCGCCAGATGGCTCACTTATGCTGCCTGACTTGCACAAAGACGAAGATGTACTTAAAGCCGTACGCGCCCTAGTGGCCAATGAACCAGAATTATCAGCCCAAGTAGTGAAGGGCTGGTTAATGCAAGACGAGTAGTGAGATAAGATTATGGCTGAAGAACTTGCCAATGTTGAAGAACCGTCATACGACGTCAGTAAATTAGAAGGCGTAGAGAAAGCTGCCATATTACTACTAAGCTTATCTGAAGAAGACGCGGCGCAGATATTAAAGCACCTTGAACCGAAACAAGTGCAGAAGCTGGGTTCTGAAATGGCGAAAGTGGACGATATGACGCAAACCAAAATCACGTCAGTTCACAAACACTTCATTGAAGAGATTCAGAACTACAGCACTATTGGCTTCCAGAGCCAAGACTTTGTTAAGCGAGCGCTAACTGCGGCGTTAGGTGAAGATAAGGCGGCAAACCTTATCGATCAGATCCTAATGGGCAGTGGCGCAAAAGGTCTAGATTCACTGAAATGGATGGACTCTAAACAAGTTGCCAGCATTATTCGAAACGAACACCCGCAGATTCAAACCATTGTCATGTCGTATTTAGAGCCAGAGCAAAGTGCCGAAATCTTGGCGCAGTTCCCTGAAAAAGTTCGACTTGATTTGTTAATGCGTATTGCGAATTTAGAAGAAGTACAGCCTGCTGCGCTTCAAGAGCTAAACGAAATTATGGAGAAACAGTTTGCTGGTCAAGCGGGTACGCAAGCAGCCAAAATGGGCGGCCTGAAGTCTGCAGCGAACATCATGAACTATCTAGATACCGCAATAGAAGGTCAGCTGATGGACGCCATTCGCGAGCAAGACGAAGAAATGAGTCAGCAAATTCAAGATCTTATGTTCGTATTCGACAACTTAGTCGATGTGGACGACAAAGGTATTCAGGCAATATTGCGCGAAGTTCAGCAAGATGCGCTGCTTAAAGCCATTAAAGGGGCTGACGAAGAGCTTAAAGATAAAATTATGCGCAACATGTCAAAACGCGCTGCTGAAATGCTTGGCGATGATCTGGAAGCCCTTGGTCCTGTGCGAATCAGTGAAGTGGAGACCGCGCAAAAAGAAATTCTGTCCGTTGCTCGTCGACTTTCTGACTCAGGTGAAATCATGCTCGGTGGCGGTGGTGGTGAAGAGTTCCTGTAAGCCTTTCATAGGAATGTCTTTCAACGCTATGACCAATAAAGCCTAGGTAAATATATGACCGGTAATAAAAGTTTCAGTGAACACGAAATAAGTGAAGCGAAGAAGTGGGATTTACCCTTCGTAGACGACGCGACCGCGCCTAGGAAAGATGAGCCAACTAACGCCTTAAATAAACGTTCTGATTGGAAGTACGAGCCTCCTGAAGTGGAAGAGGAAATACTTCCACCCACTGCCGAAGAAATTGAAGCTATACGACAGGCAGCCTATGACGAAGGGTATCTAGAAGGCAAGGAAAAAGGGTTTGAAGAGGGCAAAACAGAGGGGCTTGAAACAGGGCTTAGTGAAGGCCAAGAACAGGGCCATGCCAAAGGGCTTGAACAAGGCTTAGATGAAGGCCGTCAGCAAATGGCTACCCAGGCAGAAGTGTGGCAAATGCTTGCGGACAAACTTCACGATCCACTCTCACAAGCCAATGATGAAACTCGCGACCAACTGGTTAAACTTGCGGTTACGCTTGCAAAGTCAGTTATTAAGGTAGAGGTAAGCACTAACCAACAGGTTATTCTGCAAGCGCTAAGTGAAGGCATAAAAGCCCTTCCTATTAATCAAACCGAATACCAAATTCATATGCACCCTGACGATATTGCATTGGTTAATGCGCACTTTGGTGACGAAGAAATGTCCAAAAAAGGCTGGAATTTGGTGGAGGCTCCCGCCATGGAAAGGGGCGGGTGTGATATTACCACGGTGCACAATGCCGTTGATGTGTCGATTGAGCGCCGTTGCCGTGATGTTATTGAAAAATTTTTGCTAAACCAAGGGCTATCCGATGACTAGCCCGTGGCATAGTCACTTTGAATCACTGACTAAGCAGGTCACAACGCCACCTGTAGTCGCAGCAGGGAAACTCGTTCGCGGTATCGGCCTTACCCTTGAAGCGGTAGGTTGCCAGCTGCCGGTGGGTAGTCAATGTTTAGTGCAGACTGTGGAAGGCGAGATAGAAGCAGAAGTGGTTGGCTTCGGTGATGATATTACCTATTTGATGCCGACAGAAGCGGTGCGAGGGATAGTGCCCGGTAGCCGCGTTATGCCATTAAACCGTCAAAGTGGTTTGCCTGTTGGAATGGGCCTTTTAGGCCGCGTGGTAGACGGAAACGGACAGCCACTCGATGGACTTGGTGAAATTGATGCTGAAGCGAGAGCCCCCACCACGCGTCCTCCTATGAACCCGCTTATTCGTCGTCCTATCAATGCGCCAATGGATGTGGGCGTGCGCGCCATTAACGCACTCAATACGGTAGGCGTAGGCCAGCGTATGGGGCTGTTTGCCGGTAGTGGCGTGGGTAAAAGTGTACTGCTTGGCATGATGACCCGCGGTTGCGAAGCCGATGTGGTGGTGGTCGGGCTCGTCGGTGAGCGTGGGCGGGAAGTGAAAGAGTTTATACACGACATACTCACCGAAGAAGAGCGTCAGCGCGCCGTTGTTGTCGCTGCCCCTGCAGACACCTCCCCGTTGATGCGCCTTAAAGGCTGCGAAACAGCGGTTACCATTGCTGAATATTTTCGCGACAAGGGGATGAAAGTTCTTCTTCTGATAGATTCCCTTACGCGCTACGCGATGGCGCAGCGTGAAATTGCCCTTGCCGTTGGCGAGCCGCCTGCTACTAAAGGCTACCCACCGTCGGTGTTTGCTCGCCTACCTGCATTAGTCGAGCGTGCCGGTAACGGCAGCGAGCGACAGGGTTCGATAACGGCTTTTTATACCGTATTAACCGAAGGTGATGATTTGCAAGACCCCATTGCTGATGCGGCGCGCGCCATTTTAGATGGCCACGTTGTACTATCGCGCACTTTAGCCGATAGCGGCCATTACCCGGCTATAGATATCGAAGCGTCAATAAGTCGTGTTATGCCAATGGTGGTGAGTGAAGAGCACCAGCTTATGGCGCGTCGCATTCGCCAGGTTTACTCAAATTACAAACAAAACCAAGACCTCATTTCTATTGGTGCTTATGCCAAGGGCTCAGACCCACGTATAGACTTAGCGATTCGTGCAGAGCCAGCGATTAATGCATTATTGCAACAAGGTATGAAGCAAGTCATTCCTTATGACGAAAGCTTAGAAGGTATGGCTGCCCTAGCTAAAGGGCTAGGGCAGGGGTGATGTGCTTTGTAGTAGAGCGTAGGTGGTCATTTGTGAACATGAAGCCAGAATCCTTTATCAAGGTATCGACAAATGTCTAAACAACTAGAACGTTTAGCCGAGTTTGAGCGAGAAAAAGAGCAGCGAGAAGCGCGGTATTACCAGCAGGCTCAGCAGAATGTTAATCAGCAAAAGCAAAAACTAACCAGCCTTGAGCAGTATCGCATCGACTATATAAAAGGTATTCAGCAAACCGGGCAATCGGGTGTGACGGCTACCTACTATCAGCAGCATCTATCCTTTGTGGGAAAATTAGATAAAGCGTGTGAACAACAGATGCAGGTGATTGCTCGCGCGCAAATGGCGGCAGACCAGCGTAAGCAAATGTGGCTTAAACAACAGCAAAAAGTGAAAGCGGTTACCTTGCTGCTTGATAAAAAAAAGCTAGCTCAGCAGAAAAAAGAAGCAAAAGCAGAGCAAGCAATGATGGATGAATTTGCTACCCAGCGTTTTTTCGTGCCAAGCGCTCACCTTTTTGACATTTTTTCGCACACATAGCCAGTTTGGCGCAACCCTTGCAAAACTCTTCTTAGAATGTACCACCACAACTTATTTACGTAACGATTTACGCTACTTTGCCGTTGGCTAATGCGATTTAAAGGCCTAGGCGATTAGCATTGGCAAAGACATTATTTAAGAAATATTACGCCTTATGAAATGTCGAGTAAGTCATTAAAAAAACGTAAGTGTATGTAAAGTATATGGGTGTTGGTCGTTTAGTGGTTTTTATTTTTGCTTAAGGCTTGAAGCGTTTGGCGCAAAGAAACCACTTCGGGTTTACGCCTTCTATGATGAAGTCGAATTAAATGTAGGACGGTAGGACATTATGCAACAAGTTGCCGCACAAAAAACAGACATTGCCGCATTACCCTTTTCTGCCTCTAGCACAGCAAAAGCAGTAGAGACTGGAATCGGTTCACAACAAGATGCTAATAGCGAAAATAATCAGGCATTTAATCGACTTTATCAAGATGCTAAAGCTTCGCGCTCAGACTTCGTGCTTAATGATAAGTCGAGTCAAACTCCGAGCAGCCGAGCTCAAGACCGAGCTGCTTCTGAACAAATGGCTAAAAGCGCAAAAGATAAAGACGCCGGCCATACGGACCTACCCGATAATCACCGAGCGACCGACCGGGCAGACGAATACGATAGCAGCGCACAAGCCACTGAGGCAGAGGCGCAACAAGGTCGCGTTCGATCAGAAATTGAAGATACTCGGGAAACCCAAAAGCGTGAACTTGCGCAGCAGCTTGTCGCTGATGGCGAGGCAGTGGAACAGCGCAGCGTTACCGAGGCTAAGTTTGTTTTAGGCGAAGGCGGTAAAAAAGATGCTGAAGCTGGGGTAATTACCACTCCTGGAACGCCGGATGCAAAACCCATTAAAGAAGACGAGGCTGAGCCTGATTGGATTGCCTATGTTGAAACCGTGGTAAACGGTATGGCAAAGGGTGAGCAGCAAAGTGACAATAATAAGGGTAATACACCCACTAGCCAGGTTGCCGAGTTAGTCGAGGATAACGTTGATGTGCTGTCGGTTAATGAGGCGGGGAAGCTTTGGAAACTGCCTGAAAACGTAGACGCTAGCGATGCGCCTTCTTTACTTGCACACTTTCTTACGCAGCTAAATAGCGAGGGTGAAGCTAGCTTAGAAAAATTTTCCGATAGCGCCCTGTCACATGAAGCAAAGCAAACGCTTAGTGCGTTAGCTTCCCTGTTATCTAAGCAAAGTAGTGAAGGCGAACACAACGGTAGTGACACGTCATTTGAACCGTCAACAATTCAACAGTTTTCAACTGACGGTGAAGCAGAAAGTGAAGATAGCCTTTCGGCACTTTTGGCGAAGCTCATGGAAAGTAGCAGTGCTGAAGAGACAAGTAAGCCTGTTGATGCAGGCGCACTTGCATCTAACGAGCTAGATGCCGAAGCCCTTGATTTAAAAGAACTTGGAACGGACGAGCTAGATGCCGAAGCTCTTGATTTAAAAGAACTTGCAACGGACGAGTCGTTAATTTTAAGTTTGATCGCCGATGAACTTAATAACGTGCAAGAAGAGGGCGCTGAAGAAAGCGAGGCGTTAATTGATGAAACCCTTACAGAGTTAGCTAGCGATCCTACCATCACGCAAGGTGTTAATGGTAGCGTCATTAGTCGCGGTGAAACTAACAGTGCCAACGCTGCCAATGCAGCAGGCGTATCAGCTCAATCAAGTACAAATGTGCAAAGCGCTGTGATAGATCAGTCTCAGCAAGCGACAGAAATACCATCTGACTTGCTAACGGCTATCAGTGAGCTTTCGCCTCAAAGTGCACAGAAAGCAACAGAAGCCTTCGCAGAACGCATGGTTGCAACCATGCCCAGCGGTCAACAGCAACAGGCCGTTAAGGCGAATATCATAGCCGGTATTAATGAATTTCAGCAGCAAGTTGAGCAGGGCATAGAGCCGGGTATTGACTTAAGTGGTATCGTGGCTGACGCGGCAAAAGACGCGGCGGTGAGTACTGAAATGGTGGCATCTATGACTGCCAAAGTAGATAGTCAGGCGAGTCAGTTTTTAAACTTAATGTCGCAGACACAAGCAAGTGCACAACACGCTATTTTAGGTCTAGTGGCGCAAACTGACACCGTTATGCAGGAAAATAGTCAGCTTCGCGCTGAAGCGTCAAAAACTCAGCAGCAATTTGAAGGCTTTGATAAAGCGGTCAATATTCATAAAAGCGAAGGACAGCAACAGCTTAACGAGAAAATTCGCTGGATGGTTAATGCTAGAAACACGATGGCAGAAATTCGTTTAGACCCGCCTGAGCTTGGCAGTATGCAGGTTCGCGTTAACGTTGCGGGAGACGCCGCAAGCGTTAGCTTTGTGGTGCAGTCACAGCAAGCAAAAGACGCACTGGCAGAGGCCATGCCGAAACTGAGAGATATGCTGTCAGAGCAGGGCATTGAGTTAGGTGATGCTGAAGTGCGAAAAGATAACTCGTCGAACAATGAACATGGCCAGCAACTTGCAGGAGAGGCTAATCAAGGCCGTGGCGAGCGTGGAGAAAATGACGGCCTAGATGAAATGGAAGGTACACGTGTTATTGAACAGCCCGTTACGCGTGCAGCGAAAGGCGGTATCGATTTTTATGCGTAGGTCTGTGAGTTTTGAAGGCGGCACCACAATTACCAATAGGTAGCATGGTGAGAATACCCCTAGGCTGCTATGGTTGATGTAATTATCAATGAGTGCCTTGCAAAACCTGTAAATTGCTTTCTAACTTCTTAGATAAAGATAAGCATATACAAACAATGGCATTGCCATTTTTGAAGGAACCTTGATAATACGCTTTTTCTAGGACTACTGACGAGTTACACATGGCTGATGAAGAATTACAAGTAGAAGACGGCGGTAAAAAGAAAGGCAAAATGATGTTGATCATTATAATTGCTGTCGTTCTTGTTGGGGGCGGAGCTGCCGCTTATTTCCTACTGTTCGCAGGTGGCGATGAGCCCGCGGCTGAGCAGCTTGCTGAAACTGATGCTGCAGCCGCAGCCGCTACCGCACCAGCCGCTGGCCCAGGAAATGCAGAAATGGGCACCGCACTTTATGTTGCTATGCCTCGCCCCTTCGTTTTTAACGTACCTGGGTCGGGAAGAGACCGCCTCGTGCAGATAAAGGTTCAGCTATTGGTACGAGGTTCTGACAATGAAGAGTTAGCGAAAACGCACATACCGCTTATCGAAGGTACATTGCTACAGGCATTTAGCACATCTAATGCAGACGATTTGGTCACTGAGGCGGGCAAAATAGAACTTCGCGAGCAAGCGGTAAGTGAAGTCCAAAAAGCATTAAAAGACATTACGGGTAGCGACGTGGTAGAGCGCGTATTGTTTACTGGTTTTGTCATGCAGTAATGCATTGATTTGGTAAGGTAGAAGACGGTGAGTGATTTATTATCTCAAGATGAAATCGATGCCCTATTACACGGGGTAGATGATGTAGAAGAGGAAGAGGTTGGCGATAGCGACTCTGATGCTTCTACGCTCGAGTACGACTTCTCCTCGCAAGACAGAATTGTGCGTGGGCGAATGCCTACGCTCGAAATTGTGAATGAACGCTTCGCGCGCCATATGCGGGTGAGTTTATTCAACATGATGCGCCGCTCTGCTGAAGTATCGATTAACGGTATTCAAATGATTAAGTTCGGCGAATACATCCATACGTTATTTGTTCCGACCAGCCTAAATATGGTGCGCTTCCGTCCCCTTAAGGGAACTGGGCTCATTACCATGGAAGCGCGTCTTGTTTTTATTTTGGTAGACAACTTCTTTGGTGGCGATGGCCGCTATCATGCAAAAATCGAAGGCCGAGAATTCACGCCTACGGAACGTCGTATTATTCAGATGCTGCTTAAAATCATTTTCGAAGATTATAAAGAAGCATGGGCGCCGGTCATGGACGTGTCTTTCGAATACTTAGATTCGGAAGTCAACCCGGCAATGGCAAACATTGTAAGCCCCACCGAAGTAGTGGTTATCAGCTCGTTTCATATAGAGTTAGACGGTGGTGGTGGCGACTTCCACGTGTCGTTGCCATACTCAATGCTAGAACCGATACGCGAACTGCTAGACGCCGGTGTTCAAAGCGATAAAGAAGATACGGACTTGCGCTGGAGCAAAGCGCTTCGCGACGAAATTATGGATGTGAAAGTGGCATTAACTACCCACATGTTGGATGTCGATGTGCCTTTACGCGATGTGATGGAGTTTAAGCCAGGCGATATAATTCCGGTGGAAATGCCTGAAACTATCACAGTGCTAATCGAAGATTTACCTACGTTTAGGGCTAAGTTAGGCCGAAGCCGAGATAACTTGGCGCTTAAAATAGTAGAAAAAATTGCAAGACCGACTTCAGTGAAGTCTGAGCTACAGTTATTAACCCGCGGTGGGCGCATTATAGATAATGACGCAGAACTGCAAGTACTCGAAGAAGACCTGTAAGGTAGAGGGGAGTTCCCATGAGTGAAGATGGTATGGACGATTGGGCTGCGGCCATGGCCGAGCAAGCCGAATCTGAAGCTGATCAAGAAGCCGGTGACAACGAAGATGTTCAGGTTGCCGAACTTGACGAGTTAACCGACGATGCGCCGATCACCCAAGAAGAAAAGAAAAAGCTTGATACGATCCTAGATATTCCCGTGACTATTTCAATGGAAGTAGGTCGTAGTCAAATAAGTATCCGAAATCTGCTACAGTTGAACCAAGGGTCTGTGGTGGAGCTGGATCGTGTTGCCGGTGAGCCATTAGATGTATTAGTAAATGGCACGTTGATTGCTCATGGTGAAGTAGTAGTGGTCAACGACAAATTCGGTATTCGATTAACGGATGTTATTAGTCAAATTGAGAGAATCAAGAAGCTCAGATAAAACTTCTTATATACTAAGGGGTTGCGCCTTGCTGCCCCTTTTATTTAGCCAGCTAGCTGTCGCTCAGTCGACCCAGTCAATTACCAATCCCACGTCCGTACTGTCAATTTTCCTATCTTTGTTGCTGGTTGTCGGCGTTATTTTTGCGTTAGCCTATGTTATGCGTCGATTTAATGTCACTGCGATGGGAAACAACCAAATGAAAGTGGCGGCGAGTATGGTGGTGGGGACCAAAGAAAAAATAATGGTCATTCAGGTGGGCGATGAGCAGCACCTAATTGGCATCACCGGTCACAACATTTCTCATCTAAGTAAGCTTGAAAAAAATCTCGATATACCTGCTAAAGGGATGAGCAAGTCAACCGGTGAACAAGAAAATGGAGCCGATGCTTTTAAGCAAAAGCTCGTAGCGGCGATGGCGGGTAAACTCAACCCTAATATGGATAAGAATAAACCGAAGGAAGAATCGAGCGATGCGTAAGTTTGCCTGGCTACTTTTAACCCTGCCATTACTTTTATTTGTAGAGCCAGTGTATGCGCAACAGGGCATCTCAGCGGTTACAGTTACGACAAATCAAGATGGCTCTCAAGACTACACCATGACACTACAAGCGCTGTTCATTATGACGGCGCTCAGTTTAATACCCGCCTTTATCATGATGATGACGTCGTTCACACGGATTATTGTGGTGTTGTCCATTTTGCGTCAGGCAATCGGTTTACAGCAGTCACCGTCGAACCAAATACTCATTGGGGTAAGCTTATTTCTCTCTATGTTTATCATGGCGCCGGTGTTTGAAGAAGTGAATGAGCGGGCTTTACAGCCCTACCTCAATGAACAGCTTACAAGTTTAGATGCACTGGAACAGGCAAAGGGCCCTATGCGCGCTTTTATGCTTTCCCAAACCCGTGTTAAAGATTTAGAGACCTTTGTACGAATAGCGGGAGACGAGGGAAAATACGCTGATACAGATGAAGTGCCGCTGATTATTCTTATTCCAGCCTTTGTAACCAGCGAGCTTAAAACCGCCTTTCAAATTGGCTTTATGCTGTTTATTCCGTTTCTTATTATCGACTTGGTTGTAGCTTCAATATTGATGGCTATGGGTATGATGATGCTATCCCCCATGATTGTATCTTTACCTTTCAAACTCATGTTATTCGTACTGGTGGACGGCTGGAATCTCATTTTCGGCACACTCGCGACGAGTTTCGGTATGGGCGTCTAGGAGGGCTTATGTCACCAGAAGTCTTTGTAGAGATACTGCGAGAAGCCATGTTTATGGTAATCGTGCTGGTATCGGCGGTGATTGTTCCAAGCTTGATTGTAGGCTTGGTCGTCGCTGTATTTCAGGCCGCTACCAGTATCAACGAACAAACCATGAGTTTCCTGCCTCGCTTACTCGTTACGCTATTGGCATTGAGTTGGGGGGGGAACTGGCTGGTACAACAACTGATGGATTTCACCTTTAGAATGGTCGATATGATCCCTCAGGTTGTAGGCTAGAAGGTCTAATTCGTGGAAGTCGAACTCGCCACTATCAATCAGTTTCTTGCCGACATGCTCTTACCTTTTATGCGTATAAGCGGGCTGTTTGTAGCTATGATTGGCTTAAGTGCAAAGTCTATCCCTCCGCAGGTTAGGGCGCTTTTAGGAATAATGCTAACCCTTGTCATTATGCCGGTTGTACCTCCTTCACCTATTGAAAACTTAGTGAGTGTCGGTACCTTTTTAATTGTTATTCAACAATTACTGATAGGCATCGCTATTGGTTTTATTTCGATGATGGTATTGAACACCTTCGTGTTAGCAGGGCAGATCATCGCCATGCAAACCGGTTTGGGCTTTGCTTCGATTGTCGACCCGGTTAATGGTATTAACGTGCCGGCGGTCGGGCAGTTTTACCTTATTTTAGCGACCTTGTTGTTTTGGACACTCGACGGCCACTTGTCGATGATTCAAATGATAGTGATGAGTTTTGAGGCTTTTCCAATCGGCGAGGCGTGGTGGACAGGCGAACAGTTTCGCGATATTGCCCATTGGGGAGGCTGGATGTTCGTTTCCGCTATTACGCTTTCATTGGCGCCTATCGTCTCGCTGTTAATTGTTAATTTGGCCTTTGGTGTAATGACAAAAGCTGCGCCACAGCTGAACATTTTCAGCATTGGTTTTTCCATTGCTCAGCTAATGGGGCTGCTGATTATTTGGATAACGCTAGATAACTTTACTGCGCACTTTGAAACCCAATGGTTTAGGGCTGAACAGTTTATGTGTGAATTATTGAATATTTGTCCTTAGACAAGCAATACGCGTCGTTCGCAGAATATGGTATGACTGCGATCAGGTTAGGTGAGTAAACTCGTAACAGAGAAGAACAGACTCGAGCATGGCAGATTCAAGCGAAAAAACAGAAGACCCCACGGGGAAGAAACTCGATGATGCCCGAAAAAAAGGGCAGCTAGCCCGTTCCCGTGAACTATCTACCACCTTGGTGTTAATAGTCAGTGCCGTCATGTTTCTATTTGTTGGTGGCTGGATAGCGGAGTCGGTATTTAAACTTACCCGCAGAATGTTCATTTTATCTCGTGATGAAACCTATGATATCACCCACATGTTTGGCGCGTGGGGCGAGGCATTTTCAGCAGTGGGCCCTGCCGTACTGCTATATATGGTTGTCGCAATGATTGCAGGGATCTACGGCTCTATTGCCCTTGGCGGTTTTAACTTTACGTGGGAAGGGGCAAAGCCTAAAGGCTCTAAAATGAGCCCGATTCAAGGCTTCAAACGCATGTTTGGCACCAATGGCTTAGTTGAGCTTCTTAAGTCTATTGCAAAAGTAGTGGTTATTATCGGCATGGCCATTGGCGCGCTGCTGTTCTTTGAAGATGAAGCGCTGCATTTAGATATGGAGCTTTATCCGGGCAACCTGTTTCACGCTATGGACATACTTAAATGGGCTTTTCTCATTCTAGTATGTGGCATGATCCCCATCGCGCTCATCGATGTGCCTTATCAAATGTATAAGCACAACAAAGAAATGAAGATGACCAAGCAGGAGGTGAAAGACGAAAGGAAAAATGCTGAAGGCGACCCCATGGTTAAAGGGCGTATCCGTCGATTGCAGTATCAGGCTGCAACGAAAAGAATGATGCAAGAAGTCCCTCAAGCTGATGTCGTGGTGACTAACCCTACCCATTTTTCAGTGGCCATTAAATACGATGAAAAAGGAATTAGGGCACCTGTGGTTGTCGCAAAAGGCGCCGATGAGTTGGCCATGCATATCAGAAAAATAGCCACAGCGAATGATGTTCCGCTCATTCCTTCTCCTATGTTAGCGCGGGCAATCTTCTATTCCACAGAAGTGGATGATGAAATACCCAACGCCTTGTTTATGGCGGTAGCGCAAGTTCTCGCCCACGTGTATCAGCTTAAAGCTCACAGAGCAGGTAAAGGTAAACGTCCCAAGCCATTGAAACGGGATCTGCCCATCCCTCCCGAGTATCGCCGATAACACAGCCTTCCCCGCCAAGTTAGCATGAAAAAGATGCGGGAAAATGGACGGTTGTTAAAATAAGAAATGCCGTTAATTTAGGCAGTTAGTGCTGCTGCAGAAGGTGTTTGCTAAAGCTGGCACGTATGTTGAAACCCGCCTATCAGAATAGAATTAAGCGTCAATTTTCTGATAGAGAGACAATACGCAATGCAGTTATCCGGTTATCTTCAGCGTTTCGATAAAAATCAGCTGCAAAATTTCACCAGTGGTTTAGGCGCGCCTATCGTCCTCTTAGCCATAATGGGCATGGTTATTTTACCTATGCCGCCGTTCTTATTAGATGTGCTGTTTAGTTTTAATATTGCCTTGTCTCTGGTCATAATTTTGGTGGCAGTACTCACACAAAAACCTGTCGATTTCGGTATTTTCCCGCTTGTGTTGCTTATCGCTACAGTACTGAGACTGGCATTGAACGTAGCGTCTACCCGTGTTGTTCTGCTTTATGGGCACGAAGGGGGGGATGCTGCAGGTAAGGTTATCGAGGCCTTTGGAGCAGTGGTTATCGGTGGTAACTATGCGGTGGGTATTGTTGTTTTTGCTATTCTTCTAATTATTAACTTCAAAGTGGTTACCGCGGGTGCCGGGCGTATATCTGAAGTAAGTGCTCGCTTTACTTTGGACGCCATGCCAGGTAAGCAGATGGCAATTGATGCCGACTTGAACGCCGGCTATATCGACCAAGACCAAGCCCGTCAGCGCCGAGAAGAAATCACCGCAGAAGCCGATTTTTACGGCTCGATGGACGGTGCGTCAAAATTCGTAAAGGGTGACGCGGTCGCCGGTCTTTTCATTATGTTGATTAATATCGTCGGCGGGTTATTCATCGGCATGATCCAGCACGATTTGAATTTTGGTAGTGCTATTGAAATTTATACCATCCTTACTATCGGTGATGGGCTGGTTGCTCAAATACCTTCACTTCTGCTTTCTGTAGCGACCGCGATAATTGTTACTCGTGAAAACGAAACCCAAGAAATGGGTAAAGAGATCCGCGGACAATTAGGCAACACACAAGCGCTTTATATTGCATCGGGCGTGCTATTTGTGATGGGTATTATTCCAGGTATGCCCCACATTGCATTTTTAGGGTTCTCGTTTTTAATTGCGGGCGTTGCCTATTGGCAGACAGTTCAGCAAAAGAAAAAGGCTGCGGCACCGTCGGTCCCTGATAATGTGATGAAAGACGACACGGTGGCGCCAGAGGTTAAAGAGCTGGGGTGGGATGACGTTCAGCAGGTTGATACTATCGGGTTGGAGGTCGGCTATCGATTAATACCACTGGTTGATAAATCTCAAGGTGGCGAATTGTTGACGCGCATAAAAGGGGTGCGTAAAAAGCTCTCCCAAGAACTTGGTTTTCTTATTCCCCCAGTACACATTCGCGATAATTTAGATTTAGAGCCTAATACCTACACCATTGCTATGCTTGGCGTCACCATTGGCGACTCTGTTATCAGTCATGATGAAGAGTTGGCTATCAACCCCGGGCAGGTCTTCGGCAAATTAGAAGGTCGCGCCACCAAAGACCCTGCGTTTGGTTTAGATGCGGTGTGGATCAAGCCGAATAAACGAGAACACGCGCAAACCTTGGGGTACACCGTTGTTGATGCAGCTACCGTTGTGGCTACCCACCTCAGCCAGTTGTTAACTAACAATGCTTATCAGCTACTTGGTCACGAAGAAGCGCAGCAGTTACTCGATATGCTGGCTAAGCAGCACCCTAAATTGGTGGAAGGTTTAGTACCAGATATCTTGCCGCTAAGCACGGTGGTAAAAGTGCTTCAAACCCTACTATTTGAGGGCGTGCCTATTCGCGATATGCGCACTATTGTTCAAACCTTAAGTGAATACGGCACTCGCAGCCAAGACCCGGATGTATTGGTCTCTGCCGTTCGTATTGCGCTTAAACGTCTTATTGTCCAAGAAATTACCCAAGGGGCAAAAGAGATACCTGTCATAACCTTGGCGCCAGAGTTGGAACAGATGTTGCACCAGTCACTTCAAGCAGGTGGCGAAGATGGCGCTGGTATCGAACCAGGTTTGGCAGACAAGCTGCAAAAATCATTGCAGCAAGCCAGTCAGCAGCAAGAGTTAGAAGGAGAGCCTGCAGTACTCCTAACCTCTGGCATGCTGCGACCCGTTCTGTCTCGCTTCTTAAAGTATTCGGTTGTTGGGCTCCATGTGCTTTCTTACCAAGAAGTGCCTGACGACAAACAAATAAAAATAGTCAGTTCGGTCGGTCAATAATCTGACACTGGGTGATTGGAGAGGTTGCAATGAAAATTAGACGTTTCTTCGGCAAAGATATGCGTGAGGCGTTAAGCCAAGTTAAAGCTGAATTAGGCAGTGATGCAGTGATCATGTCGAACCGCAAAGTTGCCGATGGCATTGAGCTTGTTGCTGCCTATGATAAAGAGCCTGAAGCAAAACTCTTCACTCCTAAAACATCGCCTAAAGCAACCCCTAAAGCATCAGGTCAAAAAGCCGTGCCTAGCTTAAGTGAGATTATCGGTGATGATGGCCCCGACAGTTTAAAAGCTCTGTTAGAAAAGCAGCACGGCGGTAGTGCGCCTTCATCAAGTAATGCTTCAGCATCGCAGTCGCATTCAGCCAACCATAATCAGCCTATGTCTGCAAATGCGAGACATGCCAACGAAATTGCGTCACACCTTGATTTCTCAGAAGCCTTTATTGATGACGTAGAAAGCCAGCACCTTGCACAAGACGAAGGTAGAGCAACAACGTTTCCTGACCACCAAGCGTCAAGCATAGACGAGGCACCCGTCTCTCAATCTGCAGAATTGGCGCAAATTAAAGAAGAGTTAGCGTCGTTGCGCGATGTTTTACAATATCAGGTTGCAGACTTGATGGAAGCGAAAAACAAGCGTCAAAAACCGGTACATCAATACTTGATTACCCGTCTAACGGATATGGGGTTAAGCAGTGCACTTGCCAGTCAGCTAATTAACTATACACCAGCACACTACAATGAACGAGACGCATGGGTGTATCTTCTTAACCTATTGGCTAATCGCATAAATGTGACAGGAAACGATATACTTAGTGCGCAAGGTGCAGTTGCCTTAGTCGGACCGACGGGCACAGGTAAAACAACGACGGTTGCAAAACTAGCTGCTCGCTATGCACAAAAGTACGGTGCAGATTCAGTAGCAATGATTACCATAGATACGTATAGAATTGCGGCCTATGAGCAGCTCGCGACATACGGAAAAATTATTGGTTGTACGGTGAGAAAAGCGCAGACTAGTGAAGAACTTGCGGATTTATTATTCCAACTTCGTCATAAGCGTCTAGTATTGATTGATACGGCAGGGTTTAGCCAACGGGATAGCCGTTTAATTAAACAGATTAAGCAGTTTGATAATGGTCAAATGCCAAAAGTTAAAAAATATTTGGTAGCGCAGGCAAATACACAATATCCTGCCCTACAGCGCATCATTAAGGCTTATGATGATATCGAACTAAGTGGCTGTATTTTCACAAAGTTAGATGAATGCTACTCTTTAGGAGAGGTATTGAGCGCTGCAGTTGAATATCAACTGCCGGTTAGTTATGTCACCGACGGTCAGAAAGTACCTGAAGACATTAAGATTGCGGAGGCAAAATCTTTAGTTTCTGCCGCTGCAAAGCTTTATAAAAAGTACGGTTTGAATCATACTAGTAGCAACAACGCAATTAAAACAGCATAAGCAGTATGATTGACGACCAAGCGAGTAGCTTAAGAAAAATGAAGCAATCACGGTTAATCAAAGTTATCGCCGTCACCGGAGGTAAAGGTGGCGTAGGTAAAACAAACATTACGCTAAACACCGCTATCGCTATGGCGAAGCAGGGTAAGCGAGTTATGGTTCTCGACGCCGACCTCGGGCTGGCGAACGTAGACGTAATGCTAGGTTTGCGGGTTGAGAAAAACCTTTCCCACGTGCTATCTGGCGAGTGCACGCTTGATGAAGTGTTAGTCACCGGCCCCCACGGTATTAAAATTGCGCCTGCCACCTCTGGCACGCAATCAATGGCAGAATTATCGCCAACGCAGCACGCGGGTCTTATCAGAGCCTTTAGTGAATTGCGTTCGCAAATCGATGTACTCATCGTAGATACCGCGGCCGGTATTTCAGACATGGTGTTGAGTTTTTCAAAAGCTTCTCAAGACATCATGGTAGTGGTTTGCGATGAGCCCACCTCGTTAACTGACGCCTATGCCTTAATAAAGATTCTTAATCGTGAGCACGGTGTATTTCGCTTTAAAGTTGTGGCGAATATGGTTCGCGATGTACGGGAAGGTCAGGAATTATTTAGCAAATTAAGCAAAGTGACAGGGCGTTTTTTAGATGTTGCACTAGAATTAGTGGCAACCGTACCTTTTGATGAGAATATCCGCAAAGCCGTGAGAAAACAAACGGCTATTGTTGATGCGTATCCGGGTTCTCCCGCCGCTGTTGCGATTACTCAGCTTGCGAGTAGAGCCCTTACGTGGCCCATTCCGGCACAACCGGGCGGTCACCTAGAGTTTTTTATTGAACAACTCGTTGCAGAAAAAGCAGTAGGAAGTCAGCGTTGAACAGCAAGGCCGCCGCTTATCGTCAACAAACCGATAAATCGCAGTTAGTCGAACGACATGCGTCATTGGTTAAGCGCATTGCGCATCACTTGATTGCGCGATTGCCGGCCAGTGTTCTTGTTGATGACCTGATCCAGTCGGGTATGATTGGTTTGCTAGAAGCTGCGCGTAACTTCGACGGGTCGAAAGGCGCGAGCTTTGAAACTTTCGCAGGCATTCGCATTCGTGGTGCTATGTTAGATGAGATACGTAAAGGCGATTGGACCCCGCGTTCAGTACATAGAAATGGACGTGCTATTACCGAGGCTATTTCACAGGTAGAGAGCGAAACAGGCCGCGATGCGAGAGATTCTGATATTGCTGATAAGCTTAATGTAAGCTTGCAGGACTATCACCAAATGCTTAATGAGGTTAATGCGGGAAAGCTGGTAGGTATTGAAGATTTAGGTGTGTCGGAAGATGTAATTACTACTGAGCAGAGTAGAGGTAGTGATGCGCCGCTTGAAGATTTAATGCAAGGCGCGTTTCAAAAAGCGCTTGCCCATGCCATTACGACATTACCTGAACGAGAAGCAATTGTTCTTTCACTGTACTATGATGAAGAACTGAACTTAAGAGAAATTGGCGAAGTTCTTGATGTTAGTGAGTCAAGAGTCAGCCAAATTCACAGTCAGGCCATGTTAAAACTCAAATCACGAATGAAGTCGTGGCAAGCTGACGAAGAATAGAAATTAATAACAATTAACCCCTCATTGGAGGCTATTTTGGACAAAAGCATGAAAATTCTTGTGGTTGACGATTTTTCAACCATGAGACGTATCATCAAAAACCTGCTTAAAGATTTAGGTTTTTCTAACATCCAGGAAGCGGATGACGGAAGCACTGCATTGCCTATGCTGCAGCAAGGTGATTTTGATTTCGTTGTTACCGATTGGAACATGCCAGGAATGCAAGGTATCGATTTGCTGCGCGCAATAAGAGCCGACGACAAACTTAAGCATTTACCTGTACTAATGGTAACTGCAGAAGCGAAAAAAGAGCAAATTGTTGCCGCTGCACAAGCGGGCGTTAACGGCTATGTCGTTAAACCATTCACCGCTGCAACTTTAAAAGAAAAATTAGATAAAATTTTCGAACGTTTAGGTTGATCCAGACGCTCACCAGATAAATGAGGTTTACTGGATGACAACGAATGTAAACGTTCCAATTTCGTTAGAAGAGGCCAAACAGCTTGTCACCTATCTGGAAGAAGGTGACAACGCGTCTGCTAACGCTCTACTTGAAGCTGCCTCAATGAAGGAAAACGTTGAGCTATTTGCTGAAGTAGGAAAGTTAACGCGTCAACTCCATGACGCGTTAAATAATTTTCAAATTGACGACCGCATCAAAAACTTAGCTACCGACGATATTCCCGATGCACAATCCCGCCTAACCTACGTAATTGAAGAAACCGAAAAAGCAGCTAATACTACAATGGACGCTGTGGAAGCGAGTATGCCGATAGCGGAAATGCTGTCGGCGCGTATCGAAAAAGTGATGCCTGAGTGGAAAAAGCTCATGAACCGCCAAATCGAGTTGGGCGAGTTCAAAGCGTTATGTGCAGATTTAGACGAATTATTGGAAGACGGTTCGCTTCAGTCAGCTAAACTTACACAGTTACTTACCGAAGTATTGATGGCTCAAGGCTATCAAGACTTAACGGGTCAAGTTATCCGTCGCGTTATCGACCTTGTAAAAGAGGTAGAAGATAGCTTAGTTAATATGCTAACCATGTTTGGCGAGCGCGAAGGTGAAGAACAAACTAAACCATCTAGCGTTAAGGCCGATAAGGTTGATGGTGTAGAGGCAGAAGGCCCAATTATTGACGCCGAGAAACGCGATGATGTCGTTTCTGGCCAAGATGACGTAGATGATCTTCTGTCTAGCTTAGGTTTTTAGGGGAGCGGGCGCATGTCGTTTGATGTTGACGAGGATATATTACAGGACTTTCTGGTTGAGGCTGGAGAGATACTTGAACAATTACAAGAACAGCTCGTTGATCTTGAGAACAATCCTGAAGATGCGGATTTGCTGAATGCAATTTTCCGTGGATATCACACAGTTAAAGGTGGAGCGGGCTTTCTTTCGCTCACAGAGTTAGTAGAAATTTGTCACGGTGCAGAAAACGTTTTTGACGTAATGCGCAATGGACAAAGAACCCTAACCCCAGAACTGATGGATATTATTTTGCAGGCCACTGACGTGGTGGTAGAGATGTTTGAGCGGGTTAAAGCTCGCGATCCACTCGAACCTGCAGATGCACACCTTGTCGACTTATTGCACAAATTAAGTCGCCCGGAAACGCCAGATGAAAACATTTTTGGCGCCTCTGAAGAGTCAGCCACTGCACCTGAGTCATTTGCTGCGGAGCCTGAACTTGTCATTGAAGAACCTACAGCGCAAGTGCCTAGCGGCACAAGCGACGGTGGTATTGACGAAATAACCGAAGATGAATTCGAAGCGTTACTCGATGAACTTCATGGTTCAAATGCGCCAGGTCAATCTTCTTCAGCAAGTAAGCCATCAGTCGCGCCAGCATCACCTTCAGCACCCACGACACCGACCGCTGGCGGCGATAGCGACGATATCACCGACGAAGAATTTGAAGCGCTTCTCGACGATTTACACGGCAAAGGCCAGTTCGCAACTAGCGCTGCTCCTGCCTCTGAACCTAAAGCACCGGTAGCGCCCGCACCATCGAACTCAAGCAGCGATGAAGAAATTACTGACGATGAGTTCGAAGCACTTCTTGATCAGCTGCATGGTTCAGGTCAAGGCCCTACGCAACAAAGCGCAGCGCCTATTTCACCTGAGCCACCAGTAGATAAAGCGGCGACTGAAGCTGTTCAGAAGGCTAAACAAGCAGCACCTGTTAAAGCTGCGCCTACGTCAAATTCAGCCGCACCATCTAAGCCAGGCTCAACCGCGAAACCCAAAGCGGCTAGCCCAGCGCCTAAGAAAGATGATAAAAAGGCAGCTGCCGCAGCCCCACCGGCTGAAACCACGGTGCGGGTCGACACTAAGCGTCTAGACCAAATTATGAACATGGTGGGCGAGCTAGTATTGGTAAGAAATAGGCTAATCAGCTTAGGCATAAACAGCAACGACGAAAGCATGTCGAAAGCCATTGCGAACTTAGATGTAGTGACTGGAGACCTCCAAGGTGCGGTGATGAAAACCCGCATGCAGCCTATTAAAAAGGTTTTCGGCCGCTTCCCCCGTGTTGTACGTGACCTAGCGCGAAGCTTGAAGAAAGAGATTACTTTAGAGCTTGTTGGTGAAGACACTGATTTAGATAAAAATTTAGTAGAAGCTCTGGCAGACCCATTAGTTCACTTGGTTCGAAATTCGGTCGATCACGGTATTGAAATGCCTGATGATCGCGCCGCTTCAGGTAAGCCTCGTATGGGAACGGTTAAATTATCTGCTTCCCAAGAGGGCGATCATATTTTACTTACCATCGAAGACGATGGTAAAGGGATGGATGCCGAAAAGCTCAAGGAAATTGCCATCAGCCGTGGCGTTCTCGATGCAGATGCGGCAGCGCGTATGTCAGACGTTGAGGCGTTCAATCTAATCTTTGCACCGGGCTTCTCAACGAAGACAGAGATCAGCGATATTTCTGGTCGTGGTGTCGGTATGGACGTGGTTAAAACCAAAATTAACCAGCTAAACGGTACCGTAAACATTGATTCTCAGTTAGGAAAAGGGACCAGGTTAGAAATAAAAGTGCCTCTAACCTTAGCTATTTTGCCTACGTTAATGATTGTTGTAGGAAAACAGACCTTTGCGTTACCATTAGGTGCGGTGAACGAAATAATAAACATGGACATCAAAAAGACCAACACGGTTGATGGCCAACTAACAATGATAGTTCGTTCAAAGGCAATTCCGTTGTTCTTCCTTGGCGAATGGCTAATTCGTGGCCCTAAAGATATTAATAGAGAAAAAGGGCACGTGGTTGTAGTACAAATTGGTACACAACAAGTTGGATTCGTCGTAGACGCGCTAATAGGTCAAGAAGAAGTGGTAATCAAACCTCTTGATGCTTTGCTTCAAGGCACGCCGGGTATGGCGGGAGCAACCATTACTTCAGATGGCGGGATTGCACTTATTTTAGATGTTCCGAGCCTGCTAAAACGGTACGCGCGTAAACCCATCAAGTAAGGCGATGAATTAATAGGAATAATAATCCATGGTCTTTAAAGTCCTAGTGGTGGACGACTCGACATTTTATCGTCGTCGAGTAAAAGAAATACTCGACGATGATAGAGAGCTTGAAGTTGTTGGGGAAGCAAGAAACGGGCGCGATGCCTTAGAAAAAGCAGAGGCACTTAAACCTGATGTCATAACAATGGATGTGGAAATGCCCGTAATGGACGGCATTTCGGCGGTAAAGGCTATCATGGAAAAACGGCCTACGCCGATCCTCATGTTCTCTTCGCTTACTCATCATGGAGCGCAAGCTACACTCGATGCACTAGAAGCCGGTGCACTCGACTTCTTGCCGAAAAAATTTGAAGATATTGCTCAAGATAGAAAAGATGCATCGCGCTTATTATGTACTAAAGTTAGGTTAATAGCGCGTCGAGGTATTGGCCTTAAGCGTCCATCTTTTAGAGCCACAGAAACAAGAAAGCTACCGGATAACGCACCCAAGCAGGCGTTTTTTAAAACATCGGGGTTACTTTCTGGCCATAAAGACGCGGCAAAACAGCCCACCGTCTCATCTGTAAGGGCGACGGGAAAGCAATATAAATGCTTGGCGATAGGTGCATCTACAGGTGGTCCTGTGGCGCTACAAAAAGTGCTGTCACCACTACCTGCAGAATTCCCATATCCCATTTTTCTTGTCCAACATATGCCGGGCACATTTACCACGGCATTTGCTCAGCGCTTAGATTCAAACTGCAATATAAAAGTAAAAGAAGCTGAGCATGGCGATATAGTGGAGCCGGGCCACGCTTATTTAGCGCCGGGCGGTAAACAGATGTTGTTAGAAACCATAGGCGCGAATAAGCGTATAGCTATTGTCGATGCAAGTGCGAGCGACAAGGTTAATTATAAGCCCAGCGTTGATTTAACGTTCAGCTCGCTGGCCAAAGCCTATGGGGGAGATGTATTAGGCGTCATTTTGACAGGCATGGGCGCAGACGGCAAAGAAGGGTGCCGCATGCTGAAGGACAAAGGTGCGACTATTTGGGCACAAGACCAAGACTCCTGTGTGGTGTATGGCATGCCCCAAGCCGTAGCCGCTGCTAATATATCAAGTAAAAGCATTAATATTGACGATATTAGCAGTTGCGTTCAAACCGAAATGCGATAGCGGCTTGGACACTAACGGAATATAAATCATGAAAGTGTGGACAGTAGCGAATCAAAAAGGCGGCGTGGGAAAAACAACCACAACAGTAAGCCTTGGCGGGTTGCTTGCGCAACAGGGCAAGCGAGTGCTGATGATCGATACTGATCCTCACGCATCACTGAGTTATTATTTCGGCATTGACGCCGAAGCGACAAGTCATTCAGTTTACGACATTTTTATTCAATCAAACGCACTTTCTGCCGATAATGTAATGGACTGCCTTTGTCCCACTAAGTTGGACAACTTATATGTGCTTCCTGCCACCATGGCACTGGCTACATTAGACAGAACCATGGGTAGTGAACAAGGCATGGGCTTGGTGTTAAAAAAAAGCGCTCGCCAAGATAGCAGATGAATTTGACGTAGCGATTATCGATTGTCCTCCCGTGCTAGGCGTATTGATGGTGAATGCACTCGCGGCATGTGACAAAGTTATTGTGCCAACGCAAACGGAATACCTAGCATTAAAAGGTTTAGACAGAATGATCCGCACCATGGAAATAATGGGGCGCTCTTTGAATAAATCATTTGATACAGTCATCATTCCCACTATGTTTGATAAGCGCACAAACGCAGCGTTAGCATCGCGCAAACGATTAATAGACGACTACGGAGAGCGTGTGTGGGAAGGGTTATTCCCGTAGATACTCACTTTAGAGACGCCAGTTTAGTACAGCTGCCAATTTCGGCGGCGTACCCTAAAACTCGTGGTGTGTCAGCCTACGCAAAGCTGTTAGCCGTACTGGAGAATTAATACAAAAATGAGCAAGCAATCGCCTTTCGCCCGTGAAGAAGTGATGGAGGCCTACTTAGATAGCCTTCTCAAAGAACCAGAGACACCTGAAGATGTCACTGCGCGCACGGCTAAATTGCTTGAACAAGCGTCTCAACAGATGACTGAGTCGGCACTGACTCATGTAGACGAGTTGAAAACAGAGGCTGACTCTACGAGCGCTGACCCACAAACCGTAATCGCCGAAAAAGTTACCGCTTTTATCGAGACAGAAAAAGTAGAGGTTTCTGAAGACGAAGCGGCATCGGCAATAGAACCTCAAGTAGAGAGTCAAAATGAAACCGCGTTAAGTGACGCAAACAAAACAAAAATTCCACTAAAGGATACTCTCGGTTTTCGTTTTCAAGCGCTATTCTTTGAGGTCGCTGGTTTAACCTTGGCTGTACCATTAACTACATTAGGCGGCATTCATCAAATTGAAAAGATTGGGCCGCTGTTTGGCAAACCCGATTGGTTTATGGGTGTAATGTTGCATAGAGAGGCTAAACTAAATGTAGTTGACTCAGCTAAATGGGTGATGCCAGAAAAATATGATGAAAACCTCGCACAATCGCTCAACTACCGATATCTTATAATGTTAGGAGAGAGTGTGTGGGGCTTGGCAAGCGAAAAGCTTGTAAATACGGTCAATTTGACCTCCGATGACGTTAAATGGCGCGAGTCCACAGGTAAACGTCCCTGGTTAGCGGGGATGGTTAAAGAGAAAATGTGCGCGTTAATTGACGTTGAAGAATTAATATCTATGCTTAACAAAGGCTTAGGCAGTAACGACCAGACGCCATAGTATCGGGAGCCAGGTTCATGAGCGACGAAAGAATAAATAGCAATGCCACCGACAGTAACGACGAAGTCCTTCAATGGGTAACGTATCGCCTAGGTGATGAAACATATGGTATTAACGTAATGCAAGTACAAGAAGTATTGCGTTATACCGAGATAGCCCCAGTTCCCGGTGCGCCCGACTACGTATTAGGTATTATTAACCTGCGTGGTAACGTTGTGACGGTAATCGATACTCGCGCGCGTTTTGGTTTACCGCCAACAGAAATTACTGACAATACGCGTATCGTTATAATTGAGTCTGACGAACAGGTAGTCGGTATCCTTGTAGATAGCGTGGCAGAAGTGGTTTATCTGAAGTCTTCAGAGATTGATAGTGCCCCTAACGTGGGCACGGAAGAAAGCGCTAAGTTTATTCAAGGCGTGAGCAACCGAGACGGTGAACTACTGATACTTGTTGATCTCAATAAGTTGCTAAGTGATGAAGAGTGGGATGAGCTTAGCAGCATCTAAATAAATGAACGGGCGGCATGGTTAGTCATGCCTCCTGCGTTTCCCCAAGGGTTATATCCATGGATTGGCAGCTCGCTGCACCTACCGTGTTAGAAATTGTATTATGCGTTTTCATCCTTATACTTATCGTTGCTATAGGTGTAATTTACTCGCATGTATGTACACTTCGCGCCGCGCTAAATGATTGTGAAAATAAAAACGCAGAAGCTATTTTACGCGTAGAAGCCATAGCTAATAACGCCAATAATCAGCAAACTGAAGCGCAGGCAAGAACCCTTGTTATTACACGCCACCTGAAAGAACTAGAAGAAAAGCAAACCGATATTGAAAACCATGTTCGTGAGCTGAAGCTTCAAGACCCTTCACTGCGTCTATATCAACGTGCCGCGGAACTAGTGAAGCAAGGGGCAAGTATTGATGAAATCATTGAAGCGTGTGACATTCCGCGTGCCGAAGCTGAAATGTTGGTGATGGTGCACAAGCAACACAGCTAAAAACATTGGCAGAAGGTGATTAATCATTCCAATTCGCTTCTATCGACGAGAAAGTCCCTCCATTACGTTACTCAAAAAAAACGTTTAGACGTCTAGACGTAAAGATGTTGACATATTCCCAGTTATAGACACAATACGGGTATTGTAATTTATCACTGGAGCCCTCTATGCCAATTCGTATTCCTGAGCAGTTACCCGCACAGAATGTACTACTAGGTGAAAACATTTTTACCATGGACATGGACAGGGCGGCTAACCAGGATATTCGTCCTCTTGAAGTGGGTATTTTAAATTTAATGCCGAATAAAATTGAGACAGAAGTGCAACTGCTGCGTCTGCTCTCAAACACGCCACTACAGATAAATGTGGATTTGATCCGCATAGACAACCAAGCGCCCAAGAATACGCCCCAGTCGCACATGGACGCTTTCTACCATGACTTTTCGTCGGTGGCGAACAAAAAGTATGATGGCCTTATTGTTACCGGCGCCCCATTAGCGCTTATCGATTACGAAGAAGTGAAATACTGGGAAACCATGACCACTATTTTGGAGTGGGCGCAGCGCCACGTAAATTCGACGCTTTATCTGTGTTGGGCGGCCCATGCAGCCATGTACCACTTTTACGGCATTACCCGCGAACTGCGAGATGAAAAGTTTTCAGGGGTGTTTAAGCACAAAGTTAACGATCCAAATAATGAGTTATTAAGAGGCTTTGATCCGTCATTCTATGCCCCCCATTCACGCTACGGGCATATCGATACTTCGTTGTACAACAGTGTTGACGGGCTTAACGTGGTCGCAGAGTCTGATGAGGTAGGCGCCTATATTGTCGCCTCTGAAGACAAGCGCATGGTATTTGTTACCGGCCACCCAGAATACGACCCCGATACACTAAAAGACGAGTATTTACGCGACATTGCTGCCGGCCAAACACCGCCCATTCCGAAGAATTATTTTGAAGGAGACGACCCAGCCACGTCTCCCATTGTACAGTGGCGGTCGCACGGCAGTCTATTGTTTACAAACTGGCTGAATTATTATGTTTATCAGACCACGCCTTACGATTTAAGTCAGCTTGCTGAAAAGTCACAGCCAAAGAGGTAGCACGTGAGCAAAAATACAATATCTAGCGCGCAGACAACGCTTACAAAAGCCGCTAAAGAGCGCATTCTTATTCTTGATGGCGCTATGGGCACTATGATTCAGCGTCACAAATTAGAAGAAGATGATTACCGCGGAACACAGTTCTCAGATTGGCACTGTGACGTAAAAGGTAATAACGATATGCTGGTTATTACTCAGCCGGATATTATTTATCAAATTCACTGCGACTACTTCGAAGCAGGCGCTGATATCATTGAAACAAACACCTTTAACGCCACCACAATTGCTATGGCCGACTATGACATGCAGGCCCATTCGCGGGACATCAATGTGGCGGCGGCCAAGTTGGCCAGAAAAGCCGCTGACGAGTTTACTGCGAAAACGCCAAACAAACCGCGATTCGTGGCAGGCGTTTTAGGCCCAACAAATCGCACAGCCTCGATTTCGCCAGATGTCAATGACCCCGGTAAACGCAACGTAACGTTCGATGAACTTGTCGATGCGTACAGCGAGTCTACCGAGGCACTCATTGAAGGCGGCGTAGACTTAATCATGTTAGAAACTATTTTCGACACACTAAATGCCAAAGCCGCAGCCTATGCGGTGGAGTCGGTGTTTGAAAAGCTAGGTAAGTCTTTACCTGTTATGGTGTCTGGCACAATTACCGACGCTTCAGGGCGCACATTATCGGGGCAAACCGCCGAGGCATTTTATTATTCGATGCGTCACATCAGCCCGTTTTCTTTCGGGTTAAATTGCGCCCTTGGCCCCGACTTATTGCGTCAATACGTGGATGAAGTGTCGGCAATCAGTGAATGCTTTATTTCGGCACACCCCAATGCTGGCCTACCTAACGAGTTTGGTGAGTACGATATGGAAGGGCCAGAAATGGCCGAGCACATTAAAGAATGGGCGCAATCAGGGCTTGTGAATATCGTAGGCGGATGCTGCGGTAGTACGCCAGACCACATTCGCGAAATCGCTAATGCGGTAGCGGGTATAGCGCCACGTAACGTACCTGCATTTGAACCTAAAATGCGTTTGTCAGGCCTAGAGCCTTTTGTACACTAGGAGGGCATTATGAGCGCAGAATTTTCCACATTTATTAATATCGGTGAGCGCACCAACGTTACAGGCTCCGCTCGCTTTAAACGCCTTATTCTTGAAGGTGATTATGAAACCGCACTTGATGTCGCTAGACAGCAGGTAGAAAACGGTGCCCAAATCATCGATATCAATATGGATGAGGCCATGCTTGATTCCAAGCAGGCTATGATCACCTTCTTAAACCTCATAGCTTCTGAGCCCGATATTAGCCGCGTACCCATCATGATTGATTCATCAAAATGGGAAGTGATAGAGGCGGGCCTTAAATGCGTACAGGGCAAAGCTATTGTTAACTCAATTAGCTTAAAAGAAGGGGAAGCGCTTTTCTTACATCAAGCTAAGCTCATAAAACGTTATGGTGCTGCAACCGTGGTTATGGCGTTTGACGAAACCGGTCAGGCCGACACCCAGGCCCGTAAAGTCGAGATTTGTCAGCGCAGCTATAAACTGCTGACTGAAGACATCGGTTTTCCGCCAGAAGATATTATTTTTGACCCCAACATTTTTGCTGTAGCTACAGGTATCGAGGAACACGATAACTACGCGGTGGACTTTATTGAAGCTACCCGCGAAATACGTAAAACCTGTCCGTACTCACATATTTCCGGCGGCCTATCTAATATCTCTTTCTCGTTCAGGGGGAATAACCCAGTACGAGAGGCCATGCATTCGGTATTTCTATATCACGCAATTCGTGCGGGTATGGATATGGCTATAGTTAATGCAGGCCAGTTAGAGGTGTATGACGAAATTCCACCTGAACTTCGCGAAGCCGTTGAAGACGTGATTTTAAATCGCAGAAGTGATGCCACCGAGCGTTTGCTAGACATTGCACCTAACTATCAAGGCGACGGTAAGGCTGCAGCAAAAGAAGATTTGAGCTGGCGCGAACAAGACGTAAATAAGCGTTTAGAGCACGCCCTTGTAAAAGGGATCACCGACTATATCATCGACGACACCGAAGAGGCCCGACAACAGGCTGAACGTCCGCTACACGTTATTGAAGGGCCTTTAATGGACGGTATGAACGTAGTAGGTGATTTGTTCGGCGAAGGTAAGATGTTCTTACCTCAGGTCGTAAAGTCTGCCCGCGTAATGAAAAAAGCGGTAGCGCACTTACAGCCCTTCATTGAAGAAGAAAAATCAGACGATGCTAAGAGCAACGGTAAAATTCTACTAGCAACGGTAAAAGGCGACGTTCACGATATCGGTAAAAACATTGTAGGTGTGGTACTACAGTGTAATAACTTTGAAGTTATCGATTTAGGCGTGATGGTACCAGCCGCCACTATTTTGCAAACCGCCAAAGACGAAAACGTAGACATGATTGGGCTGTCGGGGCTGATTACCCCATCGCTTGACGAAATGGTGCATGTTGCGAAAGAAATGGAGCGTCAGGGTTTTGAAATTCCGCTGCTTATTGGTGGGGCAACCACGTCTAAAGCGCATACTGCCGTTAAAATTGAGCAAAATTACCACGCCCCTGTTTCCTACGTACCTAATGCCAGTCGAGCGGTGGGTGTATGTCAGCGCTTACTTAATAAAGCGTCCCGTGACATCTACGCCAAAGAGTTAGCGAAAGAGTACGAAACAGTGCGCGAGCAGCATGCCCGTAAGAAGCCTCGCAGTAAGCCTGTCACGTTAGCGCAGGCTAGAGATAACGCGTTTAAGCCCGACTTTAACACGCTGCCTGTAAAACCTGCGACATTAGGTGTAACCCCTGTTACCGCTGATTTAGCGACACTGCGCAATTATATTGACTGGACACCGTTCTTTTTGACCTGGTCTTTAGCGGGTAAGTATCCTCGAATACTCAACGATGATGTAGTCGGTGAGCAGGCGCAGTCGTTGTTTAATGATGCCAACGCCATGCTAGATAAGATCATTGAAGACAACACGCTTCAAGCGAAAGGTGTTATAGGGCTATTCCCCGCCAATCGCGTGGGCGATGATGTAGAAATTTATAGCGATGAATCGCGCACAAAAGTAAGCGGAGTAGGCCACCACCTTCGTCAACAAACGCTTAAAGACAAGTTCGCTAACTACTGCTTAGCCGACTTTGTGGCTGAAAAGTCGAGCGGTATTGAAGACTATGTAGGCGCTTTTGCGGTCACGGGGGGCATAGGTGAAGATGAGCTGGCTGATAGTTATATTCAAGCAGGTGATGACTACAATGGCATTATGGTAAAAGCCGTAGCCGACAGGTTAGCCGAAGCTTTTGCTGAATATCTTCATGAGCAGGTACGTAAACATTACTGGGGTTATGCAAAGGACGAGGCGCTAAGTAACGAAGCGCTTATTCGCGAAAAATATCAAGGTATTCGCCCGGCTCCAGGTTATGCAGCCTGCCCAGAACATACTGAAAAGCAGCTTATTTGGGATTTGTTGTCTGTTGAAGCGCATACGGGGATGAAGCTCACCGAAAGCTATGCGATGTGGCCCGGGGCGTCAGTTTCTGGTTGGTATTTCGCGCATCCTGACGCTAAGTATTTCGCGGTTGCTAAAATTCAAAGCGACCAAGTAGAGGACTACGCTAAGCGCAAAGGTTGGACGCTAGAAGAGGCCGAGAAGTGGCTTGGTCCTAACTTAAGTGACTAGCGTTGGCTAATAAACAGGTAAAAAAGATGCAATGCGAAAAGCCATTTAGCCAAGCCTGTGAAAATAACAAGCGCGCCATTTTAGGCGTGCTTGAATGCACGTTTGCGAATTGTAAGCAGGTGTTAGAAATAGGCAGTGGCACAGGTCAACATGCGGTGTTTTTTGCCGAACATTTACCCCATCTAATATGGCATACCAGCGACCAGCCTCAGTATCACTCGGGCGTACAAGCATGGCTTGCTGAGGCTAGTTTAGATAACATAAGCGCGCCCGTGGCGTTTACTGTGGGACGCGATGACTTTCCTCATATTGACGTGGACGGCGTGTTTACTGCGAATACTGCGCACATTATGCAAAAAGAAGAGGCAAAACTTCTGATGGAGTTGATTGCCTCGAACCTTCCGCAAAACGGTGTTTTTTGTCAATACGGCCCTTTTACTCACAGGGGTAAATTCACTTCACAGAGTAACCAAGCTTTCCACTTGTCGCTGATAGAAAGAGGCTACGGTGGTTACCGAGATATTGACGAGCTTACCGCTTGGGCAGGCGAGTTGAGCTTAAAAGAAGTGATCGACATGCCCGCTAATAATCACATGCTCATTTGGCAAAAGCGCTAAATGGCATTAATCAAAGGAGTAGCTATGAGCTTTAAAGTAAACCATTATTTCGACAACAAAGTGAGCTCGATTGGGTTTGAGTCTGCGAACGGACCTTGTACATCAGGTGTTATGTCACCCGGTGAGTACACTTTCTCAACCTCACATAAAGAGCTAATGAAAGTGGTAGAAGGCGAGCTTGTTGTCAAGCTACCAAAAAGCGACGAGTGGCAATCTTTTGTAACCGGTACGAGCTTCAATGTGCCTGCCAATGTATCGTTTGATGTGAAAGTTTCTACACCCACCGCTTATCTTTGCTTCTACAGCTAACACCTACCTGGTAATACCGTAGGTCTTCACGAGGGCCGAATACAAGCAAAAGCTCACGGCCCTCATTATTCATTTACCAACTTAAACTTTCGTAGAATTGACTTTCAAAGGTTGTAATATTCTTTCGTATATCTCAAAGTAGTAATAAGCGTAATTAACCCAGTGTTAATAACGCTTTATACCAATAAAGCTAAACCTATAACTTGTGCAAATTCTTATTGTGACGGAAACACACTACAAGTTACGGCGTTTGGTAAACAATGAGAAGTACACATGAAGTCCATATCACTCCAAAAAAAGTTTATGCTTATCGTAGGTGGGAGCATTGCTTTAATGCTACTAATCACTGCCTTTTTTCTAGTTAATACCGTTGCTGATAACACTCGTCTGCGAGTTGAAAAAGAAGTGAAATCGTTAGTTGCACGTGAAGCCAACGACGTTGAAGGCTTTTTCTCTACATATGGCGGCGTGGCCAGTGCGTTTTTAAGCAGCCCTTTTCTACAAGATTTTTTTGCTAAGCACACTTCGCGAGGAGCCTCAGAGAGCCAGCTCGCACAAGCCGAAACAATTTACACTACGTTTGAAAATATCAGCAGCCAAGACCCCATTATTAAATCTGCATTTTTTGGTTCAGCAAAAACCGGTGAATACTTTTACGAAGAAGGGCGGGTAGGCGTTGATACGTCAGGGCCCGACGCCGGTAAAGTGAATGCTGGTTACTTTGCTACAAAGCGCCCGTGGTTTACCACTGCCGTCCAAAAGGGCGAGTTATACGTTACGCCTCCTGCGGTAGACTCTCAAGACGGCAGTGTTTCCGCTGTTGTTCAATCGCCCATATACAAAAACGGAACCTTATTAGGGGTAGGCGGCGTCGATATTCTTATAAGTACGGTAGGCAAAGTCGTGGATGCTATTCGCTATGAAAACCAAGGTACCGCGTTTTTACTCGATGAAAACCAAAACATCGTGTATTTCCCAAAACAAAGCGAAGATTTACCGCTTAGCTCTTCAATACGCAATTTCGACAGTGTATTTGACGACACCCAAGGCTTTGCAAATCTAGCCAGTAACATCGCCGCTAATGCATCGGGTATTGCTCATGTGACGTGGAAAGGAGAAGAGTATGTGGCGGTATTTGAGCATGCCACATTAACCTCTCCTCAAATGAACTGGTCACTAGGTATTCTTATTCCGGCCAGCATCATTAATACGCCCATTAGCAATGCCATTACCACAGCAATAATAGTGGCTATTGTAATCATTGCTCTAATCGCGGTTATTACCTATTTTGCCAGCGCGAAAGTTACACAGCCATTAGTAGAGATGCGCAATGCTATGGCAGAAATTGCCCACGGCGACGGAGACTTAACCAAGCGTTTAGAAGTAAAAAGTAATGATGAAATCGGTGCTCTTGCCTTAGAGTTTAATACTTTTACTGACAAACTAAGGGTATTGCTTAAAGATACGGCGGCAAGTACTAAAGCGGTGTCGGATGCGGCCGACCATTTACGTGATGTAAGCCACGCGACCAGTCAGGAAATTAATCAAGAGCGCAGCCAAGTGGATAATGTGTCGACAGCGGTTACACAAATGGCGGCGACAGTGGTCGAAATTTCTAAAAACGCGGCGCAATCGAGCGACGCCGCAACCAAGGCAGACGAACTTGTGCAAAGCGGAAGTGAGCAAGTGCAGGACGCGATGAAAGAAATTCGTGCCTTAGCAGATGCCATTAGTGACGGCGTCGAAGTGGTTAGCGGTTTAAGTAAAGAGTCTGACAGCATTGGCGCAGTGGTGGACGTTATTAACAGCATTGCCGAACAAACTAACTTGCTGGCGCTAAATGCCGCGATTGAAGCTGCCCGTGCGGGCGAGCAAGGGCGCGGTTTCGCTGTGGTTGCCGATGAAGTACGCTCACTCGCTAGCCGCACTCAAGAGTCTACAACCGACATCAGAAAAATGGTTGAGCGACTACAAGCCATGTCAGAACAAACGAATAGCGTTATGCAACAAGGTCAGGCGCGTTCACAGTCCGGTGTAGAAAAAACTGAAAAAGTGGTAGAAACCTTGCGCTACATTACCCAATCCATTGGTCTGGTGCACGAGCAGAGCACACACATAGCCCTTGCCACTGAACAGCAAACAGAAGTTGCGCAAGATATTAATAAGTCGCTGGTGGCGATAACAGGCTTAAGTGATAGAACGAGCGAACACGCGCAAGAGTTAGCTGTTGAAGCCACCCAACTAAGCGGAGTTTCTAGCGACTTAAAAGAGCTGGTAGGGCAGTTTAAAATTTAAATGTGTAAATCTATCTCTCACCAACAAAGGAAAAGGTGGCGCTGGGCTTGGCTGTTACGCCGGCTCAGTCGAAACGTTCTCAAGGCTTATGCGCCTGAGACAACGCTATAAAATCGTCAACAAAGCCCAACACGTCTTGGGCTTTTCTATGCCCTAAATAAAGGGTTTTTGATACGCCTACCTCTCCAAGTGAGCGATAAGTGAGTAGCTCTCGCTCCTTCGATTCATCAATTAGCCACTTTGGCAGCGCTGTAACTCCACGCCCGGCCGCCACCATTTGCAGGATGATTTCTGTGGTTTCAATCGTTTTGTGTTGCCTAACTGTGCAGTTAGCCGGCGTAAGAAAGTGGGTGAATATATCTAGCCTGCTAAGTTCTACCGGATAGGTAATAAGCGTTTCGTTAGACAGATCTTGTGGCTTTATAAACGGCTTATCAGCGAGCGGGTGATGTTTGTCCATAACCAGTACCTGTTCGTATTCAAACACCGGCGTATAAGCAATAGTATCAAGAGACAAAGGATCGGGAGTTAGCAAAATATCTATGTCGTAGCCGTGTAGTGCTTGAAGGCCGCCAAATGAAAAAGCGCGGCGAACGTCTACATCGACATCGGGGAACGCTTTTAAAAATGGTGCAACCACCTTTAAGAGCCACTCGAAGCAAGGGTAGCATTCCATTCCAATTCGCAAAATACCTTGCTTGCCATCGGCAAACCTACGCAACTGCGCCTCTGTGTGTTCAAACTGGGGCAATACACGATGGGCCAAACCCAGCACACTTTGCCCCGCTTGTGTAAGCGTTAACCGTCGACCTTCTTTTTTCCAAAGAGGAACCTCAAAATGGGCTTCCAGTTTTTTCATTGCATGGCTTAACGCAGACTGCGTTAAAAAGAGTGATTTCGCCGCTTCGGTCATTGTGCCTTCGGCATCAATCGCTCTCACTATTCGTAAATGCTGTCTATCAATCATAATGTGTCACAACGATACTAACGGTTAAGGGCATGTTTGGGTGTATCATTCACAATCGTTACCGCATTGGAAAGACGAGTTTCAATGATTTCTTTAATGATAATTGAGATTTCCCTAAAAGTTTTTCTGCCCGGTGCTGTATTTCTCCACGCCAATGAATGCTGACGCTCAATAGGCATATCTGCAATTTCACACACGTGTAATGCCTCAGGTTTATGTAACTCTGAGTGAATATACAAGCCGGGAAGAAAGGCCACCCCCATTCCCATCACGACCATTTGGCGCAGTGTATCAAGGCTGGTACCTTCATAATCGCGCTGCAAATCTGCGCCAATTTCATCGCAAATACGTTGTACTTGATGGTGAAAGTGGTGTCTGTCTTCCAAAGTCAGTACTTTTTCACCGGTTATTTCTTCTGGTCTAACGAACGCTTTACCTGTTAATTTGTGATCAGAAGGCGTCACAAACTTTAAAGGTTCTTTAAACAGCGGTTGCGTGATGAGCTGTGAATTTTCGCCAGAAAGGGGCGATAGAATAAGATCGTACTCCCCCCGCAATAAGCCGTGTTGCAGGGCGCTTGGTGCCCCTTCACGAACATAAAAACGCAGGCCAGGCTTGCGCTTGTGTAAATCGGGTAAAACAAACGGTAACAAATAAGGGCCAAGAGTAGGCGGGATCCCCAACCGGTATGTCACCACTTCACCTTCCGACAAGTCCCGGGCTATCTCGCTGAATCGCTGTGATGCTTGCAGCACCTCTTCTGCTGCGTCTAACAGCGCTTTACCCTGCGGCGATAATAAGGTTCCCGTGCGAGAACGCTCGAACAGCGTTAGTCCAAGGTGTGTTTCTAACGCATTAATTTGGCTGGTCAGCGTAGGCTGACTAATACCAAGAATTCCCGCAGCCTGCCTAAAGCTTAAATATTTCGCCACAGCCACAAAATAGCGGATTTGGTTAATTGACGGGCTTTTTCCGTTAAATTGCATGGTGTATTTACCCTTCTCTTACTAACCTTAGTAGTAGTGCTGTTTGTAGGGTGATAGTATTTAGCTATCGCGAGTTAGTATATTAAACTATTAATCTATCAGGTGAAACTGGCGTAATTACATAATCATTACAATTATTAAAAAATTGGGAGTTTTATATGGATCACGTTATCTCAGGTGTTGCTAAATTCCAAAAGGAAGTTTACCCGAATAAGAAAGCGACGTTTCAAAAGCTGGCTAACGGGCAAAATCCTGAAGTGCTTTTCATCACGTGTTCAGATTCACGTATTGACCCGAACCTAGTTACACAAACCGACCCAGGTGAACTTTTCATTTGTCGTAACGCGGGCAATATTGTTCCTCCGCACAGCAACCAAACAGGTGGAATGACAGCGTCTATTGAATTTGCAGTGGCTGCTTTGGGTGTTTCACATATTGTTGTGTGTGGTCACACTGACTGCGGCGCAATGAAAGGTGCGATTAACCCTGCTGGTCTAGACTCGCTACCTCATGTTAAAGAGTGGTTGGGCCATTGCCGTGTTGCCACAGACGTAGTTAAAGAGCGTTGTGGTCACGATGAACTTTCTATTGACGATTTAGAAGCGGTAACGAAAGAGAACGTAGTACAGCAGATTCAACACCTACGTACGCATCCTGCGGTAGCTGCAAAAATTGCAACCGGTCAGGTTAAACTTCACGGTTGGGTGTACAACATTGGCACTGGTGAGGTGCTTTATTATAACACCGAGTCGGGTGAGTTTGATGTCATGGACGAGTCTACTGCAGAAGCGCAACTTGCGCGCTCCGAATAAGGCTCATAACTATGGTGAAAATCAATTTTTCTAATTTACGTGGCGATTTTACCGGTGGTTTAACCGCCGGTATCGTTGCTTTGCCACTGGCGCTTGCACTTGGTGTAGCGTCAGGTCTTGGCCCGATGGCTGGCCTTTATGGTGCTATAGCCGTGGGCTTTTTTGCTGCACTTTTCGGCGGTACACCAGCGCAAATTTCAGGTCCTACGGGCCCGATGGTTGTTGTACTCGCAGGCCTTTTTGCAAGTCTATCCGGCGATACTAGCCTTATCTTTACCGCGGTAATATTGGCAGGTGTCTTCCAAATCGTATTCGGCGTACTTGGGGTAGGCCAGTATATTCGCTTGGTGCCGTATCCGGTGATTTCTGGTTTTATGTCAGGCATCGGTGCCATCATTATTATTCTGCAGTTAGGCAGACTGCTAGGCCACGAGCCTCCAGGCGGCACAATTGGTGCGCTATCGTATTTGCCTACAGCGCTTGCTGATATCGACTTTGCCACACTTGCTCTGGGCTTGGGTACTTTAGTTATTGCTTACAAGTGGCCTCCACAACTAGGAAAGTTTGTGCCTGGTGCACTTGCTGCGCTAATCATTGGCACCTTGGTAAGTCTAGCGCTATCTGTCCCTGTACTTGGCGATATTCCCACGGGCTTACCGAGCCTTCACCTTCCGGTGTTTGATCAAAGCAAAGCGCTACTTATTTTAGAAGCTGCTTTTATCCTTGCCGTACTTGGTGCAATTGATAGCCTATTAACCTCACTTGTCGCTGACAACATGACCCGAACTCGTCATGACAGTAACAAAGAGCTTATTGGCCAAGGTATTGGTAACACGTTTGCAGGCCTTATTGGCGGTATTGCTGGCGCAGGTGCAACCATGCGTACAGTGGTAAATATCCGCAGCGGTGGTAAGTACAACGTTTCAGGTATGGTTCACGCGTTGGTATTACTTGCCATTGTACTAGGTCTTAGCCCTCTAGCGGCGCAAATCCCTCATGCTGTTCTTGCCGGCATTTTGGTGAAAGTAGGTTTAGATATCATTGATTGGAGCTACTTAAAGCGTGCACACAAAGGCCCGCGTTGGGACTTCGGCTTGATGATTATGGTGCTTGCCTTAACCGTATTCGTAGATTTAATCACAGCGGTAGGTGTCGGTGTAGTATTTGCGGCATTAGCTTATGTTAAGCAAATTGCTCAACTGCAAATTGAAGAACTCAAGAAGATCCCTGAGTCTTTAAATGACCCTAAGGAAAACGAGTTACTTGAATCGCTAAAAGATAAAGTATCAATCTTTAGTTTCGGCGGCCCGTTAAGCTTTGGTGCAGCGGCTGATTTAGGTCACCACGTACGTGAGCGCGTGCGTCCGGGGGCTACCGTTACTATCCTTGATTTCTCTCGCGTACCGCTAATGGACGTGTCGGCTGCAATGGCGGTTGATACGGTAACTTCAGATGCATTAGCCGCGGGTCGTCAACTTGTTATTTGCGGTGCTAACGCAGAAGTTAACAAAGTGCTGGAGGGCGTAAATGAAGCGCATCCTAGTATTCCTAACTTCGACACGTTACATGACGCCTTGCTTTATGCAAAAAAGCAAGTAGACGGAACTGAAAGCGAACACACCAGTTTTCAAGCCGCAGCGCAGTCATAAAGTAAGAACAAGATAAGATAATCCTTTCCCTTCTTTAGCCCTCCTTCGCGAGGGCTTTTTTTTATGTCTTTTCGCTTATAAAACTTTAGATACTGTGTAGAAGCCAAAAGATTGTTGCTATCGGTTTATTAATTGATTGTTCAATTAAACTTAACGCAACTGTAACAAATGCCCCCTATGGTAGTGGATAACAATTACACAACACTACTGGGAAATGCATGAAAACACACAACAAAATTTCGTTAGCCGTCCTCGCAGCCTTATCGTCAATGAGTGCGTCTTACCTCGTACACGCAGAGGAAGAGAGTGAAGCGACTAATGAACAACGCATAGAAGAGATTACCGTTGTAGGGCGAAGCGTTTCATATGCGAACAATGCGACTAGCGACGATATGTTCAAGCAGCAGGCTAACCTTAGCAGCGTTTTAGCTGCGGTTGATAACCTTCCAGGTGTCCTTATTAACGAAGGCGATACGTTCGGTGCCGATGACTGGTCAACGTCTATTGTTATCCGTGGGTTTCAGGTAAATCTAAATGAACAACAGATTGGCATGACGGTAGACGGCATCGCCAACGGTAACTCTAACTATGGTGGTGGCGCAAAAGCGAATCGCTATATCGATACGGAAAACGTACAAGCGGTTGAAGTATCACAGGGTACCGCCGACATTGCCTCACGTTCTCACGAAGCATTAGGCGGGACACTTAACTTCACGACTATCGCCCCTTCAATGGAACAAGGCTTGGTAACCAGCGTTACTGCAGGTGAGTTTGATGCGTCAAAGTATTATGTCCGTTATGAAACCGGCGAAATTTTTAAAGATACTTACGCATGGATAAGCCTCTCTAGTCAGGAGAGCTCTGACTTTATGCAACAAGCAGCAGAAAATACCCGTGACCACTTAGCCATGAAGTTTATTTCAACGGTGAACGATGTATCGCTTACCGGTTACCTGTCTTATGACGATACTCATGAAGACAATTATCAGCGCATTTACGGCCTAGCGCAATATGAGCAGAACCCCGATTGGGACCAGCTGACTGATGAGTGGACAGGTGTGCCATATCAAGATCAGGCTTACCGTCGCGGTTGGTCAACCCTGCGGGAAAACCTGTTCGCCTATCTTCAGGCAGAGTTCACTATCGGCCAAGTCGACTTTATGACTAATGTGTATTACCACGATAACGAAGGTCGCGGTGAATGGGTTCCGCCTTATATCGTAGATATTACCGATGATGGCACAGCGGGGCATTCTGAACTTGTAGTGGGCAACACGGTTTACGGTGGACAGGAGTTAGGACAAATCTATTTTGTAGATAGACAGGGCAATCAGTTAAGCCCCATTGAAGGGTGTCAAAGTTCGCTTACGTTCCCTTACGGGGGCGCTGGAGCACAATACGACCCGGGCTGTCATGAACAGGGCGCGATTCCAGTTGGTTCATATCGCCACACCCACTACGATAAAGAGCGTGTCGGGGTTAACGCTGACGCTGTGTGGTACACCAAAATTGGCGATTTTGATAACACAGTGCGCTTTGGTATTTGGTGGGAAGATTACGAGCGTGGCGAGTCTCGTGATTGGCATAAAATTACCAATTCATCTATCAGCGTAGACTACGATAATGTGCCTTACTGGGTGCAGTACGACAGAACCTTCCCTGTTGATACGTTAATGTATTATGTTGAAGACGAACTAGATGTTGGGTTTGCTCGCGTTCGCTTAGGTGCCAAGAAGTTTAACGTTGATATCGAGAAAACCGATAACTTTGATGCTTCCAATAACCTTGCGGTAAATACCGATTCAGATACATTATTTTCAGCAGGTATCGTAGCGCCGCTTCCTTATGAAGGACTTGAAGTTTTCGCAGGATATGGGGAAAACTTCGCCGCTATTAAAGATGCTCAGCTTGAGCGTAACGATACTGACCTTCGTTTTATCAAGCCGGAAACAGCAGACAATATTGATGTTGGCTTTCGTTATGCATCACCAGGTTTCAACGCTAGCGTGACCTATTACAATATTGAATTTAACGACCGCATTCAGTTTACCAGTAACGAAACGTCAGAAGGTATCGACTTTTTAGAAGCCGCCGCGGGTGGATATAAGAACGTAGGAGGTATTGAGTCTAGCGGTTTTGAAATCTCTGCTGACATTACGCTTACGGAAACACTTTCACTGTTTACTTCAATAACGCTTAGTGAATCTGAGTATGTAGCAACCGTGGGAAGCTCGGGCACCCAGTACGATACCCTTGCCGAGGCTCAGGCCGCAATTGCCGACCCAGATAATGCCGAGGTGTCATTAGTGGCCATTGAAGACAACACGGTAATAGGCACACCAGATACTATGGCAGTGGTTAGCCTTGATTGGGCGCGCGATAACTACTTCGCCGGTCTTTCTACCAAGTACGTAGACAGCCGCTACCTCGATAGCAACAATGCGGCACAGGTAGATGATTATATCGTTAGCGACTTTTACATCGGCGGTTTTATCGAGAACATTGGCCCCGGTGTTGAAGAGCTTGAAGTACGCTTAACGGTGAACAATCTGTTCGACGAAGATTACGCTTCAACTATCGCCCCAGGCGCATTTTGGATAGGCGCGCCACGCGCTGTAGCAGTGAACGCACGCTTAACCTTTTAATCGTGATATCATGCCTGGGGCAGCGCACCGCTGCCTCAGGTTTATTATTTGATTTAAGGTTTGGAGTTGTAGCATGCCCAAGGTGGGAATGGAGCCAGTTCGTAAAAAGCAGTTAATTGAAGCAACGTTGGAGGTGATGGCAGAGGTTGGCTATCACGGTACGACAATCAGTCTAATAAGCAAAAGAGCAGGGCTTTCTTCAGGAATCATTAGTCATTACTTTGGCGATAAACAGGGGCTGATAGAGGCGACTATGCGCCACCTTCTCGAGGCACTAAAGATCACCAAGCGCATTGATGACCCACTTAAACGCATTGACTTCATCATAGAAAACAATTTTTCTCAAACGCAGGGCGCGAGTTCTGCAACCAATACGTGGTTTAACTTTTGGGCATTGTCACTTCACAACGAAGGCTTGCACCGCTTGCAATGTATAAACCACAAGCGCTTAGAGCGTAATCTCGCTTTCAGCTATCGCAAATTGCTTAAACCAGAACAAGTGAAAAACGCTGCGGCATCGACAGCTGCGTTGATTGACGGCTATTGGTTGCGTTATTCAATGGGAAGCGTAGGTAATGGCGACTTTACAGAAGCGGTTACTCGCTGTAAGCAATATGTGCGAGATCTAATTACTCAATACGCGAAGTAGTAATCGGATTCGTTAAGGTAGGGGACGTTTTTAGCAAGGCTGTTTGACTAGCAATACGCATTAAACGCTGACGGCAGGTTAAAAAAGGCGGTAGGTTCATAGCCTACCGCGCTTTTTGCAACGTACTGGCCCGCCTTGAAGGGGGGCCAGGTTACCTGTTTAATTACCAGATTCTTACGCGCTCTTCTGGTGGAAGATACAAAGCATCACCTGGTTTTACGTCGAATGCTTCATACCAAGCATCGTGATTGCGCGGTGCTTGAGCACGGTAGCGACCTGGAGCGTGTGTACCGGCACGTAGCTGGTTAAGCATGCTCTCTTCGGTGCGTTTTTCTTTCCACACTTGTGCCCATGCCAGGAAAAAGCGTTGATCGCCGGTTAGGCCATCAATAACGGGTGCTTCTTTACCGTTCAGGCTTAGTTTGTAAGCGTGGTAAGCCATAGACAGACCACCCACATCGCCGATGTTCTCACCTAGACTGTTGCGGCCGTTCACGAAGTTACCTTCAATTGGCTCGTATTGACTGTATTGTTCAGCCAGCATGTCTGCTTTTTCTTCAAACGCTGCGCGGTCTGCGTCGGTCCACCAATTGCGCTGAATTCCGTTAGCGTCAGATTTTGACCCTTGGTCGTCGAAGCCATGGCCCATCTCATGACCAATAACTGCGCCAATAGCACCGTAGTTAACGGCTGGATCGGCATTCGGATCGAAGAACGGCGGCTGCAAAATAGCTGCAGGGAATACAATTTCATTGAACGAGCTATTGTAGTAAGCGTTAACGCGCTGAGGTGTCATGCCCCAGCGATTGCGGTCTGTTTTCTCAAGCTCGCGCTCAACCGATTGGTCTTGGAAGAACGTGCGTAGATTGCGAACGTTACCCACTAGGTCTTTATCGCTAATAGTCACGCCGTCAAAAAGCTGCCATTCATCTGGGTAACCAATTTTCGGGTTAAAGGCCATCAACTTTTCTTTGGCGTTAACCTTGGTTTCTTCACTCATCCAGTCAAGGTTTTCAATACGCTCACCGAGTGCAGTACGCAGGTTTTCTACCAGTTCCGCCATTTGCTCTTTTGAGCTTTCCGGGAAATATTCATTCACGTAGATTTTGCCGATAGCAAAACCGAGTGATTCAGTACCAGACATCTGGCTTACCGCGCGCTTCCAGCGAGGGCGAGGCTCTTGCTGACCGCTTAACGTGCGGCCGAAGAAGTCAAAGTTAGCAAGGTAAATTTCTTCTGAAAGGAAGCCTGCGTTGTTAGAAATCGTATGATATTTCAAATACGACTTCCAATCCGCTAAGTCAGCTTCATTGATAATTTTAATCACTTCTTTGACTGGCTCTGGCTGCGTGATATTGAGCTCAGGGACTTTATAACCTGTCTGTGCGAAGTAAGTATCCCAGTCAAAACCCGGGTATTCATCAGATAATTTACTGCGCTCAATTTGGTTAAGCGTTAGGTCGCGATCACGACGCTTTTCCCGTGGCCACTGTATTTGAGCAATTTGTGTTTCAAGCTGAAGAATATCTTGTGCTTTTTCCGCCGCATTTTCCTCCCCAGCAAAGTTAAGCATTTGCTCGATGTGTGCTACATACGCTTCGCGAATTTTAACAAAGCGCTCGCTGTCGCTAAGGTAATAGTCGCGATCAGGAAGGCCCAAACCGCCTACACCCACGCTTAGTTGATATTCGTTGGGGTCTAAGCGGTTGTACCACATTCCGCCGTAGATTGGCGTGCTTGAACCAACAAGCCAGCTATTGCCGAACGCCTTAGTAAGGTCGGTGGTGTTTTCAATACTATTAATTGACGTCAGTACGTCTTCAATGGGCTTAATACCTTTTTCGTTAATGGTATCTGTGTCCATGTATGCAACGAAAAAGTCGTGAACAAGCTGCTCTTCAGCGTTAAGCGAAGACTTCTCCATTAAACCATCAATGATGTTTTTCACCTGCTCTTCACTTCGCTCAGCAAGACCAGTGAATGCACCATAACGGGTTTTGTCTGCAGGCAGTTCATAGTTGTCATACCATGTGCCGCTTGCATACATGAAGAAATCATCACCCGGTTTTACTGCTTCGTTGCGTGCAGATAAGTCTACGCCAAAAGAGCCAAGCTCAGCTTCGCCGTTTGCTTCAGGCGCTTCAACTGCGCTTACCTGATCGTTTGTTTGTTCTTTTGCTTGGTCAGGCTGGCCACAGCCTGTAAGCCCTAGCGAAGCCGCAATAGCTACGGCTAAAAGTTTATATTTCATCGTTTTTCTCTTTGTGATTATAAGTGTCGTCGTTAGGTGCAGTGACACTTGTCGTTTTTAAAGTAGGCACAAATTCCTTGTTAAACGGTAAAGCATTCCGTGCCTGATTAAAATAGCTGCCGATATGCGGGGTTTCTCTGTGTAAAAAGTCTGCTACAGCACGGTGAAACGCCGTATGTCGTAACGTGTGATGTGAGCGACAATAAGTAGGCTCGAAGCCCCGTAAAATTTTATGCTCACCTTGTGTGCCGGGATTGAATAGCGCTAACTGGTGCGCGATTGCAAATTCAATACCTTCGAAGTAACAGCAGGCGAAATGAAGCCCGTCAATCTCTTTTAACGCGCCCCAATATCTGCCGTATAAACCCGTATCGTCAAAAAAGAATAATGCGCTGGCAACAGGCACATCATTTTCAAAAGCAGTGACAATAAGCATATTGTCACTTAAATTTTCAACAAGTTGTTGGAAAAAGACATCATTTAAATATCCCACATGACCACTTCGCTTTAAATAGGTTGCTTTGTAACATTTTGTGAAAAACTGAAGGGTGTCTGGCGTAATGGCTTGGCCTTTTTGATGGCTAAAGCGTATTCCTCGCTCATGTAGTTTTCGACGGCTTTTCTTGATGTCTTTGCGTTTGCGAGACGTTAACGCTGCTAAAAAATCATCGAAGTTTTTATACTGGTAGTTATACCACTGAAACTGAACCGCATAGCGGGTCAAGTAATAAGGGGCAAGCGCAGAGGCATCGCCAAGCGTCTCATTTATTGCATCTTCAGTCTTATCGCTTGAGTGTCCGTGCGGGCTACAGTGTTCCGCTTGGGTCAATAGCTTAGACGTGATTTCATCGGTAAAAAGCCAGTGTAATGAAGACAGTGTCTCGCCATAGACTGACGCAACATAGTCTACAAGCTTGTTTTCAAGTGCATTAAAAAAGGCCGTACCGAACTCAATTTTACCGTCGGTTAAAATTCGAGGGCCAGTGACAGGAGTGAAGGGGATGGCAGATATCCACTTGGGGTAGTAGTCGAGGCCGTGTTGCGCATAGGCATCGGCCCACGCATGGTCAAACACATACTCGCCGTAGCTATGCGTTTTCAAATAGCCGGGAATAATTGCATGTACCGTATCCTCTCCCGCGCCAGTGATCGCGATATGACAAGGCTGCCAACCCGATTCATTGTTGCAGCACTCACTTTGTTCAAGCGCGAGTAAAAAGTGATAGGAAAGAAATGGGCCTGCATCTTGTGCTAGCTTATCCCAGCGCGCTTGGGACAGCAGCGCAACGGAATTTATTATTTTTATCTGATAGTCAGTTGCTGTCATGCTTTGTCAGTCGTGTAGAAATCATCGTTTATTGGCGCAGAGATTATCGCTATTACGTAATATTTAGCGCTAAAATAGCCCTGTTTCTACGTTTTAAACAAAAGAGTAAGTTCATAAAAATGTCAGACTTTGACCGAAAAATCATTACCGACGCGATTACTCGCATGCTGGCACGACGAGAGCATAGCGTTAATGAAATAGCACGAAAGCTGCAACAAAAGGGAATAGCAAGCGAGGCGTTTACGCCTATTTTAGACGAGTTTAAGGATGCAGGAATTCAAAGCGATACGCGTTTTGCAGAAAGTAGAGCCCGCGCCCTTTATATGAAAGGTAAAGGTCCTCGCGCTATCAAGTTAGACTTGCAGCAATACGGTGTTGATGAGGGAACGGCAGAGCAGGCGTTAAACGAAATTGAAGCCGACTGGTTTGAAAGCGCGAGAAACGTAAAGGTAAAGAAGTTTGGCGAGTTTTACGAAACTGAATTTGCGTTAAGGCAAAAGCAGAAACAGTTTCTTCAATATCGCGGTTTTTACCAAGATCATATCGATTACGCGGTCAGCGAGAGTAGCTGCGAGAACTAAAAGTTAAAGTGGTAACTTACAATTTTGCAAAATACACACCTGTTGCAATCACGTGCATGAATATCGACTGTTTTTGTTGAATTTAAGCAAAATTTGGCCCTATCTCTTGGCCGTTACACTTAACAAAATTGCGCTATCCGTGGTATTGTTGCGCAAATTTGTGTGCATTTTAATTATCCCGAGAATTGTAATGCGGCATTGTACATTGAGTAATGGCAAAACGCCCCGATATAAAACTCATTAGAACAGGCAAATCGCACGTCTCGTAAATAGAATAAAGGAAGTTAGGTTTTCAATGACATTATCAACTGCTGACTTACGTAACAAGTTTATCAATTATTTTAAAAGTCATGGCCATCAGGCGGTGGCAAGCTCGTCACTGGTGCCGGCAGATGATCCCACACTTCTTTTCACCAATGCGGGAATGAACCAGTTTAAAGATACGTTTCTAGGTACCGAAAAGCGTAGCTATACCCGTGCAGTATCATCTCAGCGTTGTGTACGGGCAGGGGGCAAACACAATGACCTTGAAAATGTAGGTTATACAGCCCGCCACCATACCTTCTTTGAAATGATGGGTAACTTCAGTTTTGGCGACTATTTCAAGAAAGAAGCGATTGAATTTGCGTGGAACTTTCTAACAAGTGAAGTTGGGCTTCCTAAAGAAAAGCTATTAGTAACCGTTTACTCTGAAGATGATGAAGCGTTCGATATTTGGGAAAACCACATTGGTGTGCCTAAAGAGAAAATTATCCGTATTAGTACGTCAGATAACTTCTGGTCAATGGGCGATACAGGCCCATGTGGTCCTTGCTCTGAGATCTTTTACGATCACGGCGCGCACATTTGGGGTGGTCCTCCAGGAACACCTGAAGAAGACGGTGACCGCTTTATCGAAATCTGGAACCTGGTATTCATGCAGTTTAATAAGCAAGCTGACGGTACCATGGAGCCGCTTCCAAAGCCGTCAATCGATACCGGTATGGGTCTAGAGCGTATTTCAGCTATTTTGCAAAACGTTCACAGCAACTACGAAATCGATTTGTTTCAGAATTTAATTAAGTCTGCAGCCTCAATCGTTGGCACAGAGGATCTTGAAAATAAATCGCTACGGGTTATCGCCGATCACATTCGTTCGTGCAGCTTCTTAATTTGTGACGGTGTTATGCCTTCTAACGAAGGTCGCGGCTATGTGTTACGCCGTATTATACGTCGCGCGGTACGCCATGGGTATCAGCTTGGCGCCAACGACATCTTCTTCTATAAACTGGTTGCTTCTCTTGCTAATGAAATGGGTGAAGCGTATCCAGAGCTAGTTGACCAGCTTCCGGTTATTGAAAAAGTACTGCGCGTAGAAGAAGAGCAGTTTAGTAAAACGCTCGCACGCGGTATGGCAATGCTAAACGACACACTCGCCTCGCTTGAAGGTGATACTGTGCCGGGTGATGTGGTATTTAAACTGTACGATACTTACGGATTTCCAACAGACCTTACTAACGACGTGGCTCGAGAGCACGAGCTTAAAATTGACGAAGAAGGTTTTGAAGCGGCAATGCAGGCTCAGCGCGCTCGCGCACAGCAAGCAAGCAACTTTGGGGCAGATTACAACAGCAAACTTGCCATCGACCATACAACGTCGTTTACGGGCTATACCGATGTGGAAGGCCAGGCGAATGTGGTTGAGCTAATTGCGGACAACGCATTTGTTGAAAAATTAGAAGATGGCCAAGAAGGCGTAGTGGTGTTAGACAGCACGCCGTTCTACGCGGAAAGCGGTGGTCAGGCAGGTGACAAAGGGGTGCTGCGCGTTGCCAACGGTGAATTCATTGTCACTGATACCCAGAAAATGGGTAACGCGTTTGCGCACAAAGGAATAGCGAAAGGCTCTGTTTCTAAGGGCGATACAGCAACCGCCGCCATAGATTCGGCTAACCGCGAAGCCATTAAGAAAAATCACAGTGCTACCCATTTGCTTCACGCGGCGCTGCGCGAAATTTTAGGTGAGCACGTAACGCAGAAAGGTTCATTGGTTGAAGCGCCGCGTATGCGTTTTGACTTCTCGCACTTTGAAGCCGTTACTACAGAACAGCTTGCAGAGATTGAACGACGCGTGAATCAAGAAATACGCGCAAATCATTCACTGGCTACTGAACTAATGGACCTAGAAGAAGCCAAAGCCTCAGGTGCAATGGCGCTGTTTGGCGAAAAGTACGACGAGAAAGTTCGCGTGGTAACTATGGGGCCATTCTCTGTTGAGCTATGTGGTGGTACTCACGTAGCGCGAACTGGCGACATTGGTTTGTTTAAAATTACCAGTGAAGCGGGCATTGCATCGGGTGTTCGACGCATCGAAGCGGTCACTGGCGAGCAAGCAATTGAAGTCGTGCAAACGCAACAAGCGACGCTGTCGTCGTTGTCGTCATTATTAAAAACAGATAGCCAAAATGTACTTGAACGCGTAGTTTCTCTACAAAATCAGACTAAAGAACTAGAAAAAGCGCTCAATTCTGCAAAACAAAAACTGGCGAGTCAGCAAGGTGCTGATATGCTTAGTAATGCAGTAGAGATAAATGGCGTTAAAGTGCTAATCGCTAATTTGGAAGGTGTCGAAGCGAAGTCATTGCGTTCAATGATGGACGATATTAAAAACCGAATTGGCGAAGGTATCGTAGTACTAGGTAGTACTAGGTGTGGCTAACAATGCGAAAGTGAACCTCATTGCTGGCGTGACTAAAAATCTCACTGATAAAGTTAAAGCGGGCGAGTTAGTTAACTTTGTCGCATCACAAGTAGGTGGTAAAGGCGGCGGTCGCCCTGATATGGCTCAAGCGGGTGGCGATAAGCCTGAAAACTTGGGGCAAGCGTTAGATTCGGTTAACGTTTGGTTACAAGATAAGCTATAATTATTTTTGTGTATAACAGTGAGTTTTTGAAGTGACGCAGAAACATGGAGCCACTGTCGCTACCATCGGGTCGTGCCGAAGGGTTAGCAAAATTCAAAGGATTACGTTCAGTATTAAGGAACAGGAGCAAGCGAATGCTTATTTTGACTCGTCGAGTTGGTGAAACACTTATGGTAGGTGACGATGTAACCGTTACTGTACTAGGTGTAAAAGGGAATCAGGTACGTATAGGTGTGAATGCACCAAAAGAAGTTTCTGTGCACCGTGAAGAGATTTATATGCGCATTCAGGCAGAAAAAGGCGGTCAGCCAGGTTCTGCAGAATAATTGCATTATACGCTTCACAGGAAAAGGTCAGCTTATGCTGGCCTTTTTTGTTTGTGTTAACACTTATGACGTGAACGCCGTTGCTATGGCGGTCGTGCTTTTATGGCTGCAACCGCGGATTTTTGCAATACCAACTAAGGTTTGGCAAAGAGTAGGCGGCCACTGTCACTAGAAAGTTTGTTTACAGGCTTTGCGTATTCGCTTAATTGTTCTATACCTTAAAATAGTAGGGCCACCGCTTATAACCGTGTTTGGACGTGTTTTGTGCACGCTTCCTATTAATAACGCGCAGCATGGTACTAGAGGAAACTTTGCAAAATGAAATGGAAATTGGCCTAAAACGCCGTTTTCATTTTATAAAAATATACGATGTTGCCTAATGATCGATTTTGCGCGTTGAAAAAGCGTACGGTAAGGGCAACAGATTTTTTATTTAATTGCTTGTATTGCGAACAAATTACTGGTTTTTTGCACGAATCGTTTAAAATGGCAGCGAGTGAACAATTTCTTTATAAAAAAGGTTTGACTCAGGCCAATGAATCCGTAAAATGCACCCCGCAGTCAAGGAGAGGTGGGTGAGTGGCTGAAACCAGTTCCCTGCTAAGGAACCATACGCATTACGCGTATCGAGGGTTCGAATCCCTCCCTCTCCGCCATTATTATTCGTTGATAGTGACGGTCGACAACAAGTTTTTTGCGCGTGTGTAGCTCAGCTGGATAGAGTACCTGGCTACGAACCAGGCGGTCGGAGGTTCGAATCCTTCCACACGCGCCACTTATTTTAAAGCGTCACCTTTCGAAATAAAATTCGAAAGTATACAAGTTAACGCGTGTGTAGCTCAGCTGGATAGAGTACCTGGCTACGAACCAGGCGGTCGGAGGTTCGAATCCTTCCACACGCGCCACATTGAAGAGCCCACCTTTTTAGGTGGGCTTTTTCATTTCTGCTTCCCTATTTCTTCTATTTGTTTTCCCACTTTCGTGCAAGCGCGCTGATATAAAATTGATTTAAATTAAGTTCGATACGCTTTTATTGCAATTTTATTAAAAAATAATGCATTAAGTTTCATTTTGATGGCTTCTATTCAATTTTAAGTGATTTTTTATGCTGCATTGTTGTGTTTTCAAAACCCTCGTGATACTTATTCAGGTACAAAATAACAATAGGATTGAATATGAATTCGGAATCCGTCGCTAGCTTGCTCGTTGAAGCAGGCTCGCTCATGCTGATAGGAATGGTGTTTGTTTTCTCATTTCTCGGACTTCTTATCGTAGGTATACACTTAATCGCACGCTTTTGCGAAGCTTTCCCCGGTGATATTGAAGAGCCCGCTGTCAACGTAAAAAGAAACAATCAAACGGTACAACCCGGAATAGACGGTAATGTTATCGCCGCTATTTCCGCTGCAATTCATACCCATCGCCAAAATTCAAAAAAATAAGTCTAATCAGGAGTTACCATGTCTAAGCCTCTGGCCCTTACCGAGCTGGTCCTGCGTGATGCCCATCAGTCACTACTAGCTACGCGAATGCGTATTGAAGATATGCTTCCCATTGCGGAAAAATTAGATAAAGCTGGCTTTTGGTCAGTAGAGTCGTGGGGCGGCGCTACCTTTGACGCTTGCATTCGATACTTGGGAGAAGACCCATGGGAACGTATTAGAAAGCTAAAAGCCGCCATGCCTAATACCAAGCAGCAAATGTTGCTACGAGGCCAAAACTTGCTGGGGTATCGACATTACGCTGACGATGTTGTGACTCGCTTTGTAGAGCGCGCCCATGAAAGCGGCGTTGATGTATTTAGAATTTTTGATGCAATGAACGACATCAGAAATTTAAAAACGGCAATTAAAGCAACCATAGACAGCGGTGCGCACGCGCAAGGCACCATTTCATATACCGTAAGCCCAGTGCACAATCTAAAGCTTTGGCTTGATATGGCCAAACAGCTTGAGGACTTAGGCGTTCATTCCATTTGTATTAAAGATATGGCAGGGCTTTTAAAGCCTTACGAATGCGAAGCGCTCATAACAGGGCTGAAGGAAACGGTAAGTGTACCTATTGCCATGCAGTGTCATGCTACGACAGGGTTAAGTACTGCCACCTATCAAAAAGCCGTAGACGCGGGCATTGATATGCTCGACACCGCTATCTCGTCAATGAGTATGACATATGGCCATACCGCCACTGAAACGATGGTATCGATTGTAGAGGGTACAGAGCGTGACACCGGCATCGCATTGCCAGAACTGGAAGAAATTGCCAGCTACTTCAGAGATGTAAGAAAGAAATACAGCAAGTTTGAAGGAAGCTTAAAGGGCGTTGACGCACGGATTTTGCTAGCGCAAGTGCCAGGCGGCATGCTAACCAACATGGAAAGCCAGCTAAAAGAACAGGGCGCTGAAGATAAATTCGAAGAAGTACTAAAAGAAATTCCACGGGTACGGGAAGATCTCGGGTTTATTCCTCTTGTTACGCCAACCTCTCAAATTGTAGGCACGCAATCGGTACTTAACGTACTAACAGGCGAGCGCTACAAGAGCATCACGAAAGAAACCGCTGGCGTACTTAAAGGCGAATACGGCGCCACCGCGGCACCAGTAAATAAAGCGCTGCAAGAGCGTGTGCTTGATGGTGCTGAGCCTGTGACGTGCCGACCGGCTGATAACATTGCCCCCGAACTTGATGCACTAAGTAAAGAGCTTGATGAACTCGCAGAGAAAAAGCAGCTTTCGCTATCAGATGACAAAATTGATGATGTGCTTACTTACGCCTTGTTCCCGCAGATAGGCCTTAAGTTTATCGAAAATCGCGGTAATCCTGATGCGTTTGAACCTGCACCTAGTGCACAGTCATCGCAGTCAGCAGATGTCGCTCAAGTAGAAAAAACTGCAGCAAACACGTCTACATCTGGCAGCGAAACTTACGATGTAAACGTTGATGGTAAGGTGTATCACGTAGAAGTCGCACCATCCGGTACCTTAACAAGCGTAACACCAGCAGGTGCTGCTCAATCATCGGCGCCAGCGTCAGCGAGCAATACTCAGGCATCTGCAAGCACTTCCCAGTCTATTGATGCACCGTTAGCGGGTAACGTATTTAAGATACTCGTTAAAAACGGTGACAGTATTGCCGAAGGTGATGTAGTTATGATCCTTGAAGCCATGAAAATGGAAACGGAGATCCGCGCTGCGTTCACCGGCACGGTAACGGAAGTTACTGTTGGGGAAGGCGATGCCGTGTCCAGTGGCCAACCATTGATCTTATTGGGGTAGGGCATGGATAAGTTAATGGTACTTTGGGATAGTACCGCGCTTGCGCATTTTGAAGCGGGTCAACTGATAATGATGGCGGTTGGCTTTGGTCTTCTGTATTTGGCAATTGTGAAAAAGTTCGAGCCTTTGTTGCTTTTGCCCATAGGGTTTGGCGCTTTACTTACCAATATCCCTATTGCGGGGTTTTCTGAGGTAGGTGGTTTGCTTCACTATATTTATAAAATAGGCATAGATACAGGCGTGTTTCCGCTGCTTATTTTTATGGGTGTAGGGGCTATGACAGATTTCAGTGCGCTTATCGCTAATCCGAAAATGCTGCTACTGGGCGCCGCAGCCCAGTTTGGTATTTTCGCTACGCTATTTGGCGCCATCGCATTGAATCTGATCCCTGGTTTTGAATTTACGCTTAAAGACGCAAGTGCGATTGCGATTATAGGGGGCGCTGACGGCCCCACGGCAATTTTCCTAGCCTCTCGGCTTGCGCCAGATTTACTTGGCGCAATCGCTGTAGCAGCTTATTCATATATGGCATTAGTTCCTATTATTCAGCCCCCAATAATGAAGGCGTTAACCACAAAAGACGAGCGTGAAATTAAAATGGGTCAGCTTCGTCCAGTGGCCAAACGTGAAAAAATTATTTTTCCATTGGCGGTTCTGTTTATGACCATTCTGTTTCTACCGGCAGCCACACCATTAGTAGGAATGTTCTGCTTCGGTAACTTAATGAAAGAGTGCGGGGTTGTGGATCGCCTCAGTAAAACAGCGCAAAACGAACTTATTAATACCGTTACCATTTTCTTAGGATTAGCGGTGGGCTCTAAATTATCGGCAGAGGCATTTCTCACCGTCGAGACTTTAGGGATTTTAGGCCTAGGCGCCATTGCATTTGGCATAGGTACGGCAGCTGGCGTACTGATGGCTAAGCTAATGAGCCGGCTATCGGGCGGAAGTATAAACCCACTTATAGGTGCAGCAGGGGTATCTGCAGTACCTATGGCAGCAAGGGTCGTAAACAAAGTGGGGTTAGAAGCTAACCCTCATAACTTCTTATTAATGCATGCTATGGGGCCAAATGTCGCCGGAGTGTTGGGCAGCGCGGTAGCCGCAGGCATTTTGTTAGCACTTGTCGGCTAGATGCACAGTTAGGCTCTAGCCACGCTCAGAGCCAATACATTGATTGGTAAGTTAATAAGGTAAGGGGCAAAGGGTTTGCCCCTTTTTAATACCCAACGTTAAAACCCACGGTGGGCTTTAACGAATTGTGTTTTGCGGTACTAACGACTGATAAGCAGTGATAAGCTTTTTTGTTCGGGTATGCTGCGGCCATCTGAAAATGGTTTCTGTCTTGCCTTCTTCTACGATTTCTCCACCTTCCATAACAATCACCCTATCTGCAATGTGCCTAACTATACCTAAATTATGGCTTATAAAGACGAATGCCAAACCCAATTCTTGTTGAAGCTGAAGTATAAGGTTTACGGTTTGAGAGCGAATTGAGGGGTCTAATGCCGCGAAAGGTTCGTCAGCTACGAGTACTTTAGGTTTTAAAACAATGGCTCGTGCTAGCGCCACGCGCTGTTGTTGACCATCAGAAAGCATGTGCCGGTAAAAGTAATAATGCTCGCGCAGCAGCCCTACTTTTACCAGCATATCCTCAATAATAGGCTTGCGTTCTGCTTGAGGTAAGCCGGTATTTAAACGTAGGGGCTCATCTAAAATTTTACCCACGGGAACAGACGGATTCATCGACTCCGCGCTGTGCTGCAAAATCATTCTAATATCGTGGGTACGTTTTTGCTGGCCATCTTTGGATTGGTATTTTGCTAAGTATTTGTGAGTATTAATCTCAATTTCGCCCGCGTCAGCCGGCAAGGCACCAACCAGCAGTTTAGCAAGCAGTGATTTACCTGAACGGTTTTCACCGATAATGGCAATGGTTTCGCCGCGCTTTACATTTAAATTCACAGGGCCCAGTTGAAATACTTCTGGCCTTTTTAGCCAGCGTTTCTTTTCATTGTGAATAAACGTAAGGTCTTTTACCTGCATGATATCCATTACAGCTTCTCCATGTGCAGCGGGTAGTGGCAGCTGTAGCTGTGATCATGGATTTTGCGTGCGGCAGGTGTTTGCACACAGGCACGCTGGGCTCGCGGGCATCTAGGGCCTAATCGGCAACCAATTGGTAAATGCTGAAGCGTTGGGATAGAGCCGCTGAGCGTGGGTAGCAGTGACTTAGGGGGCAAGTCTTTCCTAAAGCTCGGCGCGCTGTCCAGCAGTGCTTTGGTATAAGGATGTAACGGGCGCTTTTTGATATGCTTCATTTTACCCGACTCAACGGTCTGACCGGCATATAGAACCGTCATCGAGTGTGACATACTCGCAATTGCCAGCAAGTCGTGGCTCACGAAAAGAATAGATAACGAACGCGTTTGGTTTAGCCGAGTAAAAAGCTTAAGAATTTGTGTTTTAGTGGTGGGCTCCATACCGCGAGTTGGATCATCAGCAATCAATAATTTAGGCTGTGATACTAACGCCATTGCAATCATAAACTTCTGCCCAATGTCGGCAGGTATTTGGTGTGGAAACGCACTTAAGTAATGTTTGTGGTGCTTTATACCCACTTTATGCACCGTACTAATGGCTATCTTTTTACGCTGCTGTGCACGCTGCCAAAACCAGCTTCCTTGAACAAACTCATCAGGGATACTTTCCTCTAGCTGTTCGCCAAGGGTTGCCGATGGGTCTAAGCTCGCCTGAGGATCTTGGAATACAACGGCAATTTCTCGACGCATTACTTCGCGGCGCTGTTGCACCGACATACCTAATAAGTTTTCACCGTTCCAACTCATCCTGTCGGCCGTCAAATTCCATTGATTGGGTAGTGCGCCGCAGATAGCAGAAACAATTAAACTTTTACCCGAACCAGACTCACCCACAAGGGCACGAATTTCGCCGCTACTTACAGATAAGTTAACTTTATCCAGTGCTTTGATAGCGCCTTCACTACTTTGCATTTCTAAGGTGAGATTTTTAATATCAAGCATTGGCATATTAATGACTCACTCTTTTTCGCAGGGCCGAACGCAATCCGTCACCCACAATATTAATGGATAACACCATAAAAAATATTGCCATACCCGGTACGGCTACATTCCAAGGTGCAAGGTAAGCAACGTCTAGGCCGTCGGCTAAAATTACGCCTAATTCCGGTAGGGGAGACTGAGCGCCAAGGTTTAAAAAGCCTAAGGCGGAAATATCTATAACCGCGATGGAAAGCGCAAGGGTACTTTGCACCACCAGCATTTCGGTCATATTAGGCAATATAGAGTGAACGAAGAGTTGCCACTTGCTCGCGCCATCGAGTTTAGAGGCCACTATGTATTCTTTTTTCATCTCTGCCCGCACAAAGCTGCGAGTATGGTGCACGAACTGGGGGATAAGCGCCAATGTAATCGCCCACATGCTATTGACCAAACCTGTGCCTAAAATTGCTACAATAATAATGGCAATAAGCAGAGTAGGAATAGCCATTAACGCATCGAGTAAATGGTTAGCAATACTGGAGCGCACTCCTCGCAACATGCCTGCGAAGGTACCAAGACTAACACCCACTAGCATGGCTAGTACGACGGTAATAAACGCTGAACCTAGCGTTATTCGACAGCCATAGATAATGCGGGTAAAAAGATCGCGACCTAACGCGTCGGTGCCGAACAGGTGTGAAATAGATCCATTGGTTACCCAACTAGGTGGAATTAATAAGCCGTCTATATTTTGCTCTACTGCGTCGTAGGGCGTAATCAGAGGCGCAAAAACGGCGCACACGACAAACAGCGCGAGCATAATCAGGCCCAACATAGAAATGTGGCTTGCTTTAAAAGAGGCCCACGTCCGCTGCCACGGCGACGGATGGAACTCTTCGTCGTACAAACTAAACTGTGGCACGTTCGTATTTCTCTCTGCTTGGGTCAATCATGCGGTTAAACAAATCGATGAGGATTGTTAAAGTTATAACAACAGAAGATACCGCCATCATTCCAATTCGTAAGGCGGGATAATCCCGTTGGTAAATGGCTTGAATAAGCCAATTTCCTATGCCTGGCCATGAAAATAAGGTTTCAACGATCATCGCATTAGTAATAAGCGTGGTAATTTGAATAGCCATTAGGGGCAATATGGGAAGCAGGGCGTTGCGCAATATATGTCGGAAAAATATTTGCCAGCTTGATAGGCCGCGGGACAAAGCGGCTGCAATGTAAGGTCGGTGCTTTACATCAATAACTGAGCGTCGAGTTACTCTTATCATCGATGCGGTAGCGATAGCGCCGATTGAGAAGGTAGGCAATGCAATGTGCGACAGTGCGTCTTTAAACGCCAGAGACTTGTTTTCAATATCAGATAGTAAAATATCGATAAGGATAAAACCAGTTACAGGCTCAATGTCATATAGCAGGCTGATACGTCCAGACATCGGCGCCGCGTCTAACTGCAAACTGAAAATAAGAATGAGTAAAAGGGCAAACCAAAAAACAGGAAAGGAATACGTAGTAATGCTCACGCTATTAATAAGGTGGTCTGACGTTGAATAGCATCGAATTCCAGCGTAATAGCCTAGCGGAACACCAACGAATAGGGCCATTAGCATAGCGTAGGTTGCTAGCTCTATCGTGGCTGGCATCGCGATGCCTACCTCTTCTCTTAGCGGCAGTCCGGACGTAAAGCTATAGCCCCAGTCACCGGTGAGTAGGTTGCCTACATAATAAAAGAACTGAAAAATATAAGACTGGTCTAGCTTGAACTGCCGCTCTAAGGCTGCACGCTGAATGTCGTTTTCTGGCACTAAGCCTGTTAAGTTTTCCAGTGTGTCACCGGGAAAAAGGTAAGCGAGCGAAAAAGAGATAATCGCTAACACCAAAAGGGTTAACACAAATAACGTGCAGTATCTTACGAGAATTTGGATCACAGTGTTTTTTCTACTCCACCAAAGCGTACGCCGCCATAGGGATTAATTGTCATTCCTTCCAACTCATCTCGGTATGCCTGGTAGCGATAGGCATGGGCTATTGGAACTAACGGAAGGCGTTCATACAGTAATCGGTTTACCTGCCGGTAAAGAGCTGTGCGGGCTTCAATATCATCAGTTTGAAGGGCGCTGTTAAGTAATCTATCATAATCTTCGTTACACCACATGGCGCGGTTTGTGCCAGAAGGGATAGCGCCACAGCTTAGCAGCGGGCGATAAAAGTTATCCGGGTCGCCATTATCTGCTGACCAGCCGATAAGCACAGAATCGTGTAAACCTTCTTGTAAATGCCGTCTAAAGGTTGTCCAGTCGTAGCTAACAATGGTTGCTTCAACGCCTACATCATTTAAATAACGCTGAATAAGTTCGGCCATTTTAGTGGCATTGGGGTTATAAGAGCGCTCTACAGGCATGGCCCATATTGTCATTGAAAAGCCAGGTTTTATACCTGCATCTGCCAGTAACTTTCGCGCTAAAACTGGGTTATAGGCCGTATCATCAGCATCGTTTTGAAATGCCCAACTCGCTGCAGGAAGAAGGGTCTTAGCTCGCGTTGCGCTGTCAAAGTAAACGGCTTCTAACAGCGTGTTTTTATCAATGGCCACGGCTAAAGCGCGTCTTACATCGGGGTTGTCAAAAGGCGGACGCTGAGTATTAAAAGCCCAGAAGCCAACATTCAGCCCTGGCTTTTCAGCGAGCGTAAGATCGTCTCTAGCCCTTATTACCTCAAGCTCTGTTTGAGCGGGAAAGGCAGTGGCGTCGCACTCGCCAGTCATTAACTTAGCCAGTCGTAGTGAGCTGCGTGGCGTAATATCAAAAATAAGCTGTTCAACTACGTGTCCGTCTGTCTTTTTAGAAAGACCATCTGCTATCGCTTCGCTGCTATTTTCACTTTTTGCGTTGGTTTCAATATTCTCAATATCGCGGGTAATGTTTGCATTTTCGGTCAATAACCGGGTGCGCCAATAGTTTTCGTGCCTAAGGTACTTTATGAAATGGTCTTTGCGATAGCTATCAAATTTAAACGGTCCGGTCCCGATGGGAAGCTCATCTATTTTGCTCGGTGTGCCGGCGTTGGCCAACTGAGTAGCGTATTCCTCTGACAATATTACCGCGAAATCTGTCGCTAAATTTGCTAAAAACGAGCTATCGCGATGTTTGAGTGTTATCTCTACACGGTAGCCGTTGATCCGTTCGACAGATTCAATGTTTTGAGCAAGGCCAATACTTTCAAAGTAGGGGTAGCGACCGCCGGACACATAGTGATAAGGGTGTGAGTTTAGTCGCCACCTGTCGATGCTAAATATTACATCGTCGGCGTTAAAGTTTCTTGTCGGCTCAAAATAACGAGTAGAGTGAAACGACACGTCTTTTCGAAGCTGAAAGGCATAGGTTAAGCCGTCATTACTTACAAGCCAGCTACTGGCTAAGCTTGGCACAATGCGGCCAGATTCAGGATCGAAATCGAGAAGCCTGTCGTAAAGTTGGTGAGAGGAAGCATCTGACGTTGTGCTTGACGTATCAAGTTGGGGGTTAAACGTCACTGGATTGCTTTCAGAGCAGTAAATAATACCCGTATTGTAAAACGCTTGTTTATTCTGTTTTGCACAGGATGCAACAAGAAGCGCTGTACATAAACATAATGACAAACGCTTTACCAAACTATGGGACATGCTTTACGCCTCGACGCTTTCAGCGGAAGAATCTAGTAAGTTATATTTTTTGAGATAGCCACGCAGCTGATGATATGTCAGGCTCAATTTTTCAGCGGTTTTCTTTTGATTAAACTGACTGTCAGCAAGTGCCTGTTTTATCATATCTATCTCATATTGTTGAGAGCGTTCTTTCAAATCTATGGGATATTCGACAGATTCTTGCTGATTGCTTGGCGTTAAAGGCGTAATGTCAGCGCTTTCTATCACATCTTTTGTATGGTCGGGTTGTGAGGACACGATAGGACTTGCTGACTCAGAAGTGCTTACTCTATCCTTAGTCTTAACTCTACCCTGTGGACGATAAACGGATTCAAAGGGGTCAAGAATGATCTCGTGAACCGGTAGGTGAGGGTTGTTAGTGCGGTAAACGGCGCGCTCAACTACATTTTTCAGTTCTCGAATATTTCCGGGCCAATCGTAATCAAGCAGAGTACGCTTGGCTTTTTCAGTGAAGCCGCTAAAGAGCTCCATCTCCATCTCACGGGCCATATTAATGGCAAAATTTTCCGCTAACATCATGATATCTTCCCGTCGCTCTCGAAGCGGGGGGATGGTAATCACATCGAAGGCTAGCCTATCTAGCAAGTCGGCGCGAAACTCGCCTGCATCGGCAAGGGCAGGGAGATCTTCATTTGTCGCTGCAATAAGCCTTACATCGGTTTTCACTGATTTACTGCCGCCCACGCGTTCAAACTCCCCATATTCGACAACGCGAAGGAGCTTTTCTTGAATTAGACCCGAAGTATTGGCAAGTTCATCGAGAAACAGTGTGCCGTTATGGGCGACTTCAAAACGACCTTCTCGCCGTTTCGATGCACCGGTAAATGCCCCGGCTTCGTAACCGAAAAGCTCACTTTCTAAAAGGCTTTCATTTAGGGCTGCGCAATTCAGCTTGATATAGTTTTGGTCCCAGCGCTTAGATAAGAAGTGAAGACGCGCTGCAATCAGTTCTTTACCTGTACCTCGCTCTCCTATCACAAGGACCGGTTTATCTAACGGTGCTATTTGTGAAATTTGCTCTAGCACTTCTAGAAAACTGTTCGCTTGACCTAGCAAATTGTCTTGCTGACGATACCTACTCATTAAAAACCTCAAAAGTTAGTCATTTCGACCAATTAGTAGTGTAGAACAAAAAATATTGAGAAACGAGCATTATTTGAACTTATAAAAACGGTATGAAAAATAGCGACTTAGCGTAAAGGTAGAGTTGGCAAGCATATTGAATACGATTAATACCAAGAGTAATCTATTTATCAAGTGTGGTGTTTTTTAACACTTACCATTTTTAGCAAGAGGTAATTATTATGGGTATCTTCTCGCGTTTTACAGATATTGTGAATTCGAATATTAATGCGATTTTAGACAAAGCCGAAGATCCTGAAAAAATGGTTAGATTAATCATTCAGGAAATGGAAGACACATTGGTTGAGGTGCGCTCAGCGTCGGCGAAAACCTTGGCCAATAAAAAGAAATAGCCAATCAAATTGCGAAGTACGAAAGCGATGCAAGTGATTGGGAAGCAAAAGCAGAACTTGCTTTAAGTAAAGATAGAGAAGATTTAGCGCGAGCAGCACTGCAGGAAAAGAAAAAGTCTGCAGAAGCCGCAGAGACGTTAAGTAAAGAGCTTGCAATTGTTGAAGAGCAAATCAGCAAGCTTCAAGATGAAATTGGTCAGCTACAAGATAAACTGGCTGACGCGAAGAGTCGTCAAAAAGCCATTATCATGCGCCAGAAAACGGCTAGTTCTCGTCTTGAAGTGAAAAAGACGTTGGACAGCACTAAAGTAGATAATGCAATGGGACGCTTCGAACAATACGAGCGTAAAATTGATGATCTTGAGTCGCAGGTTGAAGCCTATGACTTGGGCAAGAAAACCTTACAAGATGAGTTTGCTGAGCTAGAAGCCAGTGATAAAGTTGAAGACGAACTGGCTGCACTTAAAGCAAAAGTAAAAGGTGCAAATAAAAGCACCGAAAAATCAGAATAAGAAAAATAGGGTGTACCCTTTGTATGCCAAACGCAGCAAAGGGTAAATACATCAGGGTTTGAGGAGAGATTGAGATGGATGAAGGTATAATAGCAATGCTGGTGATGCCCCTTGTGGTTTTCACAATATTTGTTGCTCCCATTTGGCTAATTCTACATTATCGCAGCAAAAAGCAAGTCAATCAGGGCCTTAGCGCTGAAGAGCATGCGTCGTTGAAAAACTTAGCAGAGCAAGCCGAAAAAATGAGCGAGCGCATTGAAACGCTAGAAGCCATTTTAGATAGTGAGGCGCCTGAGTGGAGGAATAGAGCATGAGAAATGGTAAACAGCTCTACCGAAACCCTGAGAATGCGCGTATTGCAGGTGTGTGTTCAGGCGTTGCAGAATACTTCGGTTTAGAAACATGGCTAGTAAGAATTTTAGTCGTTACCGGGTTCTTTTTATTAGCCGGGCCGTTCATTTTTGTCGCTTACATTGCCGCTTGGTTTATTCTAGATAAGAAACCTGCGGGATTAAACGAGGCGCCAACGCCCCCAGTTTTTTCACGGGGAAAAGGCTGGACTAACCCAAACAACGGTCAGGTTAAAAGCCCAAAGGTGGAGGTAAAAACCAAAGTCTGGCAAGCCGGCGAGCCACCTAAACAAGCGTTTCACGATATTCGAAATCGTTTCGAAAAAGCGGAAGAGAGACTTCGCAAAATGGAGACCTACGTCACATCTCGCGAATATCAACTTAATAAAGAAATTAGCCGCTTGTAACCCCCTTCAAAATTCTCTGCTATAAGCAATGAAAGCCGCTTTTTAATAGCGGCTTTTTCTTTTAAAATCAGCTGCTTTTGTTGTTAATGTAAAATTTATGTTACAGTTAAATCTTTACCCCCATTGCGCATTTGTCTTTTACAAGCGGCTAATTTCATTAGACTGATAGGTAAGTTTTTTAAACCTTATTGGTTACAGAAGTTATGCCAAAATCAACGCAATACCAGTCGAGACAATCTGATGAAAATGGGGTCATTCATTGGTCAGATGAAGAGAACCAAATTTGGTCGGAACTGTACGAAAGACAAATTCCGCTGGTAAAAGAAAGAGCATGCCAAGAGTACTTAGATGGGTTAGACCTGTTAAAGCTTAACGAAAAGAAAATTCCACAGCTGCCTGATATCAACAAGGTACTAATGGAAAAGACCGGTTGGCAAACGGCTGAAGTGCCCGCCTTAATCAACTTTGGCGAGTTTTTTAGGTTACTGGCTAACAAACAGTTTCCAGTTGCCACCTTTATTCGCTCCAGAGAAGAGTTTGACTACCTGCAAGAGCCCGACATTTTTCACGAAGTATTTGGACACTGCCCGCTGTTAACCAACCCAGCGTTCGCGCACTTCACACATACTTATGGGAAACTAGGACTGGCGGCGAGCAAAGAAGACCGGGTATATTTGGCGCGGTTGTATTGGTTTACTGTCGAGTTTGGCCTAGTGAGAGCGAAAGGGGGGCTTAAAATATATGGTGGCGGTATCTTATCTTCGCCGGGAGAGACCATTTACGCGTTAGACAGTGATGAACCGTTGCGTAACCCACTTACTGCAGTTGATGCGCTGCGAACGCCGTATCGCATTGATATTATGCAGCCGCTTTATTATATCCTACCTGAATTCGACCACTTATTTGAATTGGCCGAAATGGATATTATGGCATTGGTTGAAGAGGCTAAATCTCTGGGGTTATTTTCCCCACTTTTCCCGCCTAAAGAGAAAAAAGCGAGCTAACACTATTGTTAATTAAATGTGTTTTATATAGGATGCCGCTCGTTGTAGTGGCAGTTTTTTTTAGGCCCGATTTTACTTATCGCTCGTCATTACCTCGCTCTTGCCACTACCAATTTTAACCTTCTGTAACATTTATCTTGTTATCTTTTTGTAAAAGTATGATACTCTGTACATATATGTTTACAAAATAGCTATAATACCCTATGCGTCTAGAAATCAGTTGTCAGGATCGTCTTGGTATTACTCAAGATGTGTTAGATATTCTCGTAACCAAAGAAATAGATTTACGCGGTATAGAAATCGATCCCGCGGGAAAAATTTTCCTTAATTTTCCCAATATAGAATTTGCCGACTTCCAGCATCTCATGCCACAAATTCGCCGTATCGATGGTATTGATGACGTGAAGACCACGCTTTTTATGCCTGGTGAACGTGAAAAGAATCAGCTTTCAGCAATTTTAAGAACGCTGCCTGACCCTGTTTTTTCCATTGATGCCAAGGGAAACATCGTGCTGTGCAACGAAGCGGTAAGCGCGGGCTTAGAAATGCCGACTAGCGACATTGAAGGCACAGAAATTAGTGAAGTCGTAAAAGGGTTTAACTTTACTAAGTGGATGGACGGTAAATCGCCGGGCCCGCAGTCGTCAAAGGTTAAGTTTATTCAGCAAGATTATCTTGCTGATATGTTGCCTATTACCGTACCTGACGGTGATAAAAATATGATTATGGCCGGTGCAGTGGTCATATTGAAATCTGAAATGCGTTTGGGCCAGCAATTTACTGCTTTCCATCAGTCGCCTACGGATAGTTTTGACCGCTTTATTGCGCAGTCACCGTTTATGAAACGCGTGGTGCATGAAGCCAAACGCATAGCCGATTTAGATGCCCCTATTCTTATTTTTGGTGAGACGGGAACAGGGAAGGAAATGATTGCGCGTGCGTGTCATCAATCTAGCCGTCGAAGTGAAGGTGCATTTTTGGCACTAAACTGTGCGTCATTACCCGATAGCGTGGCGGAGACCGAGCTTTTTGGTTATGCGGCAGGCGCGTTTAATCAGCCGAATGCTAAAGTGGGACTTTTAGAGCAGGCGAAAGGCGGCACCCTGTTGCTCGATGAAATTGCTGACATGTCGTCACAGCTTCAGGCTAAATTGCTACGGGTTTTAGAAGACGGTGAATTTAGACGCGTAGGCGATGCTGAGCCGGTTAAAGTGGACGTACGCTTTATTTGCACTACCTGCCGAGACTTAGGTCAGCTGGTTGAGGAGGGGCGATTTAGAAAAGAGCTCTATTATCGCCTCAATGTACTTAGCTTGGTCATGCCATCATTAAAAGACCGCAGGCAAGATATCGTGCCCCTTGCCGAATCGTTTATTGTGCAGCATAGCACAAAACTGGGAAGACGACCGGCGAAGCTTAGTAAGTCATGTGTCGACTTTCTGCAGCAGTATCCGTGGCCTGGTAACGTAAGACAGCTACAAAATGCCCTTTATCGCGCATTGTCGCTGCTGGATGGTAAAGAAATTACTAAAGAAGATATTCAGCTTCCCAGCTGTGCACCTAGCGTAACCTACATTGACGAGAACTTTGAAGGTACCTTAGATGAGGAAGTTAAAAAGTTTGAAAAAGACTTGCTAAAACGCTTATACCCCTCCTATCCAAGTACCCGTCAGTTAGCGAAAAAGCTTGGTTTAAGCCACACGGCGATTGCTAACAAACTTCGTGAATACGGTATTAATAAAGCAACCGTGAAGTTGTAATGACAAGGGCGTGGCGAGCGAGCGTTTATTGCGCTGCGTTATAATAACGCGGGGTTTACGGGCGCAAGCTCGCACGACTTATTTCAACGTCAAACGGTAACTGCCGACCATTTAGCTACAAATAAAATAATGAATAGGTAAATAGCTCGGAAAACCGGCACATGGCTTTTCGCTGTACGTTAACCTCTCTACACGCCTTAATTTTCGTGTTACGAAAAATTTACAATCAACGCAAAGCTAGTGGGATAAAGCGGCGCGTACCTTATTAACGCTTACTGCCGTACACCCTTTCTTACAGGCCAATAAAACTTCGTCACTGTAAGTCTTCTCACCTATACCAACTAGTGGCATAACTATACTTACGCATTTGTATAAAGTGTTGGCGTGCTTGTGCGCTCGTTATTGAGTATGTAGTGAGCGTTAAAAAATATGAAAATAGCCATGCCTGCCAACCGTTTTCGAGGAAAGAAGAATGAAGTTAGCAACCTATAAAGATGAAACCCGAGATGGCTGCCTAATGGTGGTGTCGAAGGACCTTTCTCGAGCATGCAGTGCACAAGACATTGCAAAAACAATGCAGGATGCGTTGGACAATTGGAAGGAAGTTGCGCCACAGCTTCAGATGAAATACCAGGCACTTAATGAGCAAAGTTGCGAAAGCGTGACTTTTGATGAGTCTCGCTGCGAATCGCCGTTGCCAAGAGCATACCAATGGGCAGATGGCAGTGCGTACGTAAATCATGTGGAACTGGTAAGAAAAGCACGTAATGCAGAAATGCCTGAAAGCTTTTGGACAGACCCACTGATGTATCAAGGCGGGTCTGATGATTTTATCGGCCCAAAAGACGACATTATCCTTCCTAACGATGATTGGGGAATTGATTTTGAAGGTGAAGTTGCAGTGGTTACCGACGATGTACCGATGGCATGCACACCGGATAAAGCGTCAGAGCGAATTCGCCTTATTATGTTGGTCAACGATGTATCCCTTAGAGGTCTTATCCCGGGGGAATTAGCGAAAGGGTTCGGCTTCTTCCAATCAAAGCCTGCGTCAAGCTTTTCACCAGTAGCGGTAACGCCAGATGAATTAGGAGACGCGTGGAAAGACAACAAAGTGCATTTGCCGCTGCGTTCAACCTATAACGGTGAACTGTTTGGTAAGCCTGAAGCCGGACAAGATATGACCTTTGATTTTGGGCAGCTTGTTGCTCATGCAGCAAAAAGCAGAAACTTGGGGGCAGGGGCTATCATTGGTTCCGGTACTGTGTCGAACAAACAGGGAACTGACTATGGTTCTGCGATAGCAGAAGGCGGTGTGGGTTATTCGTGTATTGCCGAAGTACGTATGATTGAAACCATTCGCGACGGTAAGCCTTCAACGCCATTCATGCAATTTGGCGACCGAATTCGTATTGAAATGCTTGATGAAAACGGGAACTCAATATTTGGCACTATAGAACAACAGGTAAAACCACTTAGCTAAAATAAGTAGTGGTAACAGCCGCTGATCTAATGAGCCGTATTGCGCGCATGTTGCGAGCAGCGGCAATTAGCCTGATTTAAGGCGTTAAACACTACGATGACCCAGCGCAATGTAAAACAGGCGAGGTAATACCATGAGTATTAAACTTTATGGCTACTGGCGTTCAACCGCCTCTTATCGTGTGCGAATAGCACTAAATTTAAAAGGTGTTGAATATGACTATGTGCCCGTACACTTGGTAAATAATGGTGGGGAGCAGCATAGTAGTGAGTATTCACAGCTGAATCCTGCTCACTTGGTCCCAACGCTGGTCGACGATGATGAGGACATCATTCTCAACCAGTCCTTAGCGATCATTGAATACCTTGATGAGCGATATGAGAGTGAGTATCGTCTTATCCCTGAGCATCGGACAGAACGGGCAAGGGTGCGAGCGTTGGCGCAAGATATTGCCTGCGATATACAGCCTATTGGAAACCTTCGCGTGTTAAATGCGTTGAAAGGAAATTTTGAAGCATCACAGGATGATGTGGCTAAGTGGGCAGCCCATTGGATAACCCTTGGGTTTGACGGTATCGAAAAAAGGCTGCAGACCCAAGCGGGTAAGTTTTGCTTTGACTTTGATGTTACGCTTGCAGATATCTGTTTGGTGCCGCAAGTTTACAACGCTCAGCGGTTTAACGTAGACATGAGCCGCTACCCGCTTATTAGCAAAATAGCAAAAAACTGTAACGAGATTGACGCATTCAAAAACGCAATGTCTGAAAATCAAGTAGACGCCAATTGAGTGGAAGGGGCAGAATATGTACTCTGACCCCCAAACTTGAGCTACTGACGTTTAATGGGAAGCTCGGTGGTATTTTTAACCTGCTTCAATGCAAAGGTTGAGCTTAGGTGGTCAACGAGAGGCAGGTGCGTTAATTTAGTCTTAAGCAAAAACTCATATTCTTCAATGCTCTCTACGATCACTTTTAGCAAGTAATCTTTTTCACCACTGGTGGTGTGGCACTCCACAATTTCATCAATGTTTTGTACCGCACTTTCAAAATCAGTGAGCGAGTCACCGTCGTGGTTTTTCAACGTAACGTAAATAAAAACCGATACACCTAAATTAAGCTTTTTGCTATTGAGCAAGGTGACTTTACCGAGAATAATGCCATCGGCTTCCATCCGCTTTACCCGTCTCCAACAAGGAGTATGAGATAACCCTACGCGTTGGCTTAGGTCGGCCATTGACACCGTGGCGTCTTGTTGAAGAACGCGTAAAATCTCACGGTCAAATTTATCCAATTTCATTAACACTGTTTCCGTCGCTTTTATGATGTTTATTATATATCAAAAGAAATTCTAGGATAGCTATCCTAGAAAAATTGTATTCAATTCTTATGCGTTTCAGTTTGTAAATGTCATTAACAAACTTTGCAACGCCTGTCCTCAGGACAATCAGATACACTTGGCAAAATATTGGTGATCTTTGCGAAGCCCGCAAGTGTAACGCAAAACACCATCAGACTCTCATTTCACCCCAAGTGGATGGTGTGTACTTTTCGTGACAGCGCCATTTTGGGAAAGTTTTAATTCACCACAGTTGTAATAGGGAAAATATGTCAGTTTTTGATCACCCAGAGTTCGATAATCATGAACATGTTGCGTTTTATCACGATGAAGAAGCGGGCCTGAGTGCCATTATTGCTGTACACAATACGAATCTGGGCCCAGCGCTTGGCGGCTGTCGTATGTGGCCTTACGTAAATAGTGGTGAAGCGCTAACTGACGTATTGAGACTTTCAAAGGGCATGACCTATAAAGCCGCCATGGCGAACCTTGAACTTGGTGGTGGCAAATCTGTCATTATTGGCGACCCTCGAAAAGCCAAAACGCCAGAAATGATGAAAGCCATGGGTAAGTTTGTAGAGTCGTTGGGGGGTAAATACTTTACGGCTGAAGATTCTGGTATCTCAGTGACCGACTTACAAACCATGGCAACTGAGTCAGATTACATCGCAGGGGTACACGCAAAATACCACTACGCGGGTGAGGTGCCCGATGGCAACCCTGCACCTTCAACGGCGTACGGTGTGTTTGTTGGCTTAAAAGCCACAGTGGAGTTCGGCCTTAAGCGCAGCTTAGAAGGCGTAAGTGTGGCTATACAAGGTATGGGTCACGTTGGTTATCGCCTTGCTAAGCATCTTCATGAGCATGGCGCAAAACTCTACGTTGCCGACATTTATCCTGAAGGGGTAGAGAAAGCCGTATCTGAACTTGGTGCAACAGCAGTAGCGCCAGAAGAAATCTTAAGTTTAGATGTAGATGTTCTCGCTCCATGTGCATTAGGTGCAGCTATTAACGACCAAACTTTGCCTTTAATAAAAGCTAAGGTTATTGCAGGGGCGGCTAATAATCAGCTGGCTCGCGAGGACATGGGTGAGTTATTGCAGCAAAGGGGTATTCTTTACGCGCCAGACTATGTGATTAACGCAGGTGGTGTTATTGATATCTTCCACCAACGTATGGAAACGAGTTCAAACGAAGCGTTGCGCGCACATATTGAGCAAATCGGCGATACACTGAAAGAAATTTATACCCGTGCAGAGCAAGAGGGGGCGGCGACTAACCGCGTAGCAAACCTTATTGCCGAAGAGAGATTTAATTTAAAGGGTTGAAAACTCAGAGCCAAATAGTCATAATGCGCCCCGCACTCAAGCAGGGGCGAATGACTTTGCTTTGAATGCAGTTTCTATGGTGGGCTTTTGGTCCTCCCGCAATGATACTCTGTGAACTCGGTCAGGCCCGGAAGGGAGCAGCCGCAGCAGACGACTCATGTGCCGGGATGTGGCTGGAGGCCCGCCACCCAAACTTCCTTATTCGCTAATCTCTTTGTTTTTTTCTGTTTCATCCAAATACTTTATTGCTTTACTGATAGCGTGCTCAACGTTCATTTCCATTTGATTTCGCTCGCTCTGTGGTAAGTAAAACGCCATATCAACTTCATACCGAATATAGCGGGGCGGCACTTGGTTTAATGCCAAACAGCATAAATCGGCCAAGTAGTCTGGACTTTTACTTCCATCTAACCCTAGTTTGTTGATTCGCTCGAGTACCAAGTGCTCGTAATAATTATGAATGTCGTCATCTAGCTTCATGTTCCCTACCTTTCTTATTTTCTCTGCGACACATGTTTATTTGTCGTCTTTTTAGTGAGCAATATATACATCATTGTTAGGTGTGTGTATTGAACGGACACATTTTTATACACGTAAAATGTTCGGCTCTGACCTTAGCTATATATCCTTATAATGTATAGCTTGTATTCTGTGGATGTCGAGACATCGGTGCTAGAATTGCGCGCACATTGAAAAAGTTATCAATAAACACGCGTTGGTTTCTCTTCATCTTGATGTAGGAATGAAAACGGTTTATCGAGTGTATAGCGCTTAATAAATAGAGTGATAAGGCAAAAACGACATGAAAAAGAACATAGAGCCCTGCTATTACGGCGATTATCTGCAATTAGATAAAATATTAGGGGCCCAAGACTTACAAAGTGAAAAATACGGTGATGGGGCTCACGAAGAAATGCTCTTTATCATAGTGCATCAGGTTTACGAGTTGTGGTTTAAACAAGTCCTTCACGAACTTAACGCGGTAATTGATACATTCAATCAAGAGGCGGTAAAAGATCAGCAACTCACGCAGGTGGTACACAGACTGCAGCGCATAATTCAAATTCAAAAGTTAATGAATGACCAGATTGCCATTATGGAGACCATGACGCCTCAGCAATTTCTTTCATTCAGGGACTATCTGGTTCCCGCTTCAGGTTTCCAAAGTATTCAGTTTAAACGGTTAGAAATATCCCTTGGCTTAAAGCGAGAGTTTCGCATTGATTTTGATAAGCAAAGTTTCTACAACCGTTTAACTGATAAAGACAGAGCCTTATTAGAAAACCTCGAAAATAAACCTAGCTTGTTTGAATTGGTTGATAAGTGGCTGTCTCGAATGCCATTGCTAAAAACAGAGGATTTTGATTTTTGGCAGTATTATAAAGATGCGGCTGACGAAATGTTGAAAGATGATCATCACACCGTCTCAACCAGCGACATGTTGTCTGATACAGAAAAGCGACAAGAGATAAAAGACTTGCAAGCGACCATGGAAAACTTCGACGCGTTGTTTAACGAAACACAGTTCGAAAAGCTAAGAGGCGAGGGCAAGTTTCGTTTAAGTCATAAGGCCTTACTATCAGCACTGTTTATAAAGCAGTACTCAGAAGAACCAATCTTTAATCTACCTTTCCAACTTATTACTGCGTTAACCGAAATAGACGAGCAGTTGACAATCTGGCGTTATCGTCACGCTATGATGGTTCAACGCATGTTAGGGACCAAAATAGGGACAGGGGGCTCATCAGGCCATCATTATCTTAAGAAGACCACAGAATCCAACCGTATTTACTTAGACTTCTTTAATATGGCGACCTTTCTATTACCAAAAAGTGCTTTGCCGGATTTACCAGAATCCGTTCGTCGACGGTTAGGGTTTTATTTGCAATAGGTTGTGATATTCGAATGCATTGCCTGACTTGCCAGAGCCTGTAAGAAAGCAGTTGGGCTTTTATCTACAATAAATCTACATTCGAAAAAATGCATTTAAATTATATATTTAGTGAAAATTAGGGCCGGTTCAACCGGTCATCGCTCAAAAGGATTGTTTCGTCGCAAGCTGCGCATAAATGAGTTGATTACTTTGCTTTGCTTAGTCAATTATCTTTTCGGATAATTTGTACTATGTTAACGACAGTGACCCTGCGAACGAAGAAATTTACCAAGTTCGTCACCGTGACTATAACGTTGGTGGTCAATTTGATTCTGAAAACTTCGCTTTTTATGTCCAAGATCAGTGGCAAGTTACTGACAACTTGGTTATCAACGCAGGTCTTCGTAACGATACGTTTGAAAACTTTAACGCTGACGGTGAGTCTTTTGCCAAACTCGACAACCAGTGGGCACTTCGTTTAGGTGCGGTATGGGACGTATTTGGTGATGGAGAGACCAAAGCATGGGCGAGCTACGGCAGATACTATTTACCTATCGCAGCAAATACGAATATTCGTTTAGCAGGTGCGGAAACGTACACACAAGAATACTACGAGTTTGAAGGCTTTGCTGATGAAGCGCTGGGTATTCCTAATCTAACGGGCGCTAAAACACAGCCTGATGATGTGTTTGCAGACGGCACGGCAAAATCACCTGATGAGATCGTAGACCAAAACCTTGATTCTATGTACTCAGATGAGTTTATCGCTGGTTACCAGTTCCAATTAAATGATGAGTGGAGTATGTCAATTCAAGGTACATACCGTGAATTGTCTACCACTATCGAAGACATGGCAATCGATGCGGCTGTTATCGAATGGGCTGCAGCGAATGGCTACGGTGACGTATCTGACATCTGGGATGGTTTCCACCAATATGTACTAACAAATCCTAATTCTGATATGCGCATCGGTACTACTGAGTTGCCGGGCGCTGAAGGTGAGTTAGTTTATATGGACTTGTCTGCTGAAGAATTGGGTTACCCAGATTCAATTCGTAAGTATGCAGCTGTTGATTTTATGTGGCAGAGAGCATGGGACGGTGTGTGGATGCTTAACGCCGCATATACATGGTCACATAACTGGGGTAACAACGAAGGTTACGTGCGTTCAGATAACGGTCAGGATGATGCAGGTTTAACGACGTTATTTGACCAACCAGGACTACTTGATAACGCCTATGGTGACTTGCCAAACGACAGACGTCATCAGGTTAAACTTTACGGTGCTTATGTAGTGACTGAAGATTTAACCCTTGGTGCAAACCTTCAGTTTTGGACCGGTCGCCCAATCAATGCGTTTGGTTATCACCCGACAGATACTTTTGCTCAGGCGTATGATTCAGAGTCATTCTTTGCCGGTGGTGAGCCAGCACCTCGAGGGTCTCGTGGCCGAACAAGCAGCTACTACTCTATCGACGTTTCTGCATCTTATAATATCGATATTGGCGAAGACCAAACATTGGTAGTGCGCGCGGATATTTTCAACCTTCTCAACAACGATCGCGTAACAGAAGTTAACGAGATTTATGATGATGAAAGCTCAGCTGATCCAACAAACCCAGATGTGAACCCAAATTACGGTCTACCGACTGCGTGGCAAACACCTAGATACGTACGTTTTAGCGTAAATTACTCGTTCTAATTAAAGGGTAGAGCAAAGATTTAAGGTTAGGGCGTGGGTATACTTTAGGTGTATATTCCGCCCTTTTTTCCAATAGTACACAAAGCGAGCAGCGTGGTTATTTAATGCGCTTTAAATGTTAAATGTAAGTTAATATTTACAAAAGAAGGAAAAAAGACGAAAAAAAATTGAACTTTTACCGAACACCCGTCTGATCCCAGTTGACCGTTCGCTTAGGATGTGGTTATTATCAAAGTGAGGCTTTGACCTTACTAATAATAATTCGTTATATAAACGATTTAAGAAACACACACTAAGAGTTTTAGTGGTCCAGGGAGACAATACATGTTTACAAACTCTAAGCTGGCTAAGTCAGTGAAGCTAGCGTGCGCATTTGGTGCTGCATCAACTATCGCCTTCACTGGTGCAGTTAACGCACAGGAAACCGAAGAAGCAGCGGACGCAGTAGAAAAAATCGAAGTAACAGGGTCTCGTATCCGTCGTACCGATATTGAAGGTGCAAACCCAGTTACAGTAATGTCACGTGTTGATATCGAAAAATTCGGTATCACTTCAATCGGTGACGTTCTTCAAGCAATTCCTTCTGCGGGTTCTGCTATTAACACCAACAATAACAATGGTGGTAATGGTACAACGACTATTAACATTCGTGGTATTGGTTCAAACCGTACGCTAGTTCTTGTTAACGGTAAGCGTTGGGCGCCAGGTCTTACTGGCTCTGTTGACCTTAACAACATCCCAGCATCGATCATCGAGCGTATTGAAGTGCTTAAAGATGGTGCATCTGCGGTATATGGTTCTGACGCGGTTGCTGGTGTTGTAAACATCATCACTCGTCAAGATTTTGAAGGCGTTCACGCATCTGGTTACATCGGTCAATATGACGAAGGCGACGGCAACAAAGAGCAGTGGGATATCGGCTTCGGTACTTCTAACGACAAAGGCAATGTTTACTTTAACTTAAGCTACGTAGAAGAAGAGCCAACACTAGCGGGCGACCGTGAAATCTCTGCAGTACCTACTTTTGGTACGCCTGAAGGCTTCGGTGGTTCATCAGCTCCACCTCAGGGGCGTTTCTGGACTTTTGACCAAGCCGATAATGGCTTCAACGAACAAGGTGACGGCAACGGTGGTTTAGAGCCATGGGTTGAACCAGATAGCCGCTTCAACTTCGCGCCGTTCAACTACCTATCTACACCACAAGAGCGTACTAATATTTATACTCAGGCACGTTATGAACTTACAGACAATTTATCTGTAAACGTAACAGGCTTTTACGGCAACCGTAAGTCAGAGCAGGCTCTGGCGCCTACTCCACTATTCATCGGTACCGCGTTTGGCGACACGGGCTTCACTTTATCGGCTGACAATCCATTTAGCCCTTACGATTTCGACGTTACGACCGACCAAGACGTACTAGATGCAGATCCAAATGCACGTGAAATGTTCTTGTTTGGTCGCCGTATGATGGAAGCGGGTTTCCGTAGCTTTAAACAGAATGTTGACCAGTTCCAGTTCAACGGTGGTTTTGAAGGCGTTATCGAATTTGCTGACAGAGAATTCTTCTGGGATGCAAACTACACGTACGCAGATATCACGCAAAACACGTCTACCGACGGTCTTCTTAATATGGACCGCGTAGCGCAAGCTATCGGTGACCCTGCGAACTGTACAGGCGAATGTACTCCGCTTAACTTGTTCGGTGGTGCGCCAAACGTAATCGGTGAAGGCACAATTACGCAAGAAATGCTTGATTACATTACGTTCACTGCGCAAGACGAGCTTAACTCTTCATTAGAAAGCTACTCTGCTAACATCTCTGGTGAGTTGTTAGAATTACCAGCAGGTTACTTAGCATTCGCATCAGGTTATGAGAAACGCTGGCAGTCAGGCTACGACCAGCCAGATGCAATCATCGCTGCGGGTATTACTTCAGGTAACGCGCGTCAGCCTACCTCTGGTGCCTTTAGTGTAGAAGAAGTTTACTTAGAACTTGCAGTTCCGCTTCTTTCAGATATGCCTGGTGTAGAGCAGCTAGACCTAGAACTTGCTACTCGTTACTCTGACTACAGCAACTTTGGTGACACTACTAACTCGAAGATTGGTCTGAAGTGGCGTATTAATGACGACCTACTTGTACGTGGTACATGGTCTGAAGCATTCCGTGCTCCATCTCTTGATGAATTGTTCTCAGGTAACAGTGATAGCTTTGCGCCGCTAACTGACCCATGTAATGGCGGTGCTGCGGGTAACCCAGAGCTTCCAGGTTGTGCGGGTATTCCAGCAAGCTACGAGCAACCTAACACGCAGATTCGTACTACTGTAGGTGGTAATGCAAACCTAGAAGCTGAAGAAGCAGAAAGCTTTACATACGGTTTTGTATACTCTCCAGAAGCAGTTGAAGGCTTGTCAATTACCTTTGATATCTTCGATATCGAAGTTGATAATGCCGTTTCATCTGTTGGTGCACAAACTATTCTTAATGCCTGTGCTCAAACTGGCGTCAACCTATGTTCACTTATTGAACGTGGTGCTGGCGGTAACGTAGTAGACTTGTTTAACGGTCAAGTAAACCTTGGTGGTCAAACAACGTCTGGTTTCGACTACAACGTAGCGTATAACTTTGAAACTGAGTACGGTGATTTCCGCGTTAACTGGGATGGTACTTATGTTGATGAACGCACAACGATTGTTGTTGACCCAGTAACAAACACATCTACTGAGTTTAACGATGCTGGTCTTGCGGGCGACCGTGACGTTGTTCCACGTCTACGTACTAACCTTGCAGTAACGTGGGCGTACGATGACTGGACAGCTAACTGGTTAGTTCGCTTCATCGGCCACACTACTGAAGAGTGTTCAATCGATGGCGATACGCTAGATCAACAACTATGTAGTGATCCAAGTGAAGAGCTTGGTGGCGATAGCTTCAACGAACTTGAAGATATGGCATACCACGATGTATCACTAGGTTACGCAGTTAACGATAACCTACGCATCACGCTTGGTGTGAACAACCTGTTCGACACTGATCCAGAAGTTTCTTACTCGACGTTCGCTAACAGCTTCGACCCGTCTATGTATGAAATTCCTGGACAATTCTTCTACTCAAGAGTAAACCTTAACTTCTAATTGAAGTTGTAGATAGAATTTAAAAAGCCTCTTCGGAGGCTTTTTTGTTATGTGGACAACAGGTTATGAATATAGAACAGTGTATCAACAGTGCTAACGAAGCTCATTCTTCAGGTAATACTGATGAGGCAATGCTATGGCTAAAGCAGGCGGGCGAGTTAGGGGATATCAATGCGGCGCTGGATTATGCTTATTATAAATCGGGTGAAAACCCTAACGAGTCCGTTGCGTTTCTAGATGGAGTAGGGTGTGCCGATAATCCCGTTGTTCAGTTCCATAAGTTGCTGATTGGCTATTTTGGTGATGTAGCATGGAACCCTAAATTTGTCGCACAGACTTTACTTTCACTTGGTGAGGAAGGCGTTATTGAAGCCTACCTCGTTACGCTTTCTTACTTATCGGTAGAAAGCAGCGCGTTTTCTTATATCGCAGGTAAGGTTTGTCATTTAGCACCAAATATTAGTAGCCAGCTTAAATTAACTTCAGAAGTATCAGTTTCTACTGCTCTGAGCGCCCATCAACAAACCGTTGATGAACTATCCAGTGCCCTCATTAGAGTATATGAACCTTCAAAGGTCTTAGATAAATCGTTACCCATTGAAGTATATGAAAGCATTTTATCCGAATATGAATGCCGCTATTTAATAACTAAATTTAACGCATTGTTAAAACCTTCAATGGTGGTAGACCCTGTGACGGGGAGAGGAAAAATTGATAGTGTGCGAACGAGCTATGTTGCGGTTATAGAGCCTGCTCACTGCGACTGGATTACCCGTAAGCTCGATAAAACAATTTCGCAGATCACGCACACCTTAAGACAAAATGGCGAAGCGCTAAATTTACTGAGGTATTCACCTGGTCAGCAGTATAAACCGCATTACGATGGGCTGAATGAAATAAACGATGCACTAATGTTTAAAGACGGAAAGCAGCGTATTAAAACTGCACTTGTTTATTTAAATACCATCAGTGAGGGTGGAGAAACCCTTTTTCCAAAACTTGATATTCGTATAGCGCCAAAAAGTGGAACTATGGTTGTTTTTTCCAACAGCGATGAAAACGGAAAGCTACTGTTGAATAGCTATCATGCTGGTGCGCCAACAGTTTCGGAAAATAAATGGTTAGTTACAAAATGGATTAGAGAATGTACAACAATGTATGGTAACTTAATCTACGGTACTTATACTAAGGGATAACACGGATGAAAAAGGTTACAAAAATAATTCTTGCATCAAGCCTTGCTCTAGCACTTGGTGCATGTGGTTCAACTAGCAATCAAAGTTCTCAATATGCAAAAGCTGATACCAATGCAGAAGACGATGGTATGGTTTGCAAAATGGAAAAGAAAATAGGTTCAAACCGCATGCAACGCGTCTGTTACTCTGTAGAAGAAAGAGAGCAAATGCGTGAAGCGGGTCGCGATGGTTGGTTGCGTATGCAGCGCGGTACAGAAACTGGCGGCGGTGACCTGTAAATACACCGAATGTTAGTTTAAGATGGGAGGCAAAACGCTTCCCATTTTTGTATGACTAATAAAAACAATAACCATAGCCTCGAAGAAACACTCGCTAGAATAACTGCCGCTATAAACGCGGGGCATTATAATGATGCTTTTCGTCTTTATAGTGAAGTCTTCTCCCTGTGGCCCGAGTATTTATCTCCAGCAACGAGTGTTCCACTTACTAAATCTCAAGCTACACATATTCATAACGTGGGGAATTTAGCGCGACGTGATTTATTTGTAAAAACACAGTCTATCGGTTCGAGTGATAGGATAAAACGGGCCGTCGCAATATTTTGTGGTGCTGAGCAAAAGCAATTTGATAAAGCTTTGCAATCGCCAAGTTTTCTGTATGTTCCAAATCTCCCATCTGCGCCGTTTTCCGATGTAAATTCAGTAAAAGGGCTAAATGCTTATGTAGCTGCGCTTTCTGAATATAAGGGTGTATTTATATCTCGGTTATCACAAGCAAACGAGCCATATATTCACGACACTGGAGACGTGCCAAACACCAAAGAATGGGCGCAGTTGGCGCTAAAGTGGAACTCACTTCACCTAATGAAAGGCGGTGAGTTAACCAAGCATGGAAGGCAGCTACCTGAGGAAATCAAAGCGCTCTTCGATTCTCCGATTTTAGCTCACTGCCCAGTTCATGCGCCTGAGGTTGTGATATCTGTGTTACAGCCAAATACAAAAATACCTCCTCACTTCGGTATTTCCAATATTAAGTGGACGCTGCACATCCCCCTGATTATCAATGATAAATCCTATTTAAATGTTGCTAATGAAAAAGTGTTTTGGCGTGAGGGGAAGACGGCAATTTTATTTGATGACAGTTATCAACATAGCGCGGAAAATGGCGCCGACACCGCTAGAGCGGTATTAATTATGGATGTTTGGAATCCACATTTAACGCTTGACGAGCGAGCAGACATTACCCAGTTCATTTCAGCCTACAGCGAATGGTCTTCGCAATACGGAGCGTTAGCAACATTGGATAAGAGGTTATACGCATAATGCAGCTGCAACCACATATAATAATTCCAAACCTTATTAATGCCTTTAACAAAGGTGATTTCCTCTTGGTCATCAACACGGTGAAGCAAAATGCCGCCATAGCACGTGCTGATGCAGTTGTTCCGCAGTTGTACGGCAGTGCGATGAGGAAAATTGGTAGGCTTGATGATGCCGCAAAAATTTTTGAAAAAGGTTTAAAGCTTTTTCCTCAATCTTCTGATTTGATGAATAGCTACGGAAACCTGCTTCTCGATAAAGGGCAGACTCACAAAGCTATCTTATGGTTTACCAAAGCTTTAAAAGTTAAGCCCGGCGCATTTGATTACAAGTACAATTTGGCAAGAGCCTTTCTAGTTTCCAAGCGTTATAAAGATGCGGAAATGCAATGTCACGATTTATTAGAAAGAGATCCTACTAAAAGCACAGTTCTACTGCTGATCGCATCCATTTTAATTGAAAATAAACGCGATGCTGAGGCTGAGCGCTATTTGAAAAAGTTGTTAGAAACCGAACCGAAAAATGTGAAAGCGCTCAATAATTTAGGAAATGTTAAGCGAAGAAATAATCAGTTTAACGAAGCGATTTTGTTATATAAAAAGGCACTATCGACGGGTCAATCAACCGCTGAATTGTTTCAAAACCTGGCGGCAGCCTTTGCACTTAATGGTTCGTTGGACGAGGCTTTCGCCACCTATAAAGAGGGGTTAACTACGTTTCCTCATAGTGTCGGTTTACACAAAGAATTTGCACATCTAGCGTGGGTTCAAAACGTCGAGGCGCCGTTTGCCTTGTTAGAAAAAAACTTGTCATTAGACAAGCCTGATTTAATTCTTGCTTATACCGAACTAATGATAAGAGTAGAAGAGTTTGACAAAGCGAAAGTGTGGTTAGAAAAACTGGTCGAAGCTAAGCTACCATCTTATCAAATTGCAGCGGCGGCGAGCTTATCGAATACGTTAAGAGAGCTTGGAGATTTTGATAGGGCGCTGGCTACGGTTAGCGTTAACGCCTCGAAACCGACAGTTGAAACGCTCCCTTTATTTATTGAGAAAAGTTACGCTCTATTAAGCCTCAAGCGATATAAAGAAGCAGTTAAGGCACTTGAACTTGTTTGCCGCATCGCGCCATTCAACCAAGGTTATTGGACGCTTTTATCTACAGCGTATAAGGCGTGTGGAAATGAGCAAAAGTATAGCGAGTTATGTAATTACCAAAAGTTTGTTGAGGTCACACCGCTTTTTGAAAGTGAAGGCTGTAATCTAAGCTTCATAGATGCATTGGAAGCGCATCTTAATACGCTACATAATAATGAGCGGCATCCTATTGGCCAGTCTTTGCGCAATGGCTCTCAAACCTTCGAGAATCTATTAGAGGCCGAACACGATTTGATCAAAGCGCTTAAAATTGCAATAGAAGATAGGGCGACATCTTTTTTATCTGCGCTGTCGTCTCAGAAAAAGCACCCGTTTTTATCTCGACTACACCCAGATGTTAACTTTATTGGTAGCTGGTCTGTAAGGCTACGTAAAAAAGGTTTTCATAAATCACATTATCACTCGGAAGGTTGGCTTAGCGGTGTATTATATGTAGATGTGCCTAGTGAAGTAGAACAAAACGGTAATGGTTGGCTGGTTTTTGGCCGCCCCGACATTACCGGAGTGACCATGGTAGAAGACTTTGCTATTAAACCAAAGAAAGGCAACCTAGTACTCTTTCCTTCATATATGTGGCATGGAACAAACCCTATTTTAACGGACGAACAACGACTAACGGTAGCGTTTGATATCGTGCCTGCTAATGAGAGCCAAGGTTAAGCTGGCTCTAATTTGAAAGCTAGGGTATACCTAGGTGTATAGCAAATTCTATTGGGCGGACGTCCAACATGCTTGATGGCGCCGTGAAAAATAACCGTTCTTCCGGGTTTTGGCGTGTTAGCAAAAACGCAATCGTCGTTATCATTATAAAATAACGTTTCTCCGCCCCATTCAATATCCCATTCGGGACACAGATAAACTAACACCGTTAGTTCGTCAGCTTCTGGACGGCAATCGGTGTGAGTAAACAACATATCGCCATAGGAAGCATAATTTACGTAACCACGATAGGCGCGATAGTGCTTTCCTGTGGTATCAAATATGGGTTTTTATGGCATGTTGATATACTGCTAGCCCACGCACTTGAGTATCGCTTAACGCGACCGCCCAATGCTTATACTTTGCTGTATCGGGTCGCGCAATTTCAGTGTGTTTAAACGCGCTAAGTTCTAGCCCTTTAAATATCCCAGTCGCTTCTTCGACCGAGCATAAATCATCGAAAACCCAAATCGGTTTGTTATTCACTGTGCAACTGTAGGTAGGTGAGTTCATGTTTTATTAGTTTTGCTTGTACATAGATGGCGGTATAAATAACAAATTGTAAGTAACAATCCAATGTAAATTTGTGCTGGTTTTTTTATTCTGTGGGATTAATAAGCGCCTTTATACGGCAATGAGCAGCATGCAAAGGAGAAGCAACGCACCACAAGTAAGTGACGATAATAATGTTGCCCTAAAACAGTGCAGCTTAGAAAGTATCTTTTTGCTCCAATACGCAATTTATCCTATCAAAAAGCAAATTTTCTGGATGAATATTAAACGATTAAGAAATGGCCGGAAATGTGCTAGAAAAAATACAACACATATTACATCTAACTGAACGTAAAACGAGCAGTTAATTGAAAATCTGTTAGGTGTAAACAGTGTGTTACTTGACTAAACGTAACATTCCATGTGAGTATACTACGTTCGTAGTACTGGCTATTGAAGTCAGCGCTACATTCCTGAAACAAAATTGTGAAAGTTTTATACGCCCCTTGCCCGAATATTTTCCTATCGGCGAGGATTCAAATAAGAAATTTGGTTGGGAACTATGTCCAAAATGAGCAAGAGAACTCTTATTGCTTCTACTGTTATGGGTGCATTCGCACTAACAGGTAGTGCAGTCTCTGCAGATACGCTTGAAGATCTTCATAAAGAAGAAGCGAAAATCCACGCGGCTGCAGCGAAATCTCAAGAAAAAATCAACACGTTGTTTGAACAGTCTCAAGAACTACTTGTTGAGTATCGTCAAACAGTAGATGAGACAGAAAACCTTAAAATCTACAACGACTACATCGCTAGCCTAGTTGCAGACCAGCAACGTGGTATCGACTCTCTACAGCGTCAAATCGACAGCATCGAGCAAACTAAGCAGGGCATCGTTCCTCTTATGTTCCGCATGATTGACAGCCTAGAGCAGTTCATCAAGCTAGATCGTCCTATTCATCTAGAAGAGCGTCTACAGCGCGTTGAGCGTCTTCGCGATCTAATGGCTAACTCTAACGTTACTGTTTCTGAGCAGTTCCGTCAGGTGCTAGAAGCCTACCTTGTAGAAGTTGAATACGGTACGAAAATCAACTCTTACCAAGGTACGATTGACGACGCAGGTACAGAAGTTACTGTTGACTTCTTTAACCTAGGTCGCGCAGCGCTAGTTGCACTTTCTCTGGACCAAACTCACGCATGGGTATGGAACAACGAAAGCCGCGCATGGGAAAAACTGGGTGACGAATATCTGTCTTCAGTTGTTGACGCAGTTAAAATGGCTAACAATGTCATTCCTGCGGATCTGATTAAACTACCAATTAGCGCAGCGGAGTAATTGTTAATGAAACCAGTATTCAAATCTCTTTTAGCCGCTGCGACAGTTGCAGTTGCGGCAACCGGAGCGCAGGCTCAGGAAGCAAAGAGCCTTAAAGACCTTCTAGACCAGGTTCAACAGAACCGCGTTTCTGAAGCTCGCCTAGATAAAAAACGTGAAGCTGAGTTCCAGTCTGCACGTGCTGATAAGCAAGCGCTTCTTCGCAAAGCTCAATCAGACCTAAAAGCTGAACAGGCTCGTGGTGACCGTCTACAGAAGCAATTCTCAGACAACGAAGTTACTCTTAACGAAAAAGCTGCTGAGCTAGACCAAGCGACTGGTACGCTTGGTGAAATGTTCGGTGTGGTACGTCAAGCATCTTCTGAAGCTTATGGCCGTATCGCTACTTCAATCGTTAGTGCACAATTCCCAGGTCGTGGTCAGTTCTTAGCTGAAATGTCAGAAGACTCTAAAGGTCTTCCTAACATTCAAGAACTTGAAGACCTTTGGTTCGCACTTCAAAAAGAAATGACTGAAGGCGGTGAAGTTGTTAAGTTCACTACAGAAGTTGTTAACCTAGACGGCGGTTCTTCACAGCAAGAAGTTGTTCGTGTTGGTACATTTAACCTTGTTGGTGAAGCTGGTTATCTAGCTTACGATTCAGAAGCTGAAGTAGTTCAGCCTCTAGGTCGTCAACCAGACGGTCACTTCGTAGCGTCAGCTGACGATCTAATCGACGCGACTTCTGGCATCGTTCCTTTCTATGCTGACCCTTCTCAAGGTGCAATCCTTGGTCTACTGAAGCAGAAAGCGACTATGTCTGAGCGTTACCACGCTGGTGGTCCAGTAGGTTATACCATCACGCTAATGCTTGCTATTGGCCTATTGATTGGTATCTACAAAATGATCACGCTAACTATCGTTGGCGGCAAAATGCGTTCACAGCTTAAGAACGTAAGCAATCCTTCTGAAGGTAACCCTCTAGGTCGTATCCTTAAGGTTTATCAAGAGAACAAGACTGCTGACGCAGAGAACCTTGAGCTTAAACTTGATGAAGCCATCCTACGTGAACTTCCACGTATCGAAAGCGGTATCAACGTAATCAAGATTTTCGCAGCGATTGCTCCTCTACTAGGTCTACTAGGTACAGTACTTGGTATGATCGAGACGTTCCAAACCATCACACTATTCGGTACTGGTGACCCACGTATGATGGCAGGAAGTATCTCAATGGCTCTTGTAACTACGGCTCAAGGTATTATAGCGGCTCTGCCTCTAATTCTTACTCACAGCATCGTAGCTTCTCGTAGCAAATCAATCATCCACATTCTTGATGAGCAAACTGCGGGTATCGTAGCTGCTCACACAGAGTCGGAGAAAGCGTAATATGAATTACCTGATTGGATTATTCGAATCGGTCAGGGACTTTATCGCTACCGGCGGTGACGTACTTTACTTCGTTGCTGCCGCGCTCTTTCTCATGTGGGTTTTAATGATTGAGCGTTACTGGTATTTAACCTCGGTCTTCCCAAAGGTGAAGAAAAACATCATCGCGAATTGGGATGCCCGAGCAGATACCACATCATGGTATGCGCATAGAATCCGTGACGCGTGGATTTCTCAAGCGTCAGACGATCTAAACGCTAGAATGCTGATTATCAGAACCATTATTGCAATGTGTCCGCTAATCGGTCTACTTGGAACAGTAACCGGTATGATCAGTGTTTTCGAGACAATGGCAACACAGGGCACCAGCAACGCTCGTCTTATGGCCGCTGGTATCTCTATGGCAACTATCCCGACAATGGCGGGAATGGTAGCCGCGCTATCTGGGCTGTTCATCAGTTCACGTCTTGAAGCGAAGGTGAAGCTGGCAAGAGAAGGGCTAGTTGATAGCCTGCCACATCATTAGAGAGAGAGATTATGGCTCGAAAAGTCAGAACCGAGGAAGAAGATGCACAGATCGACATGACGCCCATGTTGGATATCGTGTTTATCATGCTGATCTTCTTTATCGTTACCACTGTTTTCGTTAAAGAAGCAGGGATCGAAGTCAACAAGCCAGATGCGAGCCAGGCGATTCTTCACAAAAATGCAAACATTTTCATCGCCGTAACGGAAGACGGAAATGTTTGGCTAGACAAGCGTGAAGTTGCGCCGGACAGCGTAAGAGCGAATATAGAAAGACTGCTTACCGAGCAGCCTACTGACTACGTAATCATTCAAGCTGATGTTAAAGCGAAGCATGGTTTAGTAGTTGAAATTATGGATCAGGTTAAAGCCGCGGGCGTTAACCGAGTCTCGGTAGCGGCAAGGGGATAAGATGTTACGTATACTTGTATCTATTGTATTAGGTGCTGCGGTCGCATTTGCCCTGTTCGTTCTAATGGCCAAGTTGATTGAAAATTCATCTAGACCAGCAGACGAAGTACCGCCTGCACCGGTGATCGATATTGTAATGCAGGAACCAGACGACCAAACGCAAACGCGTACTCGTGTTCCACCACCGCCTCCGCCTCCGCCTCCACAGCCTCCGAAAATGGAGCAAGTTGAGCCGGAAACAGCGGAACCTGATGCAGATGGCTTTAGCTTAGCTATTCCAGCTATCGACACAGGTGGTGTTGGTGTAAACATTGGTGGTGTTGGTGCTATGCAACGTGACGGTGAAGCAACACCTATCGTTCGTATCGACCCGAAATATCCACCTGATGCAGCCCGTGATGGCCGTGAAGGTTGGGTAAGACTATCTTTTACTATCAACGAAGTTGGTGGTGTTGAAGATATCGAAGTTATTGAAGCTGAACCTAAGCGCGTATTCGACCGTGAAGCACGTCGTGCTCTACGTAAGTGGAAATACAAGCCTAAGATCGTTGATGGCAAGCCGGTTAAACAACCTGGCATGTTCGTACAGCTAGACTTTAAACTGGAGCAATGATCATGATGAAACGTACATTCAAAATGTCAGCCGTTGCTTTAGTGCTAGGCGCAGGTGCGGTGCTTTCAGCACCCGCTGCCCTAGCGCAGTCTGCACCTGTTGTTTGTCCTGGTTATGAAAAGGGTAAAACAACGCTAGTAGGTGAGCGTACCGGTAAGAAAGTTCAAAAAGCTTTTGAATTCTACAATGAAGACCAAGTCAACGAAGCGTTAAACGTGCTTTATGAAATCGACCCTTCGGACGATTTTGATAGAGCCTACGTTAAGCGTTTTATTGGTAACTTGCTTGCTGCGCAAGAAGGTCAAGGTGGAAAAGCGTTAAACTATTTGGTTGAATCTGTTGAACCAAAAGTGCTTAACGACCTTGAACACTCTCAAACACTTAAGCTATTAGGTGATTTGAGCATGCAGGAAGAGAAGTACACCAATGCCATTAAATGGTATAACGAGTGGATGGACTTCACGTGTAAAGAAGACGCAGACGTGTATACGCGTTTGGCACAGGCTTATTTCGAATCTAAGCAGTTAGCGAAGATGGTAGAGCCGGCAGACAAGGCAATTGCTTTGTATGAAGAGCCAAACAAGAACCCGTATGTGTTGAAGCTGACTTCTTACTACGAGCGTAAGATGTACCCAGAAACGGTTGCTGTTGCGGAAGATCTTGTTAGAACTTTCCCGCAAGAGAAAACGTGGTGGTCGCGTTTAGGATTTTTCTACATCTTAGTTGAAGACTATAAAAAAGGTCTTTCAACGCTAGAACTTGCTTATATGCAAGGTTATCTAGAAAAAGAGTCGGAAATTAAAACGCTTGCGCAGCTTTATCAAAGCAATGGTATGCCTTACAAGGCGGCCAAATTGCTTGAAAAGCACATGAAAGAAGGCTTGTTGAAAAATGATGCTGATATGATTGCTAATGTTGCTAATGCATATCACCAAGCTAAGAACTTTAAAACGGCTGCTAACTTGTATGCACAAGCGGCGGCTAAGAGTTCAGACCCTGAGCATTATCGTAAGCAAGGTACGCTTCTACTTGTAGCTGAAGACTATAAAGGCGCCATCAAAGCACTACAAAATGCCTTGGATCGCGGTGCTGAAAACCCAGAGAAAATTCACTTCACACTTATGGAAGCGAACTTCTATGCGGGTAACTTCAAGTCTGCTTACAAGCATGTACAAGAAGCTAAGAAAGATCGCTCACTACGCCGCAACGCAGCAGCGTGGGAACCTTATATTAAGGAAAAAGCGAAGAACCGTGGTATTAACATCTAATATTCGGTCTTAGCCAAAAAAGCCTCCTTCGGGAGGCTTTTTTATGCTTTATTGTTTTTGGGGAATTGTTGAAGAGATAGAAAGTTATCTACAGGCTAGGTTCTTGTATTAAATAGCTTCTTGTTTTCGGTAGGTACACAACGCTCGTTTACTAAATTCTCTCTGAACGTATGTAGCGTCGGCCACTCATCGCTTCGCTAAAATGCTGGCTTTAGTTTTTCTCTTAATTTTTTGGTCGCTTCTTTCAAGCCTTTTGCATCAAGCGCACTACAAAGCTGTTTGAGTTCGATATTTGACGTAATAAATACATCTATCAACCGCGAATTTTCGTTAATTATTTTAGCGATATTTTGTATTGGCTTATAGTCGCTATACTTTAGACTATCCGCACTATTGGCATTATCCGAACCACTCGCATCACCAGGCTTGTCATTGAAAATGCCGCCATCAAACTTCGCAATTTTACATAGTATGGGCCATACATCATCTAGCGTCCGTGAGCCGTCGATAAAGTGGTGTAGTTTTTGTTGATAGGTATTAATAATGCTAGTCGGTAATGAAAAAAGCCCAAGCGTAGACTGATAGCTTTTTTGTAACGCTATAAGCTCACTCACGAGCATTTTTACCTTGTTTGTATGGGCGAGCACGGCCAGAGCACTGGTTTCTCCACTTGCTTTATTGGGCTTTCGGCCGTAATCAACAACCTCAAAGCCGTTTCTACACCAAAAAGCATCAAGTTTAGCCGTAGTGCCATAGGATGTGCATATCGCATCAATGCCATGCCTATAACTCTCGTTAGTAATTTTTCTAAGAAGCTCGCTACCAATTCCTTTACCTTGCAGCCTAGTGTGCACCGCTATGCGGTTGATTCGCCAGTACGTAAAGGTAGCAGCAGTACCGTTTGCAGATAATAAGCAAAGTCGCTGTGCGCCTAAGTGACCTTTCGGCCTGCGCTTTCCCGAAGCTATAGCCTCTGCGGTTTCTTCAAGACGCTTACCTCCTTCGATATTGATAATAGAGGCAGCTATTATTATGTTATCTAGCGAAAGCGAAGCTATTAGAACATCTGGGCTATCCATTAAACGCATGAAATCATCAGGTGTTGTTTGATAATGGGCTAGCGCGAGTAAAGACATAATTTGTTGTAGCGTCTGTTCCCTAACATTTTCAAAGGTAGATAAATTAAATGCGCTATGCTCGATGATGTCAGCTGCACTTTTTTCGATGTGCTTGTCGTCTATCAGCGCTGAGCTATCGCTTTCGAACAAACATGTTTCGTTAAGAAAGGTTTCAAGTGGGTCGTGCTGATACCATCTTAAAGGGGCTGTCAAAGTAAGGTGTATAGCCGAAGGTGGCAAGTTAGGTAGAAGCTTGTGTATAAAGCCGCTGCCCGAACCTTCATAACCTAAAAGGGTAGTGCTTAATATCCACTGCTTATTATGTTTGATGATCTTATGCACTAGTGGCAGTGGCAATGATGCAGCTTCATCTACAATTACCACATCGTAATCTTGCTTATCAGTACTACACAGCAGCTCGCTATCTGGTGGTACCCACTTTACAGTGCCATTGGTTATTATTTCTCTTCCTTTAAATGGTAATGTAGCGGGTTGTATCTGCTCTATGCCCTTAGTGTGGTTATCTTTAGTATCTTCGCTTGGATTTTGAATATCAAAAACATTTTTGACGTTTTCCTGACGTTCACTGGTTAACAGTACGCGATGGCCTTCTCTTATCAGCTTTTGTATAAATAACCCCAAAAGAGACGACTTTCCCCTACCTCTTGGCGCGGTGATAAGCGCATTAAGTTGGTTATGGTAGAACCCTTGGCTTAGCTTGTTAAATGCGTGCTCTTGCTCATAAGACTTAAACAAAGCGCCACGATAAGCATTTGCAGCATCAAGTTTATTTACTTCATAGCGGGCTATGTCTGGCAGGGTAGTCGCGCTTTCACGGTAAAAAGCAATGGATGGATTGCCTTGAAGGCGGTCTATAAAGCGCGCAAGATAAAGGCTGCGTTTCAGGCTATAGCCTTCAGAAATAAACGAAACGGCAGCGTTTTCAGGCCACGTTGTAAACGGGGGGCAGATAAGAATTAAACACCCATGCTGTTTTACCGTGCCTGCTACAGCCATGACATCGCCAGGTCTGAAAAAGTCTCTACAGTCTAAAAATGCGATATCCCACTCACTACCTAATACTTGCTTGCGTTTCTTTCCCTTTAACATTTCGCCGGTAAAGAGGTTGTATTTAACGGTATTAGATTTATCGATAGCATTAGTCACTGTGGTTAGTGCGTTGTGACAAAATTCGTCGCGGCCAGAAATCACCAATAACCTGCGATGCAACCGCAACGTTGAGTTTTGATGTTCGGTAAAGAAGGGGGCTAAAACCCACTCACATAATTGAGATAGCGCCATGAAACAGTTTTTTTCGGTATAATCTAGCGCTATAGTAGCGATTTATTATGAGGAATTCGAATGCGCTTTCTTTCTCGGCGTTTAGTGATGCCAAATGACCTTAATTATGCCAATTCTCTGTTCGGTGGCCGCGCGTTAGAATGGATTGACGAAGAAGCCGCAATTTGGGCAATTTGTCAGTTGGAAACTAATTGCTTGGTTACCAAGCATATCGGCGAAATTAGCTTCGAGTCACCAGCCATGCAAGGTGATATTGTAGAGTTTGGCTTAGAAACCAAAGCGGTGGGCCGCACGTCTATTACTGTTAGCTGTTTAGTACGCAATAAAGCTACAAAGAAAACCATCTGTTTTGCAGACGATATCGTTTTCGTAAAAGTTGACCCAGACACACGTCAGCCAACAGCACACGGTAAAACGCTGGAAGGTTTAAAAGCGCAAACTGATGACGAAGTTCGTCGTTTAAATATGAACATAGACGCTGAATAAAACGCAGCGTCCTTCGCTATATATCATATAAAAAATATGAAGTTAGCTTAACGTGTTATCTGCTTGACGATGTCTATCGAACTGGTAGACTCCGTCGCAGAAGTTGAGGCTTTATTAATAAGGGCTCAACGCTATACCAAGGGGTGTCCGTTTTCGGTCTGAGATCCACTTTAGTGGGAACCCTTAAACCTGATCCGGATAATACCGGCGTAGGAATGGTTCACAACATAGCCTAATAACCTGCCGTTAGACCCGGATCTTTTTTCTTAAGTAAGAATAAGAGATCCCATGTATAAAACACTTTTCACACTTACACTCATTGCTACTTCTGTTGCCGCGTATGGCCAGCAGCAAAGCGCTAATGCCGATACAACTGCCTCTAATACTGATATCGAGCGCATTGTGGTAACCGGGGACTTTCGTCAAACTACACTAGACCAGCTAAGTGCGAGTGCCACTATTTTAAATCAGGAGCGACTTAGTAGCAGACAGCCTACTCATATTGATAGCGTGCTAAACAGTATTCCTAACGTGAACTTTGCCGCAGGTGCCTCTCGTGGGCGATTCGTTCAAATTCGAGGTATTGGCGAGCGTAGTCAGTTTGCCGAGCCTATTAACCCATCGGTTAGCTTTATCGTTGATGAGTTCGATTTTTCTGGTCTAGCTGCTGCAGGCTTAATTTTTGATACTAAGCAACTTGAAGTGTATCGCGGCCCGCAAGCTACCCTTTACGGTACAGGCGCTTTAGCCGGTGCGGTGAAGCTCTCAAGCAATGACGTTGGTAGCGACGCCCCTGATTATGTCGAGGCGCGAGTGGGCAATAAAGATACCTACCGAATTGAAGGCGCTACAGGGAACGACATAGGTGGTGACTGGGGTTATCGCGTGGCGCTGGTTCACAATAGCAGTGATGGTTTTGTTGAAAACACATTTCTCGGTCGACGTGACACCAACAATATTGATGAAACCGCATTGCGTTTTGCTGTAGAAGGGCATGTTGATGAGCGTACAACGCTTGCGCTTACTTATCGATGGTATGATATCGACAATGGGTATGATGCTTTTTCACTAGATAATGATAATAGAACCTTATCTGACGAGCCTGGCTTTGATGAGCATCAAACCCATGCGGTAAGCGCCCGTTCGACAACAGAAACGGCGGCAGGCGATCTAATTCTCATTGCTACCCACGCCTCGCATAATATCGCTTATGGCTACGACGAAGACTGGACATTCACTGGCTTTCACCCTTGGGGTTATACCTCATTCGATGCGTATTATCGCGATGTAGATACACAAACAGGAGAAATTCGTTTTGTGTCTAACGAGAGCGCCGCATTGTTCGATGGCATAACCGACTGGACTATAGGTGTTTTTTACAAAAACACCGAAGAGCAACTGCTTCGACAATACACCTACCTCGATAACGACTTCGCCAGTGAATACACGCCAACAACGACGGCAATTTACGCTAATACTGAAAGCCGTATCAACAATAATTTAGTGTTAGTTGCGGGACTAAGGCTAGAAAACTACGATTTTGACTACGCTGACAATAACCTGCTTACACGCGCTTTCGATACTACCATGGTCGGTGGGAAAGTGGCGCTTCAGTATACACAGGGCGAGCACTTCTATTACGGCAGTATTTCTCGCGGTTATAAAGGCGCTGGCTTTAACCCCGACAGCCGTGTGAATGACGAACAGCGCTTTTTCGATGAGGAATATAACTGGAACTATGAAATAGGGTTTAAAGGCCCTTTGATGACGCCAGAACTTATCGCAAGAGCAGCGCTTTTCTACATGGATAGGAAAGACACACAGGTAAGTGATTTTGACGTTATTACTCGCGATGACGGTACGGCAGGGTTCGTTGATATTATCGATAATGCAGATTTAGGAACAAATAAAGGTGCTGAGATAGAGCTTAGCTGGTTTGCTACCGATGCATGGCAGGTCGATGCAAGCGTGGGGTATTTGAGCGCGACATTTGAAGGTTATACTCTTGCCGACGGCACGCAAGTAACAGAGCAAAGGCAAGCGCAGTCTCCTAAATGGACTGCAAACCTTTATAGTGAGTACGCACTTACTGAAACGGTGCTTTGGCGTGTAGACATAGACTACAAAAGTGAATACCGCTTCTCAGACGGACATGATGTAACTGCGCCAAGCACCACATTAGTGAATTCTGAAATTGTTGTATTACACGAAAATTGGCAGACGACGTTGTGGGTTCAAAATGCCTTTGATAGAGAGTATTACACCCGAGGATTCGGTGGTTTCAGTAACGACCCTCGCGATGAGTATGCGTTTGACGAGCCGTACTATCAGCTAGGTAACGGTCGTCAATTTGGTGTTACCGTAAAGTACACGTTTTAAAATAAAAGGAAGCAGTTATGCAAGTTATGGTTGAACTCTCGTTGTACCCTCTGGTAAACGAATACATTCCGCCCATCCAAGATTTTATCGATAGGCTAAATAACTACCGCGATATTTCGGTGTCGACAAGTTCAACCAGCACTCAGGTAACAGGTGACTACGGGGTCGTTATGAAGATATTAGGCGAGGAAATGCAAAGAACCCATGAAGAAGTAGGGCAAGCTATTTTTGTGGCTAAGTTTCTCAACTTTGATGCTATGCAAGCCAGAAAGTCGTCTTGATGACTCATTTTCTTTCTGAGTTTACCTCACAAATTGCCGCTACCTCTTTATTGGAGTGGGTAGCGGTAGTGCTCGCTATAGCCTATGTGCTATTGGCTGCTAAACAGAATAGCTGGTGCTGGCTGTGTGCTTTTGTCAGCACCGCTATTTATACCTGGTTATTTTGGCAAGTTACCTTACCTTTTCAGTCAGCGCTTAATTTCTTTTATATGATCATGGCAGGTTATGGCTACTATCAGTGGTCTAAAGGCACTGAAGAGGGGAGTGTTAAGCCCGTTCGTCATTGGCCTTTATGGATACATTTACTAATAGTACCTAGTATGCTTTTAATGGCGTGGGGCTTATCTTTGGTGGCAGGTTCGCAATTCAATAGTGAGTACCTACTATTAGATGCGAGTATTAATTTACTGAGTGTCGTCACCACATTTATGGTGGCCCATAAAATCCTGCAAAACTGGGTTTACTGGTTTTTCATTAATCTGGCTTCTGCCTATTTATATCTGCAAGTGGGCTATGCATTATCTGCTTGTCTGTTTCTAGGCTATGTGGGTTTTGCCGTATTTGGTTATTATCAGTGGTTAGTGCAATATAAAAAACAAGGTGAGCACGTTGGATATCATCGCCACGCTGCGAAAGGCGCTTAAACTTAGTGACAGTGCCCAGCTTTCGGTGCATCCATCTGGGGCTGTAAACCATGTTTATCGACTTCAAAATGTTGCTTTACACTATGAAGGCACTGAAAGAAAACTGCAGTTTCACAGTGATTCTGAGAAAGCATTCAGGCACCGCCAAACAGGCCAAGTGGTTGAAGGAGAGCAAAACCAAGGCCGAGACCCAAAACAATCGTGCTGTGTCGGTGATTTTGCTGTTAAGTGGTTAGGTGACGATCGCTTTAGCGGTATTGACCGCACTTATCAGTTCGCTTTGCAGAAAAAACTATGTCGCTTAGGTTTAGCACCACAACCTATCTGGTTAAGCGATGATGAAACAATTTGGGTAGAGCAATGGCAAAGCGACACAACTAACCCAAGTTTAACCCCTCAGCGTTTAGCTCAAACCCTTGCCAGCGTTCATCAGCTGTCGATAAAGGCCCACCCGCTAAAACTCGCTGCAAGATGGCAGCACTATATTGACATCGCTAAGCTAAACACGGATAGCATTTTGTACCAAAAAGCCGGGCGATTGCGGCCTAAGGTTTTGCAAAGCGAGCAGGCCGAAAACGATAGTGTGTTATGTCATAACGACTTAGCAGTAAATCACATATTGATTAGGCGAGATAACACGCTCACTGTTATTGATTGGGAGTATGCTGCGATGGGAAACCGTTATTTTGACTTAGCTAGCTGTGCACTTATCAATAAGCTAGATAGCATGACAAGTACCGAACTCGTAAAGCGCTACGCAGATAAAATGAGAATTAATCAACAGATTGCACTCGCGGAGTTCAACCTTCATAAAGAGATAGTTTCGGTAACGAATGACCTCTGGTTTGCGGCGCTAAAAGCCAACGACGCATTGACTTAACCCGCATTCGATTGAAAAAACAGCGCATTGGGTGTTAATTGAGCATGCGAACTTTAGTTGTGATAAAAAGGCTTTACCTTTTTAATGTCATCCGTATAATGCACAGCGCGCTAGGGGTGTAGTTCGAATTGGTAGAACAGCGGTCTCCAAAACCGATGGTTGGGGGTTCGAGTCCCTCCACCCCTGCCACTTTCTCTTCTCGAGTACTTTTCTTTTTTTCCTTGTTTTTATTTTCAGCTTTGTGTCTCCTTTATTAAAAGCTTTTTTCATTTATTAGCTTTCTATCTGCGCTTTTGTTTTAACAGGGCGGGATTTAAACATAGTTAATAACGCATTTTATAGCGGCTTGTAAGGTAGCGGCCTCTAAGAGCACCTAATAAAAACGCCCGCTTTATGCCTATAGCGAAGGATATTGTCCAACGTTATAAGTAATGGCTATTCAATAGAACAAGCACTTTTAGTAAACTGTGATGGAATGCTAGTGAATTTACGCTGCGTCTTAATTTAAATGGATGGTGAAGTGTCTTTAACCTCTTATCAACAAGCAGTACTCCAGGAAATTGGGATCCCAACGTGGATCACAAAAGAAGCCTATAATGAGAAGGTCAAAGAAGGCACAGCACGCACCAATAACCAATTGTATAGTTCACCAGCTGCACAGGTTGTGGGTGCAAACGAGGTTCCTGTAACTTCAACACCGATTTCAAAGGAAGAAAAGCAATCTCGTTTGGCTCAGCTTCGCGCTAGTGTGAGCGGTTCTGTGGGTGATAATAATAACGAGAAAGGGAAAACAGAAAAAAGCACGGCGTCTTTGTCTGAAACCAAAGCCCCGAATAAAAGTGAAAGTGCGTCAATGTCTTCACCGTTGCCCGTTTCTCCTGATGGTATTCCGTTAAGCGCAGAGCAAAAAGCTAAGTCACAACAGTGGTTAAAAGACTTGCAACTCGCCTGTATACAGGTAGGGGTACCCTCGAACTGGGCAAGCACAATCATGATTGGTCGCACATTATCGATAAGCGATACTGCCATTATATTACCTGCGACTCCTCTTAAGCTTACCGTACAACAAAAGCGAGAGCTTTGGTCGCAGTTAGTGTCTGTTGGCGCTGCCTTAAATAATTCAAATAGCGAACAGCAGTAGTGGCGGTCAAACTAAAGCTAACACCCGAAAAAGGTGCAGAAGCCGAAATTGCGCATGCCCATACAATCCATCAGCAGGCGCAAGTTGTACCGTGGAAACTCAGCACCTTTGAAGATTGCTTTACCAAACCTTATTATGGCGTATTTGCTTACGAAAACGAGCAGGTCATTGGGTATGCCATTGTTTTAGAAGTAGCAGATGAAGCAACATTAATGGATATTGCGGTGGATGATGCCTTCCGAGGGCAGGGCGTAGGACGTGCCCTAGTAGATTATGTGCTAACAGCCTCAGAGCAAAACGGCATGATAGAAATGTGGCTAGAAGTGAGAGAAAGTAACCTCGCTGCCATTAAACTTTATGAAAGTTCGGGGTTTGAACACATAGAAACCCGCAAAAATTACTACACCACGAAAAGTTACGAGGCTAACTCACCAAGGACGGGGAAGGAAAACGCCAAAATAATGAAATGGTCAAAAGCCGTTTATTAAGCTCATTATCAGCAGCGCTACGTTCTGCTTTTACATATAGCGCTAGTGAATAACAAAGTACAAACCCGCCTCATCAAGTATTTTAGAACGGTAGCGTGCTTAACCTTATATTGAGACAATATTCCTGCACGGCAAACATAACTAGCTCGACCAAATAACGCGACATGTAGCATCTACAAGTACATTGTTTAGGCGTTTACGAAGCGCGTGTTTGAAGCAAGAGTGTTGCAGACTTTATTGAAACTCTACAAGGAAACCCCTCATGGCTAAAGTCCTTAACCATCCTATTTTTTCATCAAGGCGTTTTGCCATTAACGTGGTTACTTATCAAGAAGGGCATCGCGTGCTAGAGCATAATGACCCAATGGGGGCCGGGCGTTATTTTAAATTTAACGTTGTGCTGAAAAAGCCTGAACAAGGCGGCGTGTTCTGGGCTGAGAAAGTCATTGTTAATCTTTTTAATCGTGTTTACTTTTTCCGCCCTGATAAATATATGCACAGTGTAAGCAAAATAGAAAAAGGCCAAAGAAAGCTACTTTCTATTGCTGTGTATATTTAGGGAACATGTATGTAACTCGTCTTTGAACTCTCCTCATTTCAGCTTTTTATCAGCGAATATAGACATGAATTATCAAATGACTTTCTTAACAAAAAGAGAGCTTCAAAACTTTATTCGAAGTCGCAAACTCAAATGGACAACCCGCCGTATAACAAAGTTTCCACAGCAAACTAAAAACTTGACCATTTGGTCGATAAGTTGGCGTGTAAACAGGATGGGGAGGTTTTATTCCCTCGCGAATTGGCTTATATTTGCGCCCATATTATATCCCGCTCAAATTAAACCCCTGTGGCGGTGATGGCTTCTCTCAAATCAGTTCGTGTAATTGGATTTTTTAAAACGCATGTCTTCATTATCGGTGGCGGAAAAAGCGCAATCTAAAGGTATCAAAATGCTTTTAGTTGCAGTGTTGTGTTTAGGGCTTAATTGGCCGGGCATGAAATTGGGCCTGGAAATTGTTGGCCCGGTGTGGATGGTTTGCCTGCGTTTTCTACTCAGTCTTCCAGTACTCGCGCTTTTTGTGCTTATTACTAAGAAACGTTTGCCGGTATTGAATCGTAAAGACCGGTCAGTGGTTTTTGTGGTCGCATTTTTCCAGTTTATCTTGTCGATGGGGCTTATTACGGTGTCGCTGCAATATATCCCTGCTGGAACCGCTAGTATTCTCATTTATACGACGCCGCTTTGGATGCTACTTATTGATACGTTATGGTATCGACAACGCCCGCCCTCAAAGCGATTAATTCTTACCGGAATTTCAACTATTGGCTGTGCGATGATTTTATTTGCCTCGGGCCAACCGGGCGCATGGCTACCGCTCTTTGGTATGTTGCTCGCGTCTGCATTGTGGGCAGTCGCTATTAGGCGGGTGTCTTTCCACAAGTGGAAAGGAAGTGTTATTGAAGCGGTGTTCTGGCAGTTTACTATTGCAGGTTTCGCCATGCTTGCTATTGCTCTTATGGTAGAGCCAACGCCGAATTTTGGCGCTTACGATATAAGCGACTGGTTGTTGCTGGCGTACATAGGGCCGGTGGCAACAGGGCTTGGTTTCGGCCTTATGGTAGCGGCGGGGCCAAAATTGCCGCCAGATAAAATCGTTTTAATCAGTACGCTTACGCCAATCGTTGGGTATGTAAGCTCAGTGCTACTGCTTAAAGAAACTCTGCTGCCTATGGTGGTGGCCGGCGCTATATTGATGATTGCAGCGCTTATTGTGAATGGCCTTCCTCAAAGTACGCTTAAAAAAATGCTAGGCAAGGGGCAGGCTAAATAGCCGTTCTTTAAAGCGTAAGCCGCGGCTGGATAAAGTCTAAAAACGCAGAGATACGAGACGATACGGCGCTATTTTTGTAGTACACCGCCTGCACTGATTCTCTGCGATTTGGACTGACGATGTCCTCGCTAAACAAATCGACAAGCGTGCCCTCGCTAACATCCTTATGAACCATAAAGTGGGAAAGTAACGCAATACCTTGGCCTGCCAAACACAACTGGCGAATAGTTTCTCCGCTTGAGGCGCGAAGACTGTACTGCAAATTGATATCTTGTTTAAGTGGCCATTTATTCAAACTCGGTGAGTCGCTAAAGCCAATCAGTTTGTGTTTGTTTAGCGTGCTAATGCCACCTTCGTTTTCAAATAGGGGATATTTTTCAAGATACTGGGGGCTTGCCACAATATGCAGCTTACTTTTTCCTAAACGTCTAGCGTGCAAATTCGAGTCGCTCAAATCGCCAATGCGTATTGCGATATCCGTCTTGTGTTCTAATAGGTCGATAATGCTATCGTGACTAGTGATATCCAGAGTGATATCAGGAAAGGCTTCTCGAAACTCACCTACTAACGGGGCAAGTTGGTGTAAAACGAAAGGGCTTGCCGCATCTACCCGAAGTTTTCCCGAAGGTGTGCGCTTTAAAAGCCGCAGCGCTTCTTCGCCTTTTTCCAACACGTTTAAGCCATCTCTGGCATATTGCAGAAAAAGCTCGCCTTCTTCGGTTAACTCTAACCGTCTGGTAGTACGATTCAATAGGGTTACATCTAAGGTATCTTCAAGCCGCGTTACAGCTCGACTCACTTTCGCTACTTGCTGATTAAGCAAGTTAGCAGCACTTGAAAAACTACCCGTATCAACAACGGTTAGAAACGCTTCTAAATCTTCAGTCTTCGATGAAACTGGCATTACACACCTTACCTTTTCAAATTTCGCAAAAGTATTTTGTCATTAGTGCTTTTTTTTGCAAATAAATTTGTCGTCAAACTGTACGCACTTTAAAAATGACTCCCCAAAAGACGGTTTAGTTGTCCGCTTGAAAGGAGTAGGTGGCGTCGGCAACGACACCCCATCACGTTAATTACTTTTTGAGGATAATTGAAATGCCTATTGCATTATTTGCGTTAACATTAAGTGCGTTTGCTATTGGCACTACTGAGTTCGTTATAGTGGGGCTTGTACCTACCATAGCGGCAGATCTTGGCGTCACATTACCAAGTGCTGGCTTACTTGTTAGCTTGTACGCTGTTGGTGTTGCCGTTGGCGCACCTGTTCTTACCGCCCTTACCGGTAAGTGGAATAGAAAACATGTTCTGCTTAGTTTAATGGCGCTTTTCGTGGCAGGTAACATGCTTGCCTGGCAGGCCCCTAGCTACGAGAGCTTAATTTTAGCCCGCATACTGACAGGCTTAGCGCACGGCGTGTTCTTTTCCATTGGGTCTACCATTGCTACAGGGCTGGTAGCGAAAGAAAAAGAAGCCAGTGCTATTGCCATCATGTTCACTGGTTTAACGGTTGCCTTGGTCACGGGCGTCCCTTTGGGCACTTGGATAGGTCAAAATTTTGGGTGGAGAGCAACTTTCCTTGTTGTTTCCGCGCTTGGCACGCTTGCGCTAATCGGCAGCGCGTTATTGGTACCGAACAATCTTAAACAAAGTAAACCGGCCACCTTGAGTGAACAAATGAAGGTGTTGGTTCAGCCTCGCTTGGTGCTGGTTTATCTCATGACAATTTTAGGGTATGGCGGTACGTTTACCGCGTTCACTTACCTCGCGCCTATATTGCAGGAAGAAGCAGGGTTTGCGCCATCAGCGATAAGCTTAATCATGTTGGTTTACGGAGCTTCGGTTGCTGTAGGAAACATTTATGGCGGTAAATTGGCCGACAAGAAGGGCCCAATCCGCGCACTAACCATTATTTTCTCAGCCCTTGCCGTCATCTTATTTGCGCTGACGTTTACCATGGGCAGTAAAGTGGCCGCAGTGATCACCGTTTTGGTATGGGGCGCCTTTGCTTTTGGCAATGTCCCAGGACTTCAGGTTTACGTTGTTCAATTAGCAGAGAAGTTTACCCCTAATGCCGTTGACGTAGCCTCAGGTTTAAACATTGCGGCATTTAACATTGGTATTGCTTTAGGGTCAATTATAGGCGGTGCAGTTGTCGATGGTATGCAGTTATCTGATACCGCGTGGATTGGAGCCCTTATTTCTGTCGCAGCCTTGGTTGTTACTCGCTACAGCGGCTATTTAGACAAGCGCGCACTCAATACTGCAGATAATGCCACGAGCGCATAGGGAGGTCACAATGGCGACAAATACTTTTGATAAGCTTGCACAACAGACGTTCTCTGTAGGTGTAGAGCTTCCGCTAGATAACGACTGGGCGTATTTCGACGCCACAAAAGGTACGCCGTTTGGTGTACCTGATATGACACAGCATCACAGCCGTATACAGTTAGCCGACAAACTAGGGTTTAAAGCAGCGTGGGTACGAGATGTACCGGTTTACGACCCCAGCTTTGGTGACGCAGCGCAGGTTTTTGAAACCTTCACCTACTTGGGGTATTTGGCGGGCATCACCGACAATATTCTGTTAGGCACAGCCGCTGTTGTTTTACCTCTTAGGCAGCCATGGCTTGTTAAAAAGGCGGCGGCAACGGTACAGCAGCTGAGTAACGATCGTCTTATCCTCGGTGTAGCTAGCGGTGATAGACCGGTTGAATACCCGTTGTTCGATGTCGATTTTGACAGTCGAGGCGAGCAATTCAGGCAATCTCTTGAAATTGTTAAGCACGGCGAAAATACCCTTAAGCCAGGCATGTCGCTGTTACCGCACTCAACAACGCCGCCTTTGTACGTTGCAGGGCTCGCTCAGCAAAGCCCCCAGTGGGTAGGTGAAAATATGGACGGTTGGCTGGCATACCCAGGTACACCGAACGATCATAAAAAGCACGTGAAGCTATGGCGAAATGTAGCGGGTAAGAAGCCTTACGTTAGCTTTATTCACCTTAATTTGGTTAAAGACGACGAAGCGCCCATAAAACGCCACCGTTTCGGGGTTGAAACTGGCGTAAACGGGCTTATCAAAGAACTCAATGCAATGAAAGACGCGGGTGTTGATCATATTGGCCTGCACTTCAGACGTAATACTCAATCGGTAGAAGACGCGATGCAGCGCATTGCTTACCACATATTACCTCACTTTCATAAATAACGGAACCAACAAGGAGGCATCATGCCGAATGTAAATCAGTCACAATCTAAAATTCCTTCGCTAGGTGTAGGCACGTTTCGCTTAAAAGACGATGAAGCCTATAACAGCGTGACAATGGCACTTGAAGTGGGTTTCCGTCACATTGATACGGCGCAAATTTACGGCAATGAAGAAGCGGTAGGTCGCGCTATTAACGACGCTATTGCAAACAATCTTGTTGCACGTGAAGACCTTTACGTCACCACCAAGGTGTGGAATGACAAACTGAATAAAGCAAGCTTTGTGGATAGCGTAAAAGAGAGTTTGGAAAAGCTTCAACTGTCGTACGTTGACCTGCTACTTATTCATTGGCCGTCACCGGAAAATGGCGAAAGCATGGAAGAGTACCTAGGTGAATTGGTGCGCGTTAAGGAAATGGGCCTAACAAAAGAAATTGGTATTTCTAACTTTACCGTAGCGCAAGTTGAAGAAGCGGTGAGTATCTTAGGTGAGGGCGTTATCGCCACGAATCAGGTAGAGGTTCACCCTTATCTGACCAATGAAAAAGTACGTGCCGCATGCGAAAAACGTGTGCCGCATGCGAAAAACATGGTATCACAGTTACAGGGTATATGCCGTTTGCTGTTGGTAAAGTGCTAAAAGACGAGACTATCACTGCGATTGCAGATAAGCATGGTGTAAGCACAGCTGAGGTAGTCGTAGCCTGGGAGCTGGCTCATGGTTTAGTGACCATTCCATCGTCGACTAAGCGCAAAAACCTGGAAACCAATTTCAAAGCGCTTGAACTTACCTTAGACGCAGACGATATCGCAAAAATTAACGCGCTAGATTGTGGCGACCGTCAAGCTAACCCAGATTTTTCACCTGCGTGGGACTAACCGGAAAAATCACCTTGTTAAGGAGCTTTTATGCAAGCTAACGTTTGGCAATTTGAACAAGCTGGCGCAGCACTCATACGAAACGAACGCGAATTTTCTAAGCCGGAAGCAGGGCGTATTGTCGTGCGCAACTATGCTATTGGCATTAACCCCGTAGACTGGAAGTTTATCGATGATAACCCCCGCGACTGGGAAAAAGGGCATATTCCCGGTGTGGACGGTGCGGGTGTTGTTGTAGCTGTAGGTGAGGGCGTTGATAACAACCTTCTGGGTAGGCGAGTGGCATACCATCACAGCTTAGGTGAAAACGGAAGCTTTGCCGGCCACAGTGAAGTGTATGCTAGCCGCGTAATGCTAGTGCCAGAAAGCGTAGATTTTGCATTGGCTGCTGCCTTGCCATGCCCGATGCTTACTGCTTGGCAAGCGTTCAGTAAAGTGCCGGTAAGAGAGGGGGCAGACGTGTTAGTCAGCGGTATGGGCGCAGTTAACAAATTGCTGGCGCAAATACTTTCTCAGGCTGGTTTTAATGTACATGTTATCTCAGGAAGCTTTTCGCAAGAGCAAGCCGATGAGATGGGAGTAAAAGCCATCCATCGCGGTAAACCTGAAGGGCAAACCTTTTACGCGCTTTTCGACGCGAATGGTCCAGACTATGCGGCGTCACTTGTACCGCTTCTTGAAGCTAATGGTCACGTAGTGAGTATTCTAGGACGTATTGAAGTGCCTGTAGATGCGCCTTTCACGCGTACTATTTCTTATCATGAGATAGCCCTAGGCGCGCTGCATGATTATGGCGATTTACCGCAATGGCAGCGCTTGGTGAAAGACGGTGAGGCTCTGCTTGAGCAAGTTGCAGAGCACTCTTTGGTTGTTGAAATTCCAACGCTTTTCGAATTTGATAATCTGAACAAGGCGTTGACATTTTCAAAAGAAGAGAAGCGAAAGGCGGTGGTTACGGTGTCATAAAGCTGGAACGATTAAGTTTCTTCCTTTATCTTTGGTAACGTAAAGGGCTTTATCAGCTCGCGGAAAAGGCTTCGACAATATCGTCGGAGCCTTTTTAATTGCGTTAGTACTTTACTGGAAATAGCAAATCAACTATTAGTCCACGAATTGTAACCAGTAAGCGTTATAACGACAGGATTACTAAGTAAACGTGTGGTGTCGTGTAGGCTGGAATTTGTTAAGTAGACTGTGTACTACATAAATAACACACAGGCTAAGCGCAATGGCTACCACTACCGATGAAAAGCGATACAGCGCACTATAAATAATATCCTGTTGCGGAGAGAGTGACTGGCCGTACAAAATGCCAAATGTGGTAAGTACGCCAAAGCCCGTGCCGGCAACACCACCGCCTAGCACATGTTGGCGGCTGATGAAAAATACCAATATCCATAAGCTGAAACTTGCGAAGAACAACGTGTCACTGTAATTCAGCAAAACCAGCTGAGCGAGCAGGGCAAGGTTACACCCTATTAGTGTGCCGAGTGCTCGCTGCCAGCCACTCATGGTGGCGCCTTTCCAGCAAAGAGGGAAAAGAATGAGTATGCTCGCCGCTTGCGCCGAAATGGAATCAACTAAATCGAAGGTTTGAAATACAGCAAAAGATAACGTAGCCACTGTAGTGCATAAGATGACTTCGTGTCGGATGCTCGCTTGATCTTTAGAGACCTTAGGCGGTGGTGTTCGCGGTGCTCTATCTGGGAATATTAGGTGCAACGCAAAAGCGATGCCTAAAGCAAGTAAAATTGCGCCAATATTTGAAATCACCAACGGGTAAATGTCTATTCCATCGTTACTGTAACTTGCGAAGTGCAGCTGTAACGACAGCCCAACCAGAGAAAATGCGCCAAACAAAAATAATGTGCCCTTACTCATTTGCCAAAATAAAAAAGCAAAGGTTGCTGCGATTAATGGTGTAATAAGCAGCGGGTGGGTGCCAAACAAACCATACACTACTAGCACAACCATTGCTGGGAATACGGTCGCTGCAAGAAACTGTCTTATTATGTGCCCATTTAAAACGGCTACCAGCCCTAACAATAAGATGGGATAAAGGGTAAAAAATATCGGGTTCGGCCAGTCCATTGCCTTAGATATCGTAAACCCGAGAGTCGCGCCGCTGGCAATTCTGAGCATCTGTTGAACATCATTATCGCTAAGTTGTGTTTTCATAACCTGTTCTAGTAGACGTAGTGTAATAAACTGATAAAGCGAATTTGAACATTCGCGACAAAATTTTCAATGGGGTTATTAGGAACAATTTGAACCGTCGCCCGGGCACCACTGGTCAGGCGATTTAATGGCGCTTCACTTTCATCTAAGCTGATATGAACGCGCTGGCGTTGCGCGTCACGCACCCATCGGTTCGATTTTTCAACAGCGGCCAGCTTGCCATTTGCTGACAGTTGGCCATCACTAACGCCAGCCTCGAAATCTTCCACCTGCGCCGCAAACACCTTCCCAGGTATCGCATCAAAAACAACTTTGGCACGCACGCCTTTTTCTACACTGGTTAGCGACTTTTCTCTAAAATCAGCAACCAAGTCAAGCTTGTTATCTACAACAGATGCAAGGGGAACGCTTTGTTTGGCATAGGTTCCTTTTGTCACCTGCATGTTTGCCATAATGCCTTCGTGCGGAGCCTTTATTCTGGTGTATGCCAGATTTAATTCTGCACGATTTAGCGCGTTGCGAGCTTCCCGATATTTGAGGTTACGCTCTCCTCTTTCTCCCCTAGCTACAATCTGGAGGTTTAACTCAGCTTTAAGTGCGCTCAAATCTGCCTCTGCGCTTTGAAGTTGGGCGTTAGCTTTATCCACGTCTTGTTGAGAAACTACGTTGCTTTCTATTAAGGTGTTTAATCGTTGATATTCACTTTTGCGTTCTACGAGTATGGCAGTCGCGGCTGCTATTCTTGCCTTCATTGCGTCCACCTGGGCGTCAATTTGAGCATTTTGTGCCACATTCGCCAATTTAATCTGCGCTTTTTCAAGTGCAATATTGTAGGGAGTATCGTCAATTTCGAACAATACTTGCCCTTTTTCAACGTGTTGATTGTTGCTAACTAAGACCTTAATGATTGGGCCATTAAGCTGAGGTGATATTTGTGTAACCTGATGGTACACCCTTGCCTGAGGTGTCATTGGCATGCGGATATCAGCAACTACAAAATATATAAAACAGACAGCAAAGGCTACTAAAGCCAGTTTCACGTACCTTGCAAAAGCTTGGTCGGGTGTTCTTTCACTCACTTAGATGCCTCCAGAAGCCTAACGGCATTTTGCTCAATTTTTTTAAGACATAGGGCCACCGTATTCAGCTCATCGTCGGGTATACCTGCATACACCTCATCCCGCAGCGCCGCTAACGTGCTTTCAATATCGTTCATACGGCCTTTGCCCATTGGTGTGAAGTAAAGCAAACGGCTTCGTTTATCCTTGTCATCAACAATACGCTTGATCAAGCCCGCGGTTTCTAATTGCTTGATCGTTCTAGTAAGACTTGGCATCTCTATTTCAAGACTTTCCGCTAATGTTTGTTGGGTACATCCTTCGCCAAGCAAAGCCATATGAATCATCACACGCCACCTCGATTCAGTGAGGTCAAGGTGGGCTACAAATTTGGTGACCGTTTTTCTGCATCTTCTTGAAGTACGTGCAAACAGTGCGATTAAGTGAAGCGGCATAGGTTCTGAAAACATCATCGTAATACTTGTAAATTTATTTAGCATGCTAAGTATTTTATTTGGTTAGCATGCTAAGTAAATGGTTATGGGGCGAATAGGTGAATAAGTTCGTTGAGCGTCTACGTGAAGGTTTTCGTTGAATTGAATGTTAAAAACTTGAAGACATCTTTGAAATTAAACCGTCGATTCATTTAACCCGTCATGAGACAGGTGCTACGTAATTTCGCTCTACTGTTACGCCCAGTAAAATGCTAAAATCCGCGCAATTAATTACCAAGCCGTATCAAGCGTTTCACCGCAATATACAATTTGCGCGGACAAGCATTGCTTATTCGATATAAAACGCGCCTGTAAGTTATTGTTTTGCAGGGATAACAGATAACGAAGATAAGTATTGATGTCAGATAAGAAACTTCTAGAAGAGATTAAAAAGCGACGTACGTTCGCAATCATATCGCACCCGGATGCGGGTAAAACCACCATTACTGAAAAAGTATTGTTGTTTGGACGCGCGCTGCAGACCGCCGGTACCGTGAAAGGTAAAAAGTCAGGCCAGCATGCAAAGTCAGACTGGATGGAAATGGAAAAAGAGCGTGGTATCTCGGTAACCACCTCGGTTATGCAGTTTCCCTACAGCGACCATTTGGTGAACCTGCTAGATACCCCGGGGCACGAAGACTTTTCAGAAGACACTTATCGTACGCTAACGGCCGTTGACTCGTGCCTTATGGTTATCGATGCCGCGAAAGGGGTAGAAGACAGAACCCGTAAGCTTATGGAAGTTACCCGTTTGCGCGATACGCCAATTGTGACTTTCATGAACAAGCTTGACCGCGATATTCGCGACCCAATGGAGCTGCTTGATGAAGTAGAAACCGAGCTTGATATCTTGTGTGCGCCAATCACTTGGCCTATTGGCTGTGGTAAAAGCTTTAAAGGGGTTTATCACCTTCATAGGGACGAAACTATTCTTTATCAAAGCGGCCATGGTCACACCATTCAAGATGTGCGCATTATTAAAGGGCTAGACAACCCAGAGCTTGATACTGCAGTGGGTAGCGACCTTGCCGAAACCCTGCGCGACGAGCTTGAGTTGGTGCGCGGTGCGTCTAACGAGTTTGATCAAGAACTATTCCGTGAAGGTCAGCTAACGCCGGTATTTTTCGGTACAGCATTGGGCAACTTTGGTGTTGACCATATGCTTGACGGGTTAGTTGAGTGGGCGCCAGCACCACTTGGCCGCGAAACTGAAGAAGGCACAATTGAAAGCACCGACGGTAAGTTTAGCGGCTTCGTGTTTAAGATTCAGGCTAACATGGACCCGAAACACCGTGACCGCATCGCGTTTTGTCGTATTGTGTCGGGCAAGTACGAAAAAGGCATGAAAATGCGCAACAGTCGTTTAGGTAAAGATGTGCGTATTTCTGATGCATTAACCTTCTTGGCTGGTGATCGTGCTTTGCTCGAAGAAGCCTATGCCGGTGACATTATAGGTTTGCATAACCACGGTACTATCCGTATTGGTGATACTTTTACATCAGGCGATAACTACCGCTTTACCGGTATTCCAAACTTTGCGCCCGAGCTATTTAAGCGAATTCGCTTAAAAGATCCGCTTAAGCAAAAACAGTTGCTTAAGGGACTTATTCAGCTATCCGAAGAAGGCGCGGTTCAAGTGTTCCGCCCCCTTGCGAATAACGATTTGATTGTGGGTGCCGTAGGTGTCCTTCAGTTTGATGTGGTTGTGGCGCGTTTAAAAGCAGAGTACAACGTAGATGCACTTTACGAGCATGTTAACGTTGCTACTGCCCGCTGGGTTTACTCTAGTGATGAGAAAAAACTTGATGAGTTCCGCCGTAAAGGGGAGCAGAACCTAGCTCTAGATGGTGGCGACAACCTAACGTATATCGCACCTACCATGGTGAATTTACAGCTAGCGCAAGAGCGCTACCCAGATATTCAATTTACGAACACGCGCGAAAATTAAGAAAAGATACATTATGAATATACATGCACTATTAGTTAACCGTTTCACTGAAGCTCTACAAGAGATGGGCGTAGAAAATGCGCCAGTACCCGTTTCGCGCAGTGCTCGACCAGAGTTTGGTGAATATCAGTTTAATGGCGCCATGGCGCTGGCTAAGCAGCTTAAGCAAAAGCCTCGTGATATCGCAGAAAAAATCGTTGAGACAGTAAAGCTCGACGATATTGCCAGCAAGCTAGAAGTGGCGGGCCCTGGCTTTATCAACGTTCATTTAAACGACGCATGGTTGGCTAACCAGTGCGAATTATCGTTAACCGACCCTCGATTAGGCATCGCAAAGTCGCCTGAGCAAAACATTGTAGTAGATTACTCATCGCCTAACTTAGCGAAAGAAATGCATGTAGGTCACTTGCGTACCACCATTATTGGCGACGCAGTAGTTAAGGTACTCGAGTTCTTGGGTCACAATGTGATTCGTCAAAACCACATGGGGGACTGGGGTACACAGTTCGGCATGTTGCTTGCGCACCTTTCTGATAAGTTGCAAGAAGAAGTGGCTGAAACAGCGCTCTCTGATCTTGAAGACTTTTACCGCGAAGCCAAAGTACGCTTTGACGAAGAAGAAGGTTTTGCCGACCGCGCCCGTGAATACGTAGTTAAGCTACAAGGTGGCGATGCTCAATGTCTGGCGCTGTGGGAAAAGTTCATTGACGTGTCTATTACTCACTCAGAAGAAGTGTACGACAAGCTAAACGTAAGCCTTACCCGTAAAGATATTATGGGTGAGTCGGCTTACAATGACGACTTGGCCAACGTAATCAGCGACCTTAAAACGAAAGGCCTTGCAGTAGAAGACCAAGGTGCGCAGGTGGTGTTTATACCTGAGCTTGCTGATAAAGAAGGTAATCCTGCGGTTTACATCGTTCAAAAGTCTGGCGGCGGCTATTTATACGCAACGACGGACCTTGCGGCAATGCGCTATCGCAGCGGCAAGTTAAGAGCTGACCGTACGCTTATTCTCACTGACGCGCGTCAAGCGCTGCACTTCAAGCAAACTGAAATTGTGGGCCGTAAAGCAGGCTTCATGAAAGAAGAGCAAACTTACGAGCATTGCCCGTTTGGTATGATGCTAGGCAGTGACGGTAAGCCATTTAAAACGCGTACTGGCGGCACGGTTAAACTGGTTGAATTGCTTGATGAAGCCGTTGAGCGTGCGGGTAAACTCATTGCTGAACGCGACAACGATTTAAGCGAAGACGAGCTTAAAGAAGTTGCTCGTAAGGTGGGTATTGGCGCTGTGAAATACGCCGACCTATCTAAAAACCGCACGACTGATTACATGTTTAACTGGGACTCCATGCTAAGCTTTGAAGGTAACACCGCGCCTTATCTTCAGTATGCCTATACCCGTGTGAAAAGCTTGTTCAGAAAAGCGGGTGTGGATATGGCGACCATGCCAGTAGATATCAATATTGCTGAGAAACAAGAGCACGCGCTAGCTGTTCTGTTAATGCAGTTTGAAGAGGTAATTGGTACGGTATCTCGTGAAGCCACGCCTCATGTGCTGTGCACATACCTATATGATGTGGCTTCAGCATTTATGTCATTCTACGAAGCGTGCCCGATGTTAAAAGACGGTATTGAGCCAGCTGTACGCGATAGCCGTCTAGCGTTGTCAGCTCTGGTTGCCAAGACGCTAGAGCAAGGATTAACCCTACTTGGCATCGAAACACTAGAAAAAATGTAGTGTTCGCGGTACAACATATATAGCGTTATCAAAAAGGCTGACACTGAATGTCAGCCTTTTTTTGTTTGCCCAGCGAAGCTGGCAAACCCGTCAGGTTGAAAGAAACCTGAATCACNCTGACTGG
>NZ_CACSIG010000032.1:0-51437 GCF_902705815.1 Alteromonas infernus
GTTCAATTATATCCTTAACTGGACTGGTCAACTCAATTAAACCACCTCAATATATGGAAACCTGCTCTTACTAAAGCTAAAATACTGTATAGATATCCATATCAAACAAGACATACCTATGCATCAATGATGCTCTCTGCAGGAAAAAACCCAATGTGGGTTGCAAAACAAATGGGTCATGCAGACTGGGGAATGATTAGGAAAGTATATGGTAGGTGGATACAAAATTAAGGAAAATAAATGTCCGATCAAGTCATTAATGCTTACGCAGTTTATGAAATTAATGTCGATAACGACACATACAGCGAAGTTGATTTAAGTTCAATCAATGATGAAGAACTTAAACGGTTTGTTTTAAAAATTGCTTACGAAACGTCCATTAACCCCTCTTCTAGATTTGCAAGGTTTGAAGGTAACTCACTTGCAAGAAATGTGGTTGACGAATTAGCATCGGAGGACGGACTTACAGATGTAGAGGAACTTGCTCAGCATCTTCTAGATGTAGAAAAAGACTACAACTCTAGAATAGCTCACTTAAATACAAAGATTTCTTCAGGTTCGCTAGTTATTGCAAAAGTTACTAGGTCTGACGATGTTTTTATTATCATCTCAAAAATAGAGTTTTCAAACTATCTTGATAAAGACAGCTTTTTGCGCAAAACGGGCTTACCAATTGAGAAGTCTTTGCTTAGGTCATGTTTTATTCGAGTAAACGGTGATTCATTTGAAGAAAATATTCAATTAGCGTCTTCTAATGGTGTGATCCCAGCCTTTTGGCAAAAATCATTTCTACGAGCTCAGTACTGCAGGGACAACACCGAAAATACAAACGAAGCATATAAATTAATAGAGAATGCTCTAGTTACAACAATAAAGAACCAATCGAAGAATGATTTTATTGATATGAGAGATTGTTTGATTGGGTATTTTAAATCTAATACTGATTTCGATATATCTGCATTTAAAAAGAACTTTAACCGAGCAGTATTCACCAGTTCTAGAAGACCTCAACTTTCAACCATTCATAAACAAAGTTGATTCTTTTGTAGATAAGAGAAAGTTCGACGGCACCTTTGAGATAGATCGTAAAGCGGTGAGAAAGAGAGCAAGAAAGAAATACCCGCTCGATGGTGATATACAGCTTGTTGCCAATTCAGGTACGTCAAATATTTACCGACTAGAAAAAAACGCAGGTACCACCGAGGCAAAAGAGTTTGTCGTCATTCAGTCTACTAACGTTCCTCATGACTTCAGAAAGATTGACGAACTGCCATGAAAATGAATCTTGTTGAAGACATAGATTCTATACAGTTCGAATATTCGGACTTGACAAGAGGTATAGAGTCCGCCGCGTTTAAAGAAGTGAAAGAATGTCTGGATTTTATCCAGCCTACTCAAGTTCATTATCGAATCGTCGTTAATGATACTATCACAAATGAAGATTCTATAGATGACCTTCTAAGAACACTTGATTCGTTCTTAGATGATGACACAAATACACATAGCTATAAAATTCAAATTGAGTTTAGCAAAATTCAACAGTCAGAGTTTTTGATTTATTCACCTGAAGCTTTCGTAAAATCAATGCCCACGAATTTTAATGAAATACTCAGAAAACTGAGTTATGTAAAAATTCGATCAAGTTCTATTAAAACGAGAGAATCTGAGTATAGGTTACCTATTATCGATGCTCGGTTAGATGGTACTGCGAACATACCTTCAATTCTGAGCGAAAATCGGTTTAAACCAGAAGATGCTCATGAATTAGCAAAAGCAATGGCTAATGAACCCGTCTTAAGCAAGTTTTTCAAATTGATTTCCTGCCAATATTGCTTAGCTTGCCTCGCTAGCAGTTTCGATTTTAATACACCTCGAAACTTCTATACATTTGATGGGTATGCATCACTCGTATCAACTACTGAGAATGACGAAAATTACATATCAAGGTTTGAGGCAATATTTCAAGTATATGAAATAGTTTTTGCTGATAATAACTTCAATACAAGGTTAGGTTTATTAAGAAATTTAGTATCACTCAAGCATGTTGAAAACATATCACAAATCTTTGACGACAGCCTTATTAAAAGTTTACATTCAAACTATCAAATATATCTTCGCGAGAATATCAAGCAATATATCGAGGTTAAAAATAAGTCAATTGAATTAATGCATGGACTGGTAGATAAGGCTGCAGACAAGTTCGAAGATAAACAAAAAAGTCATCAAAAGGCACTTGTTGGTTTAGCAACTTTTTACTTCTCAGCAATTATTGGGAAAGTTGTCCTCAAAAGTAATGTAGACATGTTGTCTTTTGAGTTCGCGGTAATTAGCACATTATTTATGTTCTTCGTGTTTTGGTTTGTACATGCATCGAAAGTGACTTTAGAGAAATCTAGAAATCAATTATCAAACCAAGTGACAATATTAAAGAATAGATATAAGAATATATTGCATGACACAGAAATAGATGAAATTTTTGATAATCAGCAAATAGATGAATGTTTCGACGAAAGTAACGACTTTCTTTCAACTACAACGTACAATGCCATCCTGATTGTACCCATCGTATTTTTGTGGATAACAATAATTGTAAAGTATTCATTAGTTGCAGCACAAACATAAGACATTGAATTGAAAAACAAAATGCATAGTTCAAATCCCGCCAGCCCACCAATTCAATAAATTAAGACGTCCTATGACGTCTTTTTTTATACCTCAAGCATGAAACGTTCAACGCGATAAATTCAACGCTCAAACTATGGCTCATCCTCTAGAGTACTTTCAGTATTATCAAAATAAGCTATCTGAAATTTAAAGAAACAGATTTATGGGGCGGTTAAGTCTTACTGAATTATAGTAGGATCAATGTATTGTTTCTTTTGATGGACTTTTTGTGAATCGTTCAAGGCACGGCAATTTAGACAAATAAAAGATTTAATGAAGGGGGAAGATAATCCCCCCCTTTAATTCTACGCATATTTTAGAAAGCGAACTTAGCACCAATGCTTAGCACGTCAACGTCATCAAATGTTTCGAAAGATAGTTCAACGGCACTTGTCTGTGTGAATTTGTAACCCACGCCACCACCTAGTCCAAACTCCCAATCACTCTCTGCCGACTCCGAAAAGCCTCCCGCGCTTGCAGTAACTTCTAGTTTGCCATAAGAAGGCACGACGTATATGTACATTCCTTCTGCTACCGTATATTCGCCGCGAATTGACATGGCGTAAAACGAGTCAAGTTCTACGTTAACTCCCATAACGTCGTCGTCACTGATCCCAGTCCCTAAACGTACCTCAGGTACAAGGTTAAAATTACTATTTACTTGATATTGATAGCCCGCCGAAGCAATAACGCCTCCAAGACTAATATCAATATCACCGTCACTGTCTGAGATATTTCCATAACCAACACCCAATACCCAGTTGGCTGATGCTGAAAGAGAAACGGATAATAGCGCCGCTGATAATATTGCTTTTTTAAACATTTTTTGTCCTTGTTGATGCAATTTAAATTTTGATGCCTAAAGAAAAGCGACGCCACTTTCTTCTTAGTACTGCGCTTTCGTTCCAGTGAAAATGTAAAACTATCGGATTACCAACGCTGGTCATATTTACTCAGTCCATGGGTAAGGGGCGATTCCTTTCTTTGGTGGAGACATTATTCATTTTTACAGCTATGAAACAATAACTTAAAGCCATATTTCATATAGTAAATAATGAAAAAAGTGTAAGTAATTATGTACCTTTGTAGCAAACAAACTTTTTAAAAAATGAATTTGATGCCTTTTCTTTCACTTATAAGAGTAAAACCTATCCCCATACTTATAGTTATAATATAACATTACCACACAAGTTTAAGGTATGGCTTTTCCAAACAATGCAAACAAATTCAGTAATATGCGCGGATGCGCTATCTGTGCGCGTGGACGATCGCACACTTTTAGATAACCTCAATTTTAATGTAGGTAAGGGTGAAGTATTTGCGCTTTTGGGTGGGAACGGTGCGGGTAAATCAACTACGCTTAAAACCTTTTTAGGTTTGATGAAAGCAAGTAGTGGTAGCGCTACTGTGTTGGGCCATAACGCCACTACTCACCCTAACGATGTTCAAAAGTCTGTCGCTTACTTGCCAGAATCGGTCACTCTTTATGGTCATCTTTCAGGCTTGGAAAATATCCGCTACTTTCTTTCGGTAGCTGGTGTAGAAAAATCAGACGAAGACATTTTTGCAGCACTTCGCAAAGTAGCTCTTCAAGAAGATTCATGGAATAAGGCGTTATCGAACTACTCGAAAGGCATGCGCCAGAAAACCGCAATTGCCCTTGCCCTATTGCGCAATGCACCCGTGCTGTTTTTAGATTAGCCTACATCAGGGTTAGACCCTGCCGCTATTGACGAGTTTAATGCGTTGGTGTCTGAACTTGCCGCCAATGGCGCTACCATTTTTATGGTAACTCATGACGTATACGGTGCTTGCCAAGTGGCTCACCGCATTGTGCTTTTAAGTAACGGTAAACTAACTGGTTCTTTCGAGCGCATTGGCGATACGCCCATTGATACTGAAGCCGTACACGCAGCATTTGCAGGGCGTAAAGCATGATATTTAGTGTAGCAAAAACCATTTGTGCAGATCAGTGGCGCTATTGGCTGCGCACTAAAGTCGCCGCTACGGTACTGTTGCTAGGGGCCATACTGACCCTTGCAGCCCTAGTCGTAAATGCATTTCACATTGAAGAGGCCGCGCACGCTAGAGAGCACCTTCAAACTGAAGCAGAAGAACGCTTTAAAGCGCAGCCTGATAAGCACCCTCACCGCATGGTGCATTACGGTCATTACGTTTTTCGTGCCCCTACGCCATTAAGCGTAATCGAGCCTGGCGTCGACACCTACACAGGTAACGCTATTTTCCTAGAAGGCCATCGGCAAAATAGCGCCATGTTTGCACAGCAGCGGCAATCGGCTGGGCTTACGCGTTTTAGTAGCTTAACCCCTGGCTTTCTTGCGTTAGTGCTTGCTCCACTGTTTATTATTCTTATTGGTTACGGCAGTGTATCGCGAGAGCGCGAGGCCGGAACACATACCTTGTTGTTGTCACAAGGTACGACTCGCTGGCAGCTAATCTTAGGTAAGCTATTAGCGCTAATTGCAGCTAGCGGTTTGTTCTTACTCCCTTTACTTCTGGCCTGCTTATATGTCGCTTTTTCAAGCGAAAGCCCGCTTGTGGTGCTGCTATTTTGCTTAAGTTACGCCGTTTACTTCTTGCTATGGGCTACCGTTGTAACTGCGTGTTCAGCGTTATTTGAGAAAAGTAGCGTTAGCTTCACCGCGCTTATTGTTATTTGGATGTTCGCATGTGTGTTACTTCCTCGCTTAGGCAGCAGCGTCGCAACGAATGCAGCCCCCTCTATGGGCAAACTTGAAGCGGACTTTAAAGTAGAAGAAAAGCTTAGAAGTTTGGGCGACGGTCACGACGTTAACGACCCTGCATTTAAAAAGCTAAAAGAAGATTTATTAGCAAAATACAATGTCGATTCCGTGGACGACCTTCCTGTTAATTTCCGCGGAGTTGTTGCTCAGTACTCAGAAGGCAGACAGGCAAAAGTGCTTAATGAATTCGCCGAAAACAGAATGGGTGAAGAGTTAGAACAAGCACATATTGCACGTCAGTTTGGTTGGCTATCCCCTACGGTTGCCGTTCGCGCAATCTCTACAATATTAGCGGGTACCAGCCTTGAAACCCATCATCGCTTTTTAAGAGAAGCAGAGGCCCTGCGTTTAGAGTTTGTTCAAGGGCTAAATAAAGTGCATGTTGAAAAGCTGGATTACAAGCTGGATATGGATCGCAACGCAAGCGAAGAAGCCGCTGATAAAGCGGTTGTCGGTGCAGACAACTGGGCGTTGTTATCAGAGTTTAACTTTAAGCCCGAGGCAGCAGATACACGCATTTCAAACGCGCTTATCTATTTTCTACAACTGATTATTTGGGTATGCATTACCGTCTTGCTTTTAAAAGCGGCGGTTAGGAGGTTAAACCCATGATGCGTTTTACCGATCTTAAACGTGAAGCGGGTTTTGTTTTCGGTCACCGGCAAATAAAGCTTACGTTATTAGTCGTTTTCTTTTTAAGTGTGGTGTCATTGTGGACAGGCTTCGCGGAAATGCAGGAACAACAGGCCACCATTGAACGACTGTTAGAGAAAGACCAAGCCGAGAGAGATAGCGCGCTCGCCCATCAGTCGAATTACGGTAGTGCCGCGTACTATACGTTTCACTTAACGTATTCACCCCCTTCCCCGCTGGCTTTTACGGCCGTCGGTGAACGGGATGTGTTTCCTTGGAAGCACCGTATACGCATGCTTGCATTAGAAGGTCAAATTTATGAAAGCGATGCAGATAACCCAGAACTGGCTTTTTTAGGGCGTTTTGATTTCGCCTTTGTGACCAGTGTATTGCTACCATTATTTATCATATTGCTACTCTACGATTTAAAAGCAAAAGAATGTGAAGCTCGCCGCTTCGATTTACTTAATGTAACCGCACGCAACGCCCATGCTATATGGACAGCACGAGTAATAGTCACTTTGCTTCCTTTAGCGCTTGTTACGCTTATTCCGTTTGTTGTGTTCGGGTAAATTAATGGTGCATCTTTGCCCTCTATTTTAACCGTTTGCGCGATAGTAATAGGTAACATTGCAATATGGAGTGCCATTGTTCTTGTAATTGGCGCCGCAATGCGTTTTGCAAGTTTCAGTGCAACGCATCTTGCCTCTATTATGCTAGGCGCTTGGCTTGTTACCACTGTTATTGTGCCCGTGACCGCACACACGGTAATTAATGCGGTGGTAGAAACACCTGAAGGTGGCGATATTGTGCTTACCCAACGTGAAGCGGTAAATAGTGCGTGGGATAAGCCCGTTGAAGACACGTGGCGCGCATTTATTGCCACTCATCCTCAGTGGGCCGATTACACAACATTTGACCCTGAAAGAGACAGATCATTTAACTGGAAATGGTACTACGCGTTCCAACAGGTGGGCGATCAAACTGCCAGTGACTTGTCGAAAGCTTATCAGGCTGCCACGCTTCAAAAAGACACCATTGCAAGCTACGTAGCCTTGCTTTCTCCTTCCTTGCTTACGCAGCGTTTATTATCAAGCGCTGCTGATACTAACGTAAGCGCGATGGTGAGCTATGAAAATGATGTACGCGTTTTTCATAAGGCGCTACGAAAATTTTATTATTACCACCTTTTCAAAGACCCTGAATTTTCTCAGGAGAGCTTTGAAGCACTGCCACAATTTACACCAAACATGAGAACGTTAGGCGAAAGCAACAAGGAAAACTAATGAAGAACTAGGCTGTAAAAACGGGGTAAAAAAAAGAGGCTTACTAACAGTAAGCCTCTCTCGCGTTAAAACTAAATCAAGCTAATACTACGACGATTGAAGGGTCTGCATAGGCTCTATATCAGTGGTATTGTTTCTGATGAACGACTCAATATCTTTTACTTCTTCTTTACTAAAGCCTAGGCGAGCTCGGATACCGGTTGTTCCGTCAGCATTTTCAATCACAACAAAGTCGTTAACGCCTAGTGTACGTGAAAACACGGTGTGAACTTGCTTGTTGTTGATATCTACGATTTTAACTTTGGTCGAGGTTCTGTAAATTGCCATTGGACCTGACTGAGTTTGAACCCAGTCGATTGACCAATAATAATGACTGTAGTTTGGCAAACCTAACTTAGTATAAAGTGACTCTTTAAATTCAACGTTTTCACACTTATTCATCACTGCATTTTGACGTTTACAGTTAGAGTGTTCTGCGATGTTTTTACCGCCTAAGCCCACGTCCATAGGTACCGTGGTATAGCCATCGATGCTTACAAGTACATAATCATCGAACTTATTAAGCCCAAAGGTATTGCCTAACTCTTTAAACGAGTTTAACAACCCTCCTACTTTGTCGTTTTCATCACGAGGGTCTTTTTCTAGCAGGATAAAACCGGTAGATGCTGCGTCGCCTTTTTGATGCTCGGCAATGTGGTAGTTATCTAACAGAGTGATGTTTTTAACGCTATCCCCATCAATAAAGTAACGGAAAGCTGAACCAGAACGCCCTACAATAAATCCATCTGACGTAGGTATAACACTATTGCCCGTCGCTTTTTTGCCAGTTACTGTTCGCACTTCAAATTGACCACCGCGCTTCCACACCGTACCAATCTTGATAGGCGCTTCCGAGGAATGTGCTTTGTGATACTTAAGGGTAAAAGAACCGTCGAAGTTCTCAACCGCGTAGGTAAATTCACCAGTAAATCGGTTGCCACCAAAGTTCGCTACTTGCCCTTCGAAATCGTTAAACATCTGCCCATCGATCATGATGCCATCTTTTTTGCGATAGAAAATAGCAGGGCCGCCTGTTGCATCAACTTTTTGCTTTTGTTCAGCGAGTTCGGCTGCACTAAGCAATACTTCCGGTTTAGCGGCGGGTGCGGCTTGTTGCTGCGCAGCAGCTGGAACTGTCATGCCTTGTAGCTTAGCGAGAAATGCTTTTTGCATTTGATTTGCCATCGCTCGCTCTTCAGGTGTGGGAGGTGTGCTTCCACAAGCACTGATAAGGGCGGCGGCAATTAAAGATGGAACTAATAGTTTTGCTTTCATGTTTTTTCTCTTATTGCGCTTCGGGCAGAATATTTCGTGCTGAAGCTTTTTTATGAAAACAAAGGAAGGTAGACGAAGTGATACTGTGGCAGCGCTATCCCGCACTGTGCATTATAAGACTTATGTGTCGCATTCCTTTGCAAGCACTATTAGAAAATATTCGGCCTTCAAATTCAATCTAGAAATAGCACAAAAAGTATGAATTTTAGCCACTTAGCACTATTTTAGTGTTTCGGGTGTAGTTAAGCTGGTATCAAAGGCTATTCAAACTCGGCCATTCATTTTCAGTAAGTAACCCTTTCTCAATTAGTTTTTGCCGACGCGCTTCTATAACTAATTTCAATTCATCTCTAACTAATCTGACGGCTGGAGTAATTAAATGGCGGCTGGGAAGCATTAGCCACATTTCTGTTAGCGGAACCGTATACTGCGTTAACACGCGCTTAAGTTTTCCGTTTAACAAATCTTCGGCCACATCAATAGCAGATTTTTTTGCGATACCTGCCCCGTCAACACACCACCTTCTAACAATATCCCCATCGTTTACTGCGCGATTACTTTGCACTTTTACTCGAAATTTTTCGCCGTTTTTAGTCAGCTCCCATGCATTGTGCGTTTGGTCATATAGCTTATAAAGCAGCGCATTATGATGGGCAAGGTCACTTAATTCCTCAGGCGCTTTGTTTTCGCTTAAATAATGCGGTGACGCACAAATAACATGGGGAATGTTACACACTTTAAACCCATACATCTGCGACTCTTTTACCGCTTCCTTTGTCATAGCGCGAAGCGCAACATCAGCTCTACACCAAGTTGCTCTTCAATTCGCTTAATGGCCATGCTTGTTGCAGATGAACTTAAATCAAGCTTCTTGGCCGCAAGGGTAATAGAATTTACTTCTGCGACTTTTATAAAAACCTGTAAGTCTTCTGTTTTCATACTTTACTCGAGCGCTCTGAATTAGTGTGGATCATTTTTATTATCCTTGTTTTCAGGAAAGTCTTTCGCGCGTTTGGTCGTTTATTATCCTTTTTCTAACGAATAAACTGAGACTATCAAATAAGCAACGCCGACAACCAACGAATTGGAGATTGTATGAAACACCTGAAACTCGCTAAATTAACGATAGCTTCGCTACTGGTTAGCGCAAGTGTTTACATTGCGCCCAGCGTGCAGGCTGAAACAAAAGTAACTACGGCAGAAGATATTAACTGGGGTTATTTAAACCCTGCTCGAGGCGATAAAAGCCCTGGCGCAGCTGATTTGTGGGGAGATAGAACAAAAGACACCGCCACCGGTATGCTGGTGCGCTTTAACAAAGGCTTTGAAGGTTCGATAACATCCAGCGGTGATGAGTTTAAAGCCGTAGTTATCCAAGGTAGTTTGAGTTACATAGACGAGAATAAATCCAATGCGCGAACGCTTAACGCAGGCAGCTATGTTGCGTCTTCTACACCGGCTAAGCACCGCCTTCGCAATATAAGCGACGATGAGACTATTGTTTACGTTAGAGCGTCGTCTAAGTACCAGGTTAACGACTTAGTGAGTAGATAATAGCGTTTGAAATACCCATTATTCGATTCATCAAACAGCATGGTTCGTAACATAGCTTTTATAAACGAATTAATGCTTTTCAGGGTTTAATGGGTAATCGCCCTAATGCGGCAGCGCATAGTAAACCTATAACAAGGGTCATTGCTACGCTAGTAAAGGTGCCTAGCAGCACGTATTCAGTGAGCTTTCTGTCTTGGTGTTTAGTGAGATCGCCAAAGCGGAAAATAGATTTCGCAGCAATAAGGAATCCAATTGCGGAAAACTGGTTTAATAATACAAAAGTCAGCATTAATACCCTTTCTAGATACCCTATGCGCTGCCCAGCTAAAGACAGGGTTTGCTGCGCTTCAGTGCTAATGGTTGGCGGGTCGTTGGGGTGAGTGGTTTGTGTGTTGCTCGATAATACTTCACTACTCCACGGCGATAACAGCTGTTTAATAACGATGGAGCTGGGTTTAAGTACAGCCAGATACGCCAACGTTATCACCAAGTCGCCAGCGCTAAGCTGCCTTAACGCACTAAGAACATACTGCCACTGATCGGTAGCGTATAAAAATACGCCTAAAAGAACGACCACATGCGCTATTTGGTCAATAACAAACGCTGTCGTGCTTTGCACACAATACGATTTGATAACATCAATTTTAAAATGTGATACCGCGATAATAATAGCGCCAACACCTATTGTGGTTAAGCTTATATTTTCAGATAACAGTAGCAGTACAGCTCCAGCAAGAACGCCGTGTATAAGGGTGTGTATGTATAGAGGTAACGCTAAAGCATGGCGTTCATTTCTTTGCTTTACCCATGCAAAGGGCTGAAAATAAAAGTCAGCAAGGATATGTGCCAATAATAGCCCCACCAGCAATTCGGGCTGCTCTATAGTCGTCACCATGCTGGTATCTAGGTTATCAGCTAGCATTTCTCGCTCCTTTCACAAGCTCGCTTTTAATATGTTTACACCCAAGGCGTAATGACCGCGTTATTATTTTACAGGCGCGTTACTCAATGGCCGGTGGCCAAGTTTCCACACGTTAATTTCCTGCTCCATGTAGCTTAGGTATTCTGCTACCAGTTTGTAATTACTGGCATTTAGAATTCTACTCACATTGCTTCTATTTTTATTCAATATGGCAGCCACGTTTTCATGGCTTTTGTCTGACGCTTCGATATAGGCCAATAAGGTTTGAGATTGGGTAGGCGTTAGCCCTGTAAGGTGAGCATCAGCGAAACGCGTGATTAACTGTGTACTGTTTTCAAGCGCTTGATGGCTCGTATGAAAAGCGAGGTGGTAAGGCTTAATATCGTCAAGCCCCCTGCCTGACAACACAAAGGCTTCCCCCGTTCCCGTTTTCACCTCTTTTGCGCGAAACTGTGCGTCCCCCACGGCAGCACTAATTCGAACATCTACGCTCGGGTTTAGGGCTTTTAGCGCTAGCCGTAGCCCACTAGCAATCAGCATAATGTGCTCAGGCTGCTTAACGACTAACTGAAACGCGTCCCCTCTGTAAACATCAAAGTCTCCGCTGTATTGGTCAGCGTATTTTGAGAGTAGCGCCTTGAGGGTGGCTAGAATAGAAGTAAAATCGTCATCAGAAAATGATTGAGACTGGGATATATCGCCAGTAAGCACACCTGCTTTGTGGTCACTTTTATCGTTCAGCTGCACGTCATTTAACCGCTTAGCAGCGTCTTGACGTGTGTCACTACTTCCCGATTTAGTGTGCTTACCTGACTGTACCATGAGCGGCTCCCGTTCTTAATGTCACCATCATTTTCAATGGGTCTAACGCTTTACTATACACAACAACCCATAAAATACAAAAACACTCACATGTTAAAATGTGATTACTTTTAATCACAAAATAACATGTGACTATTTAAAGTGGTGTAACTTAACGCGCTGATAAAGAAAACTCATATTGGAGGGTGAGTGCTTAAGGTTTGTTAACCTTACTGAATGCTTCATTGAGTGCCTCGAAGGCTAAAATTTAGCGCAGTTCCTGCCGGCGTTCTTAGCCCGATATAGCGCCGCATCTGCTTTTTCAAGAAAGGAGGTAGCGCTTAGTTTGGTCTCCCCTCGCATAGATTCAGGCTCGGTTTCGCTCCAATCAAGGCAAACCATACCAATACTCACGGTGAGCGTTTTTGAACATAGAGATTTTTCATGTGCTATCGATAAATAGGTTACGTTTCGAAGTATTCTCGCGGCTATTGTCGCAAGTGAATCAGAAGTTGTACCTGGAAGGATGACTGCGAACTCTTCTCCTCCATACCTTGCAATTAAATCGTCACTTCCTAAACAGCTATTTGACAAGGTTTCGGCAACGCTTTTAAGTACAGCGTCCCCCCCCACGTGACCGTAACAATCGTTAAACCATTCCCCCTTCAATATAGCAATTCATCGTACGTGATTGAGTCTGAAGCCGGCACTGCTTGGCAAGCTGTTCCCCAGACTCTACAAGAAGAAAAGGGTCTGCACGACCAAGCATCTCTTTCTTTGAGTACGGGTCGTAAAACGTAAGAGAGCTGCTTGTAATACCATTTGGCTCGATTATTCCAAAATCTTTTTCAAAGCATTCGCTCGCGTATACCTTATTGCTATCAGTACCTTTAAACAAAATACTCGATGGCATTTGACGCAAAATGGAAAGGGCTTCTTTTTTATTCAAAACAGTTCTCGACATTCGATACTCTTTAAATGTAGCACTAAATATGCCGATTTCTGTTGGCCTCACGCATTTCATAAAAAATTTCGCCTATTGGTTTATTAAACTTATTTAAGATGACAGCGTATTCAAAAAGGGATAAGGAATTTCAAACGGGAACGAAGCATTAATCATGAGCGATTCAATCGTTGAATTATTAGATGAGATGTATGATGAACAAAGCGAAAAGACGTCATTAGGCGAAGTAGTGGAACGCTTTGAAGATAGAGGCTTTGGCCCGCTCCTCTTAATGCCTGCTCTTATTGCTTTGCTTCCCACAGGGGCTATACCGGGCGTACCAACCCTGTGCGGCTTAACGTTATTTTTTATCTGTATACAAGCGGCTGTTGGGCGAAAAAGCCCATGGCTCCCCAAAGTACTAAAAGAGAAAGAAGTAAGCTCTGATAAGCTAGAAAGCGCAATTGATAAAGCAAAACCCTACGCCCAAAAGACCGAAAAGCTACTTAAGCCCCGCATGACTTTTCTCTCTCACACCCCCGCTAAAAATATCATTGCGGGATACTGTGCTATTGCAGCCCTTGGTATGATCCCCCTTGAAGCACTTCCTTTCGCTGTCGCTTTGCCCGCTTTTGCACTTTGCATAACAGCGCTAGGCATGGCGAACCGTGACGGCGTGTTTCTGTCCCTTGGCATTTTACTCCAGCTAGGTACAGGTTATCTGGTATTTAAAGCTATTGGCATGATGTAGCGCTCTAGCGCACGACTACACGGCAACTATTCACTTTTTAACATTAAGCTCTTTGTTTTATTCAAGGTTACTTTGAAGTTGTTGTTAGAGAAGTAAATGGCCTGGTCGAAGCATCTGCGTTCATCATGCAGCCAAATGCGTCCCGCCGCGATGACTACTGTTTCACTGAGGTAACCGTTGACGAGGTAGAAGCCCGCCCTGGTCTTGATATCATGCCCATATTGCCAGTAGAAAGTGAAAGCAGTGTAGAAGGTAAACTTGGTGGCCTTTCTTTACAACTTGGATGTAGCTAAGCTGACTGTATGCGACTCAGGCTTATGCGATACTGCTAAAGATGAATATTGTAGGGTGGTTAACGCCCTACTTATTTTTAAATGGCTGCATTAGCAATGCCCTAATAGACGCATTTTCTTTTACTGCAAGTACGTCTTTTTGCCCAATAGGTAACGTTTCATCACTGTATTGTGCCCGTGGGGTAAAACTATTAAACAAGCGATCCCACCACGACACGCTGAACCCATAGTTTGAATTTGACTCTGCTTTGGCCTGGCTATGGTGAATACGGTGAAGGCGTTGCGTTATTAAGACCCGCCCCACTCTGTCATCCCACTTTTGCGATAGTCGTATATTGGCATGATTAAACAGCGCAAAGCCATTAAGCGCCACTTCAAAAATAACAATAGCAACAGCAGGTATACCTAACAGTGCCACGGCAGCGGCCTTTACGCCTAGGCTGATAGCAATTTCAACGGGATGAAAGCGAAGGCCTGTGGTGGTATCCACATGACTATCAGCATGATGCATTTTGTGAAAACGCCATAATAGAGGTACGGTATGAAACAGCCTATGCTGCCAATAGATGATCATATCTAGCAGTATTACACTTAAAGTCACTATGGCGGCGAATACGACGCCGCTACTTTCGACATCATCACTTATTCCTGTTAACGATGACCCGCTTTGCGCATAGCCTAACATTACATTGAAAAGCCCAAAGCCTTCTTGCTGGGCCCACACCGACACACCGACTAAAGTGGCGGGCAACAGCACCCGAGATATCAATGCGCCCAACGCGACCATAGACAAGTTACCCACCCAGCGTGTTTTTCTATCGAGCACCGCTTTACGCGCTGGATAACGCGCTTCTAACAGCGCCATGCACACGAATATGCCAAGAAACACGCTTAAGCGAATAGCTGATGTATTATCCAACGTTTACTCTCTTTGTCATAAACCTCTATCACAATACTTTTTCAACAATACGCGTTCTAACCCTTCACACATTGCCATCATAAACAGGTGTTTAAGCGGCCATAACACAAAGCTCACGGTTACACGCAGTTTATATTTATTAAGCTTGATGCTCGCGAGCGTTGTTAGCCTTTACGCTGCGCTCTACCTTATCGAGGGTGCTGAACCCTCCTGCAATACGCGTCACCACAGTAATCGCACAGGCTGCTGCAAAAATATAAGCCATTTCAGCGAAATATTGCGGCCAGATGCAAAATGCCAAAAACACTATAATAGTTTCAGTTCCCTCGGTTAGCCCTTGCATGTAATAAAAGCTTTTATTGGCAAACTGAGGCCTGGCTATCTGAAACTTTTCTGCGGCGATAGCAAAAGCTAAAAAACTACTTCCTGTACCAATAAACGTGGCTAATAACACCATAGCAGGGATACCCCAGTTGATAGGGTCTGCGATGCCAAACGCCAAAGGTATCGACGCGTAAAATAGAAAGTCTAAGCAGATATCCAAATATCCACCCGCGCTACTACTACTTTTCTGGTAGCGGGCTAGCTCGCCGTCTATACCATCCAAAACGCGATTGAAAATGATGCAGCAAAGCGCCACCCACCACCAGTTAAGAATAATAAAGGGAACAGCCAGTAAGCCAAGGACAAACCCGGCAAGGGTCACGTGGTTCGGCGCAACGCCCTGTTGATCAAGAAAGCTAATCAGGGGTTTTGATAGTGGCTTTATAAACGGGGTAATTTTTGCATCTAACATGGCGATAACTCAATTATTTGGCCGCCAGCAGCAATGGCGTCTTCTTTGTCGTGGGTAACCAGCACGGCGGGAATATTGCGCGCTTTAAGCTGCTCGAATGTCCAGCTTCGAATTTGCCCACGAAGCGCAAGGTCAAGCTTACTAAAGGGCTCGTCTAGCAAAACCACATCCGGCGCCGAAGCTAGCGTTCTTAATAACGACACTCTTGACTGCTGCCCGCCTGAAAGCGTATTTACACCACGCTGCCCCATACTCTCTAATTCAACAGCGCTCAACATGGTGTTAATGGCCTCCATCCTAGCGTGCGGATTACTGTGGCTATTTTTTGGCATGGCAAACGCTATGTTTTCAGCTACCGTCATATGTTCAAACAACAAGGCGTCTTGAAACATCATGCCCACTTTACGCAAATGGGCGGGTTTACGGTTAATCACGTTATTGTTGATTTTAATAATGCCGCTAACACTAAATGGCTCATAAAGTTGCCCGGCAATGGCTTGCAGCAAGGTAGACTTGCCCGCTCCACTTGGCCCCATCACTGTTAAAACTTGCCCTTTTTCTACGCATGCGTTTACGTTCAACAGCACATTTTCTGCACGAGAGATAACCAGTTTTTCTAAACTAAGTGCCATGTAATACTGCTCTACGTTTGTTTTTTTCTTTGATACTAGCGCCGCGGTTTTTCATTAAAACGCCAGGTAAATACCACGCAATCACAAAGCCAATTAAAGGCATTGCCCCCTGAATAATAACGTATACGGCAGTTAAGCGTGTACTGCTACCCGATACCGAGGCGACAGCTTCCGTCGTGATAGTCGCAATGGTGCCCCCCGAAGCTAACAAGGTGGGTAAATATTGACTAAAACTTATAGCTAGCCCTAATGCCCACGCCACCAATATAGCGTTAAGCATTAGAGGTAGCTTGATGCGATAGAACACCTGCCACGGCGTTTTCCCTAAACTCTGCGCAACCATGGCATAGCGATTGTCGAACTTGCGATAGGCTACCGCCATAGACAAAAACACATAGGGAACAACATACACCATGTGCGCAATGTAGGTGTGAAACCATACGGCGTTTTGCAAAACAAGCTGCTGGAACCACACTAACCCGTATAAAAATGCCACTCCGGGCACTAACAGTGGTAGAAAAAGCGATATTGAAAACGCGCTGTTGGCATGTCTAGCCGCCGGCTTTAGCTGTTCGCTTTCTAGCGTAAAGAGTACCAGTAGCATTGCCGATGTGCTCACTAACATGCCAAGTAATAGGCTATTTACAAGCGGTGTTGCCAGTGCCTCTAACGCGGTGCCCCAGTGTAAGAAAGTAACCCCTTCAGGCAGCAGCGCAGGAAAAGACCAATGCTTTGCTATTGAATACATTACAACCGCGTAGATCACTGTGCTTATCAATATCACGTAGAGTGAAACAATGCCGTATCCAATGCCTCGAACTAGGGCATCGGCACCGTGCCTGCGGCCTTTTATCAGGCTCTGTTTGCCTAAGTACATAAATAAATGTTCAACGGCGAAAAATAAGAGTAACGCTACCCCACTCACAGCCACCTGAAGCACCGCTGCACCGCTGGCCAGTAAGCGCATGGACAAATCAATATGATTAAACCAATGCATAATGGCAACGGCTAGGGTACTCGGATTATTGGAGCCAAGTATAAGCGGAATTTCAACGTTTGAGGTGGCGAACACCAACACCGCAAGTATGGGCAGCTTGATTTGCGTAAATATACTTGGTGCTACAAGTTTGAAAAAGCTTGCTGTGGGTGAATAACCAAGGGAAGCCCCCACGTTTACGTAGCCCAACAGTTTCTTTTTTATTAGCGGCTGAGACATCACACTAAGGGCCATTAAAATAATAAATGGCAACTCTTTAAGGCTTAACGCCAACAGTACGCTAAAGCCGAACTCATCATAAGGGAAAAAGCTGCTGCCTGCTACAGGGGGAACGTCATCACCGCCCAGCACCATGAGCCGAGCAAAAATACCTGAAGGACTTAATACAAACAATAAAGCAATGGCTGCTGCCGCATGAGGAAACACCAGAAACGGGCTAAGCAACCCTTGCACTTTTTCAAGCCACGAAGACTGATAAAAGGTAGCTAATAATAAAAACGCGCCAGCCATCGCCAGCAATGTTGACCCCACCCCAGTAAAAAGTGAAAGCCACACCATGTGCCAAATATCATCAAGAGCAAATAGCGTTCTAAAAACGTCTAGTGAGAAGCTGTTTGCGCCGATGGCAGGGAAATAACCTAGCGCAGGAAAAATTACGCCCACAAGCCCTGCTAATACGGGTATGCAAAGCAATAGCAGTAAACACCAGCGCATAATGCGCGTAAATTGCGCGAACATTAGTAACGCGCTCCGTAACGTTCGTACCATGCATCACGCAGCGCGTCGGTCCAGCTTGCATGAGGCTCGGCCAATAGAGCGGTCGGCTTCGATTTATCGAGTGCCGATGGATGCACTGCCTCTTTTTTAAATAATGCTTGTTGGGCATTAGTGAGGGTCGTCATATCGAGCACGGTGTCATCGCCCCATACGGTTATTTCCTGCTTCTTGGCTTGTGCTTGGGGTGAAAGCAAGAAATTCACAACGGTTTTCGCCGCCGCTTTACTTCCCGAGTTATAGGTTAACCCTATAAAGTGCACGTTTGCTAAGCTTCCGTCTTGCATAGCGTAAGTGCGCACATCTTCAGGTAAATCGAAGCGTGTGACCGCAGAGGGGATTTCCGATGCGGTAAAAGAAAATGCCAATGAAAGCTCGCCCGCCCCCACCAATCGCTGGAGCTGAGAGGCGTGTCTTAGCATATGTTCGCCTTGCTGCCACATAGTAGGGTGTAGCGCATCCAGATACTTCCATAAAGGGGGCAAAACAGTTTTTTGCGATGCGTCACTTACCGGTTGATAAAACACGCTGTGTTTGTCTTTGTTTAGCGCCAGCGCAGCATATTTAATAAAGCTGATGCCCAAATAGTCGCTAGGTACAGGGTAAGTGAATCTACCCGGGGCTTTTTGGCTAAATCGTAGAAGCTGTTCAGTGGTTTTCGGCGCCATAAGCCCTAGCGACTTCATGTGTTCACTACGATAGTAAAACACCATAGACGCTTTCCCCCAAGGTGCTTCCATGCCTAAAGTGGGCTCACCAAAGTCTGTGGTCATAGCGGAGTTTTCCTCAGGATTAGTGAGACTGAAATTATTAAGTTCACTTACCCACGAGGCACTCAGTAATCCGTGCTTTTTCATTGCAGCGAAGTTCTCGCCGTTTATCCATATAAGATCCACACTGCCATTGTCATGATTACCCGCTGCTTTTTCTGCCAGTACACGAGACACCGCATCACTGGTGTCAGCTAGCTTCACGTGTTGAAGCTCTATGTTAAAGCGGGTTTTAACTTGAAGTGCCACCCACTGAAGGTAGCCATTGACCTGGGCGCTACCACCCCAGGCATGAAATCGAACAAGAGGCGGTTTTTCGCTGGCTGCTTCATCGTTGGTGTTGCCCACCGCGGTTTGGGCTACAACAAATACCGAAAAAATGACCATACAGGTAAAAAAGAGTACCTGCATAGTGGTGAACAAGGGTCTATTTGTACTTAACTGTCCCTTAGCTTGCCGCCCTGAATTCAATTGGGAGGGATTCAGGGCACTACTGTTAACGCTACTGTGCAACATTAAGCGCCCAATCATAGTTAAGGTATTCAATATCAGCAGTGTTATTTTTTAACGCTGAAACTTGCGCTTCAGTTAACCGCATTGCGTCTTTATACAGCAAGATAAACTCATTGAGCGTTGACGTGTCGCGCCACTCGCCGTATTTACCTTCAAAGTCCTCACTGTACCAGTCGAATATTTTAGACAAATAGAGTGTGTCGCCACTCATTTTGTTACGAGTGCTGTCAGACAAAAATCGTTTTGTTTGCGCCTCTAACTGTTCATCTAGTTTATTCCCTGTGTAAGCTTCTTCTCGAAGCGCCGGGCAGCCTACGCTGGCGCAATTCACCGCAAAATGAATGCGAGGCTCATTATAAGTTTTTGTGGTTTGGTTTGTGCCGCGAATAAGTTCGTGTTCAATTTCATCTAACGTGCGAGTTTCACCAAGCAGCGGCGCTATTTCTTTTTTCCAAGGCGAAGTAAAGAAACTTCCCAAATCTCGAATGGAGTCGATACCTGGGTACTCAGTTAAAATAAGCGCAATGGTATAGGCGTTGTAAGCGTTAATAAGAAAAGCGAGCTGTTTATCCTTATCCCACGAATCAAATTTACTTTGCTCTACCTTAGATAAGCGCGCTAAATACTCGTTAAGCGTATTCCGCTCTTTTTTAAAGCCATCGTAATTTACCTGAGTGCTTGCGCCGTTGGAAATTGGCGTCACATACTTACTTAACAAATTATCGAACGTGCTATGCAAACCTTCTTCAGCACTAGCATAGAAACTTGCGCTTACAGCAAACAGCACTATGCTGCCTGCTGCAATTCTACGCGATGCTGAAATACCACGTGACACTGTAATACCTTGTAACAATAGGGCGATTTTACGCATAAAAGTGGTTAGAGTAGTTTTCACCTCTATTAACCTCTGCGCCATGTGTGGAATTTTTCAACGTAGCCTAAAAGTTTTTCAGGTGCATTAGCGCGCTTCCAATGCCCCGCTGCGTATTTCGCACCTTCAGCCCACGTAGGGTAAGCGTGGATAGTGCCTAGTATTTTGTTTAACCCTAGGTCGTGTTTCATGGCAATAACAAACTCAGCAAGCAAATCACCAGCGTGCTCAGAAACAATAGTAACGCCCAGTATTTTGTCCTTACCTGGCGGCGTAAGCACCTTTATAAATCCTTTACGCGCACTTTCGGCAACGGCTCGATCGAGTTCGGCAAATTCGTAGCGAGTTACTTCCACATCAATATCTTGTTCTGCAGCATCTCGCTCACTGAGACCTACCCTTGCCACTTCTGGGTCGATAAAGGTTGTCCAAGGAATAACCCGATAATCCACTTTAAACTTCTTAAATGTGCCGAAAAGTGCATTAACCGCCGCGTACCATGCCTGATGTGCGGCCACGTGAGTAAACTGATACGGTCCTACCACATCACCTGCTGCAAAGATATTTGGCATCAGCGTTTGCAGGTATTCGTCAGTGTCGATAGTTCTGTCAAACTTAATTCCCAAGTCTTCAAGACCAAACCCGTTTAAACGGGCCTTACGGCCCACCGCGATAATTACCTCATCATAAGCGATGGTGCTTTCGCCCCCCTCTTTCGCCACCACCAACACCTTTTCACCGTTTTGTCGCTCAAAACGAAGGGCATCATGGGATGTCAGAACATTTACCCCGCTTTCACGAAGTACAGATTCTGCATATTCAGCAACATCAGCGTCTTCTTTACCCATTAGCCGTGGTGCACGTTCAACTTGCGTAACCTTACTACCCAGGCGAGAAAAGGCCTGCGCCAGCTCACAGCCAATAGGCCCACCACCCAACACGATTAACCGTTTTGGCGATTCTTCAAGGTCAGCAAATTTAGACCATAAGGTGTCAGACGTAACATAACCACTTTGTTCGATACCCGGCAGGTCAGGAACAAAAGGCGCAGCACCGGTAGCAACAACAATGGTTTTCGTGGTTAGCGTTTGGGTGCCGCCATCATTCTTTTTAATCTCTACTGTCCAGGGATCGATGATCTTTGCATAGCCTTTCACTACATCAACACCTAAACTGGTGTAACGCTCTACACTGTCATTAGGCGCAATAGCCGCAATTATTTCGTGTACACGTGCCATCACTTTTTTAAAGGACATCGCAGGCGATACTGGCTCCAAACCATAGTTATCGGCATGGCGCATTTGGTTCGCCACTTTAGCGGTTTTTATAATGGCTTTACTGGGTACGCAGCCATAGTTAAGACAATCGCCCCCCATTTCCCCAGCCTCTACCAGCGTTACTTTCGCTTTCACCGCTGCCGCAATATAACTGGTAACCAATCCACCTGCACCGGCACCGATAACCACTAGGTTTCGGTCAAATTTCTTTGGTTTGTTGTAGCCTTTGTAAACACGGCGGCGACTAACAAGCGCCACTATGCCTTTGGCAATCCACGGGAAGATACCTAACAGCACAAAAGAAAAAATTAAACCTGGAGAAACAATGCCTGACAGGCTGTCAATTTGGGCCAGTTGAGTACCCGCATTAACGTAAACCGCCGTACCAGCTAGCATGCCTATCTGGCTTACCCAGTAGAATGTCCAGGTCTTTAGTGAGGTTAAGCCCATTAATAAGTTTATTAAAAAGAAGGGGAATACGGGCACTAAGCGCAACGTGAACAAATAAAATGCCCCCTGCTTCTCAACGCCTTCATCTATTTTCTTTAGCTTCTCTTTAAATTTATTGCGAACGGTGTCACGCAGGATAAAACGGGATACTAAAAACGCCAGCGTAGCCCCTACGCTGGAAGCAAACGACACAATAACTAAACCTTGTACAAGACCAAAAAGCGCACCCGCGGCCAAAGTTAGAATAGCTGCACCTGGCAGTGAAAGTGCGGTTACTGCGACATAAATAGCAAAGAACACCCCAATACTTAAAACCGGATTGTCTGCAATTTGGCTTTTGAACGTATCGAGGGAACCTTTCATTCCCTCGAGGGTTAAATAGCTATTTAAATCAAAATAAAAAAAACTAAAAATGGCGGCTGCAATAACCCCTAGTAGCGCTATCTTTTTAAACATCAATAATCCTTAGCGCTTAGAACGCGTATTGCATGGTAATTTGAGCGTGACGAGGCACGTTCGGCATGACTAGAGTCGCACCAAAATACCCGCCTTCAAAAAGTGGCTGCCAGTTTTCTTCGTCAGTGATATTCATTACATCTAGGCGAACGCGAAGCGCATCGGTAACCTGATAGTCGGCGTTTAAATCAACCGTATATTGGTCGCGAATATGCACGGTTTGTAAAAAGTCTAACGGGAAAGATTTGGTGTAAAGCGCGCTGGCACCCACTTGGAAACTGTCGGTAATTTGCCAGCCGGCATTAATAGACTCGATTTGAGGCGGAATACCTTGTACGCGAGTATTTGATGCAGGAAACGCGGCAAACGTCGGCGATCCCACTCCCGTCCCCTCAATAATATCTGGGCGACTGTTATCAAACGCGTCTATCACCTGAGCCGTGCCTTGAAACGCTGCAGAGTCATCGAAGCGAGCGTCTAAGTAGCTGTAAGCAGCATTTACCCATATATCATTGCCTTGATAGAACATTTGCAGTTCAAAGCCGCTGGTCTTAACGCCGCTATTGCTGCCATCGCGATTGCGTAAGCTACGGGTTTGCTCAAACACTGCCGCTTCAGCATACCATTGGCTGTTTGGCGCGTATTTTACCCCTGCTTCGTACAAGGTATTTTCGGTAGCAAAATTAAGCGGGTTAATTTCATTATTACCGCCCAATACTGTGCCCCCCGCCATACTGTTTGACGTAGCATCGTTTTCGGAAAACGCAGCATATACGTTGATGTCACCGGTGAGTTTGTAAACCGCGCTTAACTGATAGCTAGTCAACGTATCGCTATAGGTATCAGACGCTGCCGTCACTCCCTCCGGCGCTAGAGGGTCGCGGGCTTCAACATCGTAATAATCTACTCTAACGCCAGCAATGGTTGAGAACTTGTCTGTCCATGTAGAGCGTTGCTGTAGCGCCAACCCAGTTTGCCACGATGTAGAATCTGTGGTGTCTGACAGGTTAAAATCGCCGTTACCATCGCCATCGAGGTCATATTGCGCCCCAGGCGACAAAAATACGCCTGGGCGTAATTCAACCAAACGGGCTTTTTGTGCATCGGTAAGCGGTATAACTCGGTTTGAAATCGGGCCAGTTAAATCAATAGGGTTGTCAGCTTCGGTGGTAAATTGGCTGTAGCCCAGCACGTCGTTATAGCGAAGCGCCAAGCCTATGGTAGTAAGTTGGCTATCGCTCCACTGGTAATCAAGTTCAGTGCGGTTTTCAAACGTATCGGCACCGTCAATAATTTCCACAAAGCTATTTTGCGCAATCTCTTCGCGCTCTAAGTACTGATAATACGTAATGTTGCGAAGGGTCGCGTTATCGGTCAGTTTGTATTCTACGTTACTTCGGATAACCGTAGTTTCAGCACCGTTAATGTCATCTGGGTTGGTAAATACACGGCTTCGAGGAATAACTACTTCACCCGTAGGTGAAATAATAGCCCCTGCACCAGCTACTGCGCTGCCATTTGGCTGAGTGCCTTGCCCTGTAATATAAACCCCGTTATCGATAAGGTCTTGAGTTGGACGGTTGATGCCTGCGTTATCTGGATAATCTGTATCGTAATATTCCGCACTGATATCCCACGTTAATGCATTGCTTGGGGTATAGCGGTAGGCCACGAATAAGTTGGTACTTTCACGCTCGGCAAAGTCATAAAAGCTGCCGTGATCTAGGTATTCCGCACTGAAGCGAATACCGCTTTTACCTTCTTCTATCGCCGTGCCGTAGTCTACTTGAGCTGAATACTGATCCCAGCGCCCGGCGCGAAGGGTAGCTTTACCGCTACTTTGACTAGTAGGCGCAACCTTAGTTTGCAAGTTAACAAAGCCGCCATTGCGCTGTGTACTTCCAAACAGCACCGGCGATGGCCCTTTCACTACGTCAATTTGCTCTACGCTATTAAATGACAATGGCAACCCAAAACCATTATTACCGGCCTGACGACGCACGCCGTCTTGAAAGAGTTCACCTAGCTGACCGCGAATACTTGGCAAGCTGGGTGTACCGAATCCGCTTGAAGCGTAGGCATTAGGGGCTGCCTTTACGATATCGTGTAAATCATTAATGTTAAGGGCTTCTATCGCTTCTGCCGACAGTGACGTTACTGCACGAGGTGTTTCTGCTGCGCTTAAACCACTACCAAAAATACCTTTTAGCGTATTGTCGCCTGGGTTTAGCGTATTTAAGCTTTGTTGATTGCCTGTTACTTCTACTACTTCAATATCTGATACTTGCTGGGCAGCTAACGACTGACTGATGGCAAGCGAAAGTGTGCTAACGGCTAAGCCGATTACTCTTTTCATTAACGATTCCGTATTTTTATTTATTATTTGACTAGACCGATACGTGTCACAAAAAATTTCAGTACATTAATTTTCGAAAAAATATTAAAAAACAAAAATTTAGTTGAATTTTTTGCATTGAACAGTCGTTCTAATATGCTTGCACTATTATACTTTTGGAGCATGTATGCAAAACAACACAGATATTCAAAACCGACTGGAATGGTCGTTACTTTCTCTTCGCGTCACTATTTTTATCGTTATGTTTGTTTGGACCCTAGACAAATTTGTTAACCCCGCACACGGCATGGCCATTTTTGAAAAACTTTATGGCATTGGCGGCGTGCCTGAAATGGCTGTCTACGTAATGGGGGCATTGCAACTAGCCTTAGTTTTAGCCTTTGTAGCAGGGCTAGCTAAAAAGTACACCTATGGTCTTATTTTCATTCTTCACGGCGGGTCTACCCTTTCGTCTTTCCCGCAGTATTTAGATGCCTTTAATCACTTACTGTTTTTTGCCGCATGGCCTATGTGGGGCGCGTGCTTTGCACTTTTCCTATTGCGCGATGCTGACACTAAACTTGCCTTTGGCAAATAGTAAGCATTAGTTAGGGCAACTGCGCATTATCGTGTTGGCAAGTTGCCCTTGCCATGATGTATCTCAAAGCGTTGAACCGGGCTTTTTAGCCTTTCGCAGCAGCGTACAGCTGCTGCCACTCGCCCTCTTGTACCGGCATTATTGATAACCTTCCGCCTTTTTTAACTAAAGGTAGCTCAGTAATACCTTCCATACTTTTAATCACAGAAAGTGGCAGTACGCTGGAAAACTTTTCTACAAACTTCACATCCACACGAAACCAACGCGGGTTTTCTTCGCTGGATTTAGGATCGTAGTATTTTGACTCAGGGTTAAACTGTGTGGTGTCTGGGTACCCGTCTTTCACCACTTCTGCAACGCCTGCAATACCAACTAGTTTGCAGCTGGAGTGATAAATAAACACCTTATCGCCTAGCTTTACGCCATCACGTAAAAAGTTACGGGCTTGGTAGTTTCTTACGCCATCCCATGGTTCAGTTTGCTCAGGACGGTTTGCCAAATCATCAATAGAGAATGCATCGGGTTCGGTTTTAAATAGCCAATATGCCATGTTATAAAAATGTCTCTTAGTTTTATTTAAAAAGGTTTTTGCTCGTGAAAGCCTAAGCAACGGGTTCACTTCAAGAAGCGGCAACTAGCGCTCTTACCTAGTCTGGCATTACATAAAATTGAGGTACGCACATACGAAACCCCAAGCAATAATCGCCGTGCTGCAACATTGCAATTTTGTACAAGTATACAAAGCACTTTTATTTAATGACAGTGCTATACCGTACCTGTCCCAAGACTGCTATAATTACGCCATTATTCTGTGTCGCAATTCAATTGCGCTTCAGCAACTCTCTGTTTTTTCTAGATGTGATTACTATGCAAGCCACCATTAAGGCCGACCGCGGTCTGTTTTCTTACCCTAAATATTGGCCACACTGTTTGGGTACTGCGCCATTCTTACCTATGTCTAAGGAAGAGATGGATGCCCTTGGTTGGGACAGCTGTGACGTTATTTTGGTAACCGGTGATGCCTATGTCGATCACCCTAGTTTCGGCATGGCGGTTATTGGTCGTGTACTTGAGGCCCACGGGTTCAGAGTAGGCATTATTTCTCAGCCCGATTGGAAGAGCAAAGACGACTTCATGAAGTTAGGTAAGCCAAACCTGTATTTTGGTGTTACCGCCGGCAATATGGACTCCATGATTAACCGCTACACATCGGATAAAAAACTTCGCCACGACGATGCCTACACGCCTGGCAACGTAGGTGGTAAGCGCCCGGATCGCGCTGTTACCGTTTACTCGCAGCGCTGCCGCGAGGCCTTTAAAGGTGTTCCGGTTATTGTAGGTGGCATTGAAGCGAGTTTGCGCCGTATTGCTCATTACGACTATTGGAGCGAAAAAGTACGCCGTTCGGTATTATTCGACTCTAAAGCTGACATGCTGTTTTTCGGTAACGCTGAGCGCCCGCTTGTTGAAGTCACTCACCGCTTAGCGGCAGGCGAAGATATTGCCGATTTGCGCGACATTCGTGGCACTGCCATTATCGTTAAAGAAGCACTGCCAGAGTGGCAAGGCGTGGACTCTACCTCATTAGATAGGCCTGGCAAGATAGACCCAATATCAAGCCCCTATCAAATGGAGCCTGAATGCGATTCACAAGACAAAGACACCAAAAGTAGCGAAGCGCCAGAAGCTGCGCCTATTGTAATTCAGCCGCCGCAGAAAGAAAAAGAAAAGCGTAAGCCTTGGGAGAAGGTTTACGTTAAGCTGCCTGCTTTTGAGACAGTTAAAGACAACAAGGTGTTATATGCGCACACCTCGCGTATTTTGCACCAAGAAACGAATCCCGGCTGTGCCCGCGCTTTAATGCAGCGCCATGCTGATAGACACATCTGGATTAACCCGCCGGCGATGCCTCTTGAAACCGAAGAAATGGATGCGGTGTTTGACCTACCCTATCAGCGTGTTCCGCACCCAGTGTATGGCGATGCTAAAATTCCCGCTTACGACATGATTCGCTTCAGCATTAACATTATGCGCGGGTGTTACGGCGGCTGCACGTTCTGCTCTATTACCGAACACGAAGGGCGCATTATTCAAAGTCGTTCTGAAGACTCCATCATTCGCGAAATTGAACAAATTCGCGACACGGTACCCGGTTTCACTGGCGTTATATCAGACTTAGGCGGTCCAACGGCGAACATGTATCGCCTTCGTTGTAAGAGCCCTAAAGCAGAAGCAACCTGTCGTCGACCTTCATGTGTTTACCCCAGCATTTGTGCGCACATGGACACCGATCACAAGCCAACTATCGACTTATATCGTCGTGCTCGCGAATTGCCAGGTATTAAGAAAATCCTGATTGCTTCGGGCGTACGTTACGACTTAGCGGTAGAAGACCCGGAATACGTGAAAGAACTTGCCCTTCACCACGTAGGAGGCTATTTGAAGATAGCTCCAGAACACACCGAAGACGGCCCGTTATCTAAAATGATGAAACCGGGCATGGGCAGCTACTACCGCTTTAAAGAGCTTTTTGATAAGTATTCACAGGAAGCAGGTAAAAAGCAGTATCTGATCCCGTACTTCATTGCGTCGCACCCGGGCACCACTGACGAAGACATGTTAAGTCTTGCGATTTGGCTTAAAGAAAACAAATTTAAACTCGATCAGGTGCAAAACTTCTATCCGTCGCCAATGGCCACGGCAACTACCATGTACCACACCGAAGTGAATTCACTGCGCAAAGTAACCAAAGACAGTGAAGACGTACCATCTGCTAAAGGTGAAATTCACCGCAGACTGCACAAAGCGATGTTGCGTTATCATGACCCGAAAAATTTTGCGCAAATCCGTGAAGCGCTTAAGCGTATGGGGCGCGAAGATTTAATTGGTCGCGGTCCTCAGCACCTCGTTCCACCAGAAACGGCAGATGAGAAGCGTCAAAAAGCGCAAAAAGGCCGTCGGGGCGAACGCGCGCTAACCAAACACACCGGGCTTCCACCCTCGTTTCAAGGCAAAAACGGGAAAGGGAAAAGTTCAGACCGTAATGTAGGCAATAAAAACAGCCGAAATAACGGCGGCAATAAACAGCAAGGCACACGCAAACAGGAAACTGGCAGCGGCGGGCCTGAAAGTCGTAACGGCCACAGTGACAATAGAAATCGTGCTAATACTAGCAAGGCAAATAGCGGTACGGGCAATAAGCCGCAATCGCACTCAAAAACAGCCAAGCATGCAAAAGCGCTAGTAAACAACGCGGCTAAAAAAACGCCCAGCGTTAGTCAACGCTGGGCGTTTTGCATTTATAAAGCAAACTTGGGTTAGACTTTGGGTGCAGCCTCACACACAACATTATCTAAGGTGGCTAGCTCACCGGTTTGCTCGTTGCGTAATAAGCACTGTTTACCATTAGTTAAAAGCGTAAAGCTAAATATCGGGTTATTGTGCCTGCCATCAATGGGCAGACCTCTGCTATCCATCTGCGCTTTTCGCTCAATAGTCACCTTCGAAGACTGGCTAAACACGTCATCGGCAACGGTAATCTTAACGCCGCCAAACCACTCGCTAATGGTGTTTTCGATAGCCTGTTTTTGACTGGCCGTGATAGACATGGTTCGGGCTTCATGCATATCATCACCTTGGGTTGCTGCACAACCACTTGTTAGCGCAAGGGATGTGAATAGAGCCGTCGCCACCATCACCCTTTTTTTTACAAAAAACGGCATCACTCGCGTTCCTTTATAATTGGTTGATTTATTTTATTGTGTAAAATAAACGTCTCTTTGCGTGTTTGTGGCTTATCGATGGCAATAAGCTTTTGTCCTGCCAGCGCGCTTTGGCTCTCGCTTTGATTAAAGCCTAACGCCTCGATATTGGCAACAGCGCTTGAAGCAACCACCTCAGGGCATGACCCCGTAGCGGCATACTGTAACGTAGCAGACAGCATTCCTTCATCTGGGTCACCTAAACTTGCGGTAAAGTCATCTTCCACTTCACACCCCGGCAACTCAAAGTCGAAGTTTGGTGTGGTGGTGGGCATAAAGCCGTCGGCGTAGTCGCCAAAACCTTTATTATTTATCCCCTGAAATTGAATAGTGAAATACGTCTCGCCACAATTATCGGTAGGATAGAAACCATAGGGCTTACCGCAAGTTGTCGAGCCAATTTGTACCACTTCAACGTCGATACCGCGAAGCGCATTCATCACCGCTTCACTTGCTGAGCAGGTTGCATCGGTTGCAATAACGTACACTCGCGTTAGCGACAAGCTAGGCAATAGCGTATCGGTAAGTAAACCTGCATCGTAATCAATTTCTGTGCTGTAAAATGGTGTAGGACGGACAGTTTCCCCTGTAACAGGGTTGGTCGATGGGTTTTTGTCATTAAATCGCAAGGTTTCAAAAATGGCATCGTTAGTTTGATTAGGCCCAGCCACCATAAAGGAAAGCTGCGACGCTAACGCCAAACGCCCCCCTCCGTTATAGCGCAAGTCCATAACTAACTCTGTTACGTTTTGCTCCACGAAAGTATCGAAGGCATTAATTAAGCCTTCTTGCGCAGTAACGATAAAGGTATTGAATTGGAAGTACCCTACCTTTCCTCTTTCGGTCTCTAGTACTTTAACATTTTGAACAGGCGTTACGCTTATATCACCCGAGGTGATTTCCACCGAGGTTGTGGTGCCATCAACCAACTCGAATTCAAAATTGGCTGTCGTGCCTGCGTCATCTGGAAACAGAGCGGCATTAATAGCATCTACACCTTGCTGGGTATTATCATTAACAAAATCAACGCCGTTGATGCTTAACACTTTGGCCCCTCGCGGCACTTCTGCCAAAGCGGCGGGCGACCCGGGCTCGGTGAAACGAACGGTTAGCTGTCTAGGTACTGTAGTTGACCCGAATTCCCAATCAAACCCGTAACCCGACGATATACCCGACTGAGATAATTCGTTGTATTCTGCTGTATCTTGCGAAAAATGAAAGTTGTCTTTTGGCGTACCGCTTGGTGTAAGTTCGGTGGTTTTTAGCTGATCGAAATAGGCTAAAACCGAAAAATTTTCCGGGTCGTTATCGTCTACTTCGTCATACCAAAGGTAAGTATCGTTAGTCCAAGAGCGCAGCCATAACTTTTCATCCATTGCTGTGCCTTGCGTATCGGGGTAAGCCCTTCCTGTAAATGGGTCAATGCCGCTTCGAGGGGTTTCGCATTTCGCAATAAATTGGGATTGCGGCTCGTAAACGCCCGCTTCCCACTCTGGCTCACTCGTGACAGGCGTCGTCGGCGTAGTGGCCACAGGAGGATTATTAGACGAGCCTCCCCCGCCACCACAGCCACCAAGAAGAGTAACCATTACCGCCAATGCCACCGAAGAATACGTATACGCTTTCATGTTCAGAAAAATGTCCTTTTTTAAATACGGCTGACCTAAAATAGTAAAACAGTACTACACGCACTTTTTAGCATAGACGATATTGACACAACCTAGAAAGGGTAACTACTTAACAAATGTTTAAAATGTTTCTAAATGTAAAATGTAGGTAGGGGTTGCTGCTCGGCCCAATAACGTATTCATTTACGTATTCATTTACGTATTCAATAACGAACTATGCCTGCATCATCGTAGCTAACGCCCTTTTGCCTTGTTTTTTTAAACCCACAACGCATGTTTACAGTAAATAGGCGCTATACTCATGGCGCGTTCGCACTACTCTTTTAGACCTAACACGCCCACAGCAGTGGCTGTTAAGCTACTAATATACAGCTCTTCATCGGTTTCAATTGCGCCCGTTGTGAAAGGAAATGCGCCTGTTGGGTCTTGCAAGCTTAGCTCTATTTCTCCGCGTTCACTTATTTTTATTAGATGGCCATATGCTTGCCCCTGTGGGCGAAGAAGCTTAGGAAGTCGTTGCACTATTTTCCGTAAAAAAGGACTATCGGCGAGTTTATCAACAGCGCTTGAACGCGGTGATGCCAGCCCCACGTAATAGCCACCGTTTCTTGCCGCACTTATGTTATCGGGAAAGCCGGGCAAGTTATCAATGACGATATCAACCTGACCGGACCTTGGCCCACCTAGCCAATAGCGTAGCACCCGGTAGTTTCCCGTTTCATTAACTAAAACTGACGCTTGGTCATGGCTAACCGCTACTCCATTAGCAAAGACTAAACCATCCATAATGACCTTGCTTTTACCCGTTGAAGGGGTGTATTCGATTAGCCTACCATTCCCTCTGTGCTCTAAAATTTCAAGCAAACTTGCATTTAGGGTGCCACCAAACGCTTTGGCTGAAAACTTGGTGGTCGCGTCGGTAAAGTACACCTTCCCATTTTCTGCGATATCCACATCATCTGCATAAACAACAGGAGTGCTGTTTACGCTATCAACCAGCACAGAGAGTACGCCAGCAGTATCTATCTTAAGTAACCCAAGGTGGGCATCGGCGATTAGAAGGTTTCCTTTACTATCGTACTCAATGCCTAGGGGGCGACCGCCCGTATTTACCCAGGGAGAAAAGGTACGCTCGCCTTTTTTCTTTAACAGAATGGCACCTGAATGGCTCGATGTCGCCAAGGTTCCTTCATGGTTTAACGCAAAGTCCTCTGGCCCATAGTCGTCGCCCAGATCAATAAGGGTTAAATCGGAAAGCCGTGTGTTTTCGGCGAATTTACCTTCAAATCCTTTATTGGCAGGTGATTGCCATGAAACTGGCGCTATGGGTACAGGCCATAACAGTAGGTAAAGGGCAATTAACACACCGATCAACCAAGCCACTTTCATTAGCACTCTCCCCATATTAATACGCTTTCTATTTAGCTTGCGCTTAGGTTTTCCCCACAATAGCAAGCAAACTTTCAACACGCCCCTTTCGTTTTTGAATAATGAACTATTACTCAATAGCTGTTTTTTAAGGGGTTAATATGACAATGCTTTTTGCGCATTACAAATTCGTAAAGTGGCATCTATAAACAGGTTTCGCGCGTTTCATAATAAAATGCTGTAAAGGTGCATCATGTCATTTTATTCAAAAACACTCGAAGCTTCGTACGCCAAGCAGATAGACAGAGAGTTACGGGCAAGCCATGCTGGTGAAACCGGTGCGGTTTGGATATACCGAGGCGCAATATTTGCCGAATTCATCCTAAGCTTATTTAATATTATGCGCTCGACAAGGGATACCAAAGTCTTCATTCAAGAGCATCTAAAAACTGAAAAGCAACACCTGAATCTTTTTGAAACTGAAATGCCGCTTTTCAGAGGAAGCTTTATTCTGCCCCTATGGGTAGCGGCTGGTTTTATTACAGGTTTTGTCCCTCGCATATTAGGTAAAGACTGGTTTTTCTATACGATTTACAGTGTAGAGAAATTTGTCGACACCCATTACGAAAAGCAATGTAGCAAATTGGTAATGCAACCGAACCCGCCATCAAACGTCATTAACCGGTTCAAACGGTGTCAGATGGACGAACAGCATCACAGAGACGAGGCACAATCTCAAATCGCAACGAAAGTCACGCTGCCTATGAAACTGTGGGGGCGCTTAGTACGCGTAGGTTCATCGGCCGCAGTTACAATCGCGAAGATTATTTAGAGGAATAATCCACGCACTAAATAGAACCATGATAGATTAAAATAATTACCTAATTCTCAGCATCATGGAAAGAATGAATGGGCAAAAAAGACAGAATTAGACCACCAAAGCCTTGCGATATATGCAGTAAAGAAGCAGACGTACAATTTAGAATTCAAACAAACGAGAGTGGTAACTGGCGTATAGTGTGTAAAACATGCCAAGAACAGGCAGCAAGTAGCGCGGGTTATCTCTACGGTGGAACATGGAAAAGAAAAAAGCGCAATTAGCGCCTACGCGTTCTCACGGGCAGGCGCTAACTGCGCGGTTAACGTTAACGCTACTTAAGCACTCGCACCCTCTGCGCTATTGCCTTGACTAGCCTGCCCCGCGCTGCCAGTTTTGTCTTTTTTCACCTTTGCTTGTTCAGTGCTAGCACGTTTTATTAATGTGCGGGCACGGTATACGCTCCAGATGACGTAAACCGCCATGGGAATATTCAGCTGTAACGAAGCAATAGTAAATGTTGCACTACCATGCACCGCCACGTAAGCAACAAGCAACATGAGTACGCTAAGCCCCGATATCAATAGCCACATAGGCTTAGTTAACGCCTTAACCGCCACCGTTACCCCAGTATTTAATAGCATTAAACACCAAAACACCGCTACTAAAGACCCCGTGAAAAACATATCTGCAATGGCAGTAAATGCTAATGCGCTTACACTTCCCCAAACCGTTGCGTACCAAAGGCGACTAGCCAGCGGTGGATGTGCTTTTTTAGACAGCCAAATCTCCATGCCCGATACGCATAACATCGTTAGCATTACACCCAAGACAAAGTAAAGCCATTTACTGACCAGTCCAGCGAAGTCACCAAAATGTAGTCGGTACATTGACCACAATAGCTGCTTACCCCATTCTCCGTTTTCATAACCCGCAACGCCTATATAATTACCCGCGGTATCAAAGCGGTAGCCTTCAGCGTAAATCATTCGATTAGGGGCCTTCGCGTAGATTTCTATAAATTGCTCAGGCTCCCCCACTTCATGTACGGTTAAAAAGATAGGGGATTTCTCAGGGGCCAAGGTTTCCATTTGAGCAAATGCTTTGCCGATAGCCGGTTTGCCTTCTTGAGGCACTAAGACCGGGTCTGGTGTGAATATTTGATCCACTACGGCATCTCTGTCCCCCCCATAATTAAGCGTAGCAATGACAATAAGAATAATGCCCGCCAGCCCAAAGTAGGTGCCGGTAATACCGATAACTAGATGAAATGGCGATGCCCAAAGGCCGAAGCGATTATGCAGGTCTATTTGGGCTTGCTGACCATTACCCCCGCGTCTTAGCTTAAATGCATCTTTAGTGATACGTTTATGTGCAATAATCCCTGTGATGACAAGCGTACAAATAACTGCACCTAGCGCACTGACTAAAATCATCCCCCAACTGTGTGGTAAATTTAAATAAAGGTGTAAATCCACCAGCATTTGAGTAAAAGATACGCTTTCCTTTTCAATCAAGTTGCCTTCATTGTCGGCGAAGTAAGCAACATGATCATTTTCAACAACCAGTCGCGGAATATCTGATGTAGGGAACACCACGAAGAGGTGATGAGATTCTTCGGTGTGCCGCGACAAAAAGCTATCCATGGCTTTTTCAACGACTTCTGGCGACACATTTTCCATTTCGGTAATGTGCGGCTGCTCCCATCGCTCAAACTCGAAATGAAATACAGCAATGGTTCCCGACAAACACACAAGAAAAAGAAGTACGCTCAGAAACACGCCTACCCACGTATGTGCATTTAATGCATTTTGTTTGGTTATTTTATCCATTATTTTCACCTACATCGGCATAAAGGTAAGTACAGGCACGCATAGACCCGCAAGAACGGTGTAAGCACCCACCACTTTAAATTTGTGAACGGTGGCGAGGTAGTGATAAACAATCATCCCCCACAATACCGGCAAGAGCACAGTGCCTGTGGCGAGTTGCCCTGCTATTGAAAAAGGAAGTAGCGCGCATATACCAAGGGTTAGAAATACGCTAACCGCTAACAAAACAACCAATATCACCACGTAGTTCGCCGTATTACCTAGCAGAGTTTTGCGAGAAAAATCGACGCTTCTCGGCTGGGGGTTATTCTTTGGCTTTGGTAATTGGGTTTGATTTAACGCGATAAAAGGCCACACTAACAACGCGGGAATACACAGCGCGTATAGCACACCGAACTCCCACCCTTGAGCATAAGACCAGCACACGGATGAAGCCAACCAAACAGCAAGCCCCACGTATAAATAAGTAGACGCCTGCCCACGCCAACTTTTATAAACTGCCGCTAAGGCCGCAAGTGACAGACCACTTGCTGCAACTGAAAGCATAACTATTCCTTGAAGTAAGAACATAAAAGGCAACGCTAATACTATCGTTAGCGATGAAAGTGCCTTTTGATGTTTTGTAGGTTTTTTATTTGTGGTAAAGCACCCGAGCACGCATAAATGCGCGTTTCTAAAAGAAGGATAAAACTGCTGAGCGCTCTACTTCTTTCTATTTTAACGGTGCTAATTTAACAAATTGACAGTTAAATGAAAACTACTATCATTACTATTTAGGGCGATACATTTGATGACTTAGAAAAGGAAAACAAAAAAGCCGAACTAACATGGTCAGTTCGGCTTTTTGATTGGTAGGTAAAGGAAGCGCCGCTAATTAAGCTGCTTCGCTCTCATCTTCTGATTCAACGACTTCGTGGCTTAGTAAATACTCGAACGCTGCCAATGAGGCTTTAGCGCCCTCGCCCATTGAAATAACAATTTGCTTATACGGAACAGTTGTTACATCGCCCGCTGCAAATATACCAGGCTCAGATGTATGACACTTGTTGTCTACCACAATCTCGCCGTATTGTGTCATTTCAACCGTATCTTTCATGAACTGGCTGTTTGGAACAAGACCAATTTGAACAAATACACCTGCTAGTTCGCGGGTATGAATCTCGTTAGTACTACGGTCTTGGTACTCAATCGCATTCACTTTGCCATTTTCTGCAGTGATCTGACGGGTCGCTGCATTTTTAATAATAGTGATATTGTCGCGCTTTTCAGCTTGGTCTATTAATACCTGATCGGCTTTAAGCTCTGGCATGAATTCAAATACCGTTACCGATTTCACTATACCTGCTAGGTCTAGTGCAGCCTCAATACCCGAGTTACCACCACCAATTACCGCCACGTCTTTGCCTTTAAAGAATGGGCCGTCACAGTGTGGGCAATATGCTACGCCATTCCCTACGTTTTCTCTTTCACCTGGTACGCCCAGCTCTCTCCAACGGGCACCAGTAGCGACAATTACCGTACGCGTACGGATTTGCTCGCCAGAAGACAACGTAATCGTTTTGATGTTGCCTTTTTCGATGCTATCTACACGAACATGCTCTTTAAGTGTAATGTCGTAGTCACGTACGTGCTCCATCAAGTTGCCAACAAGTTCAGGGCCTGTGGTTTTAGGCACAGAGATTAGGTTTTCAATGCCCATCGTATCTTTAACCTGCCCGCCAAATGTTTCTGCAACAATTGCTACTTTCAAACCTTTACGAGCGCTGTAGATAGCTGATGCTACGCCAGCTGGGCCACCGCCAATTACCGTCACATCTTGCAGCGGTAACGCGTCGCCTTTATTCGCTTCTTTAAGGCTTGGGTCGCGTTCGATAAGTTTGTTGATAAGCACAGAAGCGTCAACCTTACCGTTTGCGAATAGCTCGCCATTTAGATACACACTTGGTACACCTTGAATGTCGCGCTCTTGAATTAAGTTTTGATATAAACCGCCATCAATCATTTCAGCTTTAATATTTGGATTAACCAATGCAAATTGGTTTAACGCCTGAACGACCTCTGGGCAGTTGTGACAGCTAAGGCTAATGAACACTTCGAAGTTAAGCGGTTCATTGATAGCTTTTACCATCGCTTTAACGCTGTCATCTAGCTTCAGTTCTGTGCCTGCTGCGTGCAGCATGGCAAGGACTAAAGAGTTGAATTCGTGACCACCGGGAATGCCTGAGAAACGGATACCCGTATCTTCACCGTCAGCTTCTAATAGGAAGCTGATAGCGCTGCGGAGTTCACCATTAGTGTCGCGCTCTTCAACATTAAGTTTTTCGCTTACTGATGCAATGTCGGACAGAAACTTCACAAGCTCGTCGCGCTTGCTATGTTCACCGGTCTGTACGACAAAGGTTACGTTTTTCTGCATTGTTTCAGCATAAGACTTCAATGCTTGTAAAATTTCTTTAGTTAACACGGTTATTCTGCCTTATTTTCGACACGCCGATCCCCGCCAACCTTCTTCTGAGGTCAACTACATAAGCGGAAATTGGGAATTAACATCAGGGAGCGGAGACCCGCTCCCTATATAAACGTTGCCAATGCTTACCGTTAGCTAACGCCAACGGCATTATCGGCCTCTAAGCAAGACGCTTAGATTTTACCTACTAGGTCTAGAGAAGGCGCTAGTGTTTCTTCACCTTCTTTCCATTTAGCTGGGCAAACTTCGCCTGGGTTATTTGCTACGTACTGAGCAGCTTTAACCTTACGTACTAGGTCGTCTGCGTCACGGCCGATACCTTCAGACGTGATTTCCATTGCTTGAACGATACCCTCTGGGTCAACAACAAATGTTGCACGGTCAGCAAGGCCCATAGTTTCACGCATACAATCGAAGTTGCGAGTGATTTCACCTGTTGGGTCGCCAATCATTGCAAACTTGATCTTGTTGATCGTGTCTGAAGAATCGTGCCATGCTTTGTGTGTGAAGTGAGTGTCAGTAGATACTGAGAAAACTTCTACGCCACGAGACTGAAGCTCTTCGTATTTGTCAGCGATGTCACCAAGCTCGGTTGGGCATACGAATGTGAAATCAGCTGGGTAAAATACGAAAACTGCCCATTTACCTTTGATGTCTTCACTGCTTACGTCAATGAACTCGCCGTCTTTAAATGCAGTCGCTTTGAAAGGTTTGATAGCAGTATTGATCAATGCCATGTTTAATTCTCCATTTTGGTTTTAAATTATCTTCGCAAGCAAGTAGCATGCGAATACAAACTTTACGTTTATAGTGACGACATGGTTTTACACTTTTGTGAACTTATTCACTAATGAAAAATTCATGTCTCTCGAAACTGGTGATAAGAATAGCGCGTATCATTTTAAAAAACTAATTGGTAAAAATGAATCGCTTAATCAGGTTATTGAATTGAACGATGAAAATAGAACCAAATTGATTAATTGCATTGCAATACGCGCACTTAAAAGCTCAGCGTTTGCCACGTGAATAGGTGAGGAAAACCATGTTAGACAATCGGCTTCAACATATCATAGATGCAGTCAAACGCATTGACGGGCAAACACCAAGCTTACAGCTAGCTAAGCACACAAAGATGGCTTCAAGCCCTTTTGTGTTTTATCGAGGAAGTGCCCAGCTATTTTATGCCGATATTCTATCTGGGGTCATCAACTTCCCAAAAGAATGTGACTCAATTCCCCTTACAAGCGTAATGGGCGATTGCCACACCTCAAATTTCGGTTTTCTTACCGAAGAGGGTTCCCATGGCGACACGGTTATTTTCTCACCCAACGATTTCGATGATGCATGCGTAGGACAAGCGCAATGGGACGTTCTTCGCTATCTCACGTCTTTACATCTTGCCAGAGCACATTGCGCTGGTGTGATTAAAGGTAAATATCAAGATGACGCCATCAACCATTCGAAGCCGGTCGTTAGCCATCAGGATGTGATTGAAGCTCAGTATCGTTTTATAGAAAGCTATATAAAGACATGTGAGCGCGTTAAAGCAAACGCTTCAGTACTGAACGAAGCAATAGACACCTGCCCTAGCACCGTTCCCAGTAAATTAACTAAGCTCTATAACAAAGCAAAGGCGCGTAGTGCAGGTGGTGAAGATTTCACGTCAAAAAGTGCGTTAGCCAAAGCAGTACAACTACAGGGCGACACATTAGCCTTCAAGCGTAACAGCGAGAAGTTCACTAAACTAAGTGGGCAAGAATATTCAGCGTTACTGGCCGCTTTTGCCCCTTATATGGATGACGCCGTTGTGGATATCGTTAAACGCCTAAATGCCGGTACGGGCTCGGTTAATATGAACCGCTATTATTTTTTAGTGGGCCCGTCCAAACCGCATAACGCCGAAAGCTTCTCACATTGCCATATCGTAGAAGTGAAGCAGCAGCGTGAAGCCGCTCCCATTCACTATTTTAAAGCGCTTAACCCGGTTAATCGACTGAACGCGGCGCATCTTACCGCCCGCTGTCAACGCCGAATGCAGCGCAGGCCAGACTTAGTGCTCGATGAGGTAAAATATGCTGGCGCACACTATTTAGTGCGCTCGCGCCATCACGCTAAAGTTGGGGTTGCCCCGCACGATATCGCCATGGGCAAAAAAGCCATCGAAAAGGGTTTTAATTACTTTGCTGAACTTTGTGGGTACAGCCTTGCTTTAGCACACTGCCGGGGAGACCGCCGCAGTACCCGCTTCTCCTCTTCTGCGGCTAAAACATTTGAATCTGTAAAGACCCTACTGGTAAAAGTTGCAAATTTGTATGCTGAGCAAGTAATAGACGATCATGCTTTATTTAAACAACATATTGAAAACAAATGAATTGATGGGTAACGCCCTAGCTTGCGTTAGCGGTTTAAACACTTCACCGAATAGAATTACTTAAGCGATAATTAAGCGCTTTGTTACAACTCAAAGGCATAAATAAACTTACCCATAAAAGATAAGTACCTGTTGTATATAAATTTATTAAAATACAGCTTGAATAAGCTTAAATCATTCCTACCCACGCGAAATCCCTTTACGGTAGTACTCGCAATAGCAAAATGGCATTGGGCCTGGTTATTGCTGGCTTGCACACCTGCGAGCACACACAAAGATGTGAATTAGAAAAATAATGAAAACTACAAAGGGAAAATGACGTGAAAACATCATTAACTTTACTATCTGCAGGGATAATTTCTGCGCTTTCTTCCACAGCAGTTAATGCTAACGATTTGGTCATTAGTGGTGTCATTGATGGGCCGCTAAGTGGCGGTGTACCCAAAGCCGTTGAACTTTTTGTGGTCAACGACATTGCCGACTTGTCCGCTTATGGTGTTGGCTCTGCCAATAATGGTGGTGGCACAGATGGCGAAGAGTTTACCTTCCCAACTGGCGTATCTGCAACTGCAGGAACCTATATTTACGTTGCATCTGAAATAGACGGCTTTACCGCGTTTTTCGGTTCAGCACCTGACTATGATAGCTCGTCAATGGGCATTAATGGCGACGATGCTATTGAACTTTTCAAAGACGGTAGTGTTATTGATACGTTTGGCGACATTAATACCGATGGAAACGGCACCGCGTGGGAATACCTTGATGGGTGGGCTTACCGTACCTCAGGCCAAAACGCTAACGGCGGCAACTTCGATTCAGCTAACTGGACATTCAGCGGTGTGGATGCGTTAGATGGCGCAACAACGAATACCGATGCAACGACACCTTTCCCAACAGGTACGTTCACAACAGAAGGTGGAGATGAAGTAGTCGATGAGCCTGAAGTACCGGCCGTTGAGCTAGGTGTTTGTGGCGATGACGCGGTGCTTATCAGTACTATTCAAGGTAGTGAGAATAGCTCTGCAGAGGTGGGCAATAAGGTTATTGTTGAAGCTATTGTAACAGGTACGCGAAATGGCGGATTCTTTATCCAAGAAGAATCGGCAGATTACGACGCTAATGAAGCAACGTCTGAAGGCCTGTTGGTAGAAGGTAATATAGACATTGAAGCCGGCAACCTGGTTCGTCTTTACGGAGAAGTTGAAGAAAACTACGGCATGACCACACTGGTTATGGACAGTGACGTGACAGCGTTAGATTGTGGGGAAGCGGAATCGGTTGCGAGCGTAGCCCTTTCAATGCCTTATGAAGTTGACTTAGAAACACTGGAAGGCATGGTAGTAAGCGTTACCGATGCTACCGTAACAAGCACGAATAACTTGTGGCGCTTCGGTGAGATTGTCGTTAGTGACACGATTAAGCGTCAGCCGAGCGACGTTGCAGCTCCACTGTCAGAAGACTACGTTGCAGCAGAGCAAGCAAGCGAAACCAGCTTACTCACTATTGAAGACAATAGCGGCTCACAATATCCTGATACACTTAATTACTTCCCTACTTTCAGCTATGCGAACGCCATTCGCATTGGCGACAGTGTGTCGGCCTCGGGCCCGCTAAACTATAGCTTTGGTACTTACAGAATAAATCCAAGTGACATCATTGAAGTAGCTTCAACACGCGAAGCCAACCCTGTTGTTGCTGAAGGTAACCTTTCAATCGCGACGTTTAACGTACTGAACTATTTCAATGGCGAAGTAGATGAAAACGGCGATGTGACCTTTGATTATGACAACAATCGCGGTGCGTCAGACGACGTGGCCTTCGCCCTACAACAAGGTCGTATTGTCGAAGCCATTATTAATTTAAATGCTGATGTTGTTGGCTTAATGGAGATAGAGAATGATGGCTTTGGCGACGATAGCGCTATCCAGTCTCTTGTTAATGCCATTAATGCTGAATTAGGTGAAACCGAACAATACGCATTTGTTGCTACCAGCGACGGTAGCGAAATAGGTACCGATGCCATTACCGTAGGCTTGCTATATAAGGCGTCTGTAGTGACACCTGAAAGCGATGCAATGATTGTGGATATGCCAGTACAACAAATTGATGAAGATAGTCTGGCACGTATGCGCCCTAGCCTTCTTCAGTCGTTCGTTCATAACGAAAGTAGCAAGTCGTTCCTTGTTGCGGTAAATCACTTTAAATCTAAAGGTTCGCAGTGTGCTGAGGACGTAGCAGAAGCACCGTCTGAAATTACGACAATTCAAGGCAGCTGTAATGCACTTCGCGTATCGGCAGCGATCACGCTTGGTAACGCATTGAGCGATGAGAGCCTGCCTGAGCGTAAAGTCATATTGGGCGACTTAAATGCATACAGTGCTGAAGACCCTGTCGCTGTACTTACCGATTACACACCTGAATCACGTGGATACACCATCGCTACTGCTATAAACACGGGCATGGACGAAGGTGCCTCGGTTGACGTTGAATCTAGTTTTGGCTATCACAATTTAGCCGAAGAGTTCGACGCAGAAGGCTTTTCATATTGGTTCTACGGCACTGAACAAGTGGGTAGTTTAGATCACGTGTTAGCAAGTGACGCCATGCTTGCAGACGCTATTGATGGTGCACACTGGAATATTAACTCAGTGGAATCGTATCAGCTACAGTACGATCAAGCGCTTCGTTTCTATCCTGACGAAGACGGCTACGCATTTACCGACGTTGGCCCGTTTAGAAGCTCGGACCATGACCCATTCATCGCCACATTCGATTTACAAGCGGACGTAGTTGAAGACGATGAAGATGACAAGGATAGCTCAGGAGGAGCGATGGGAGGAATTCTCGCATTGCTAGCCGCAATGGTAGGTTTTCGCCGTCGTCAGCATAATGTTGAAAAGAAAAGCTAGCGTTGAAAAATAACCAGCGCCGTTCACATTAACAAAATGTGACTCGCAAACGTAAAAAGCTGCCTTTAAAGGCAGCTTTTTCAATGGCACATCACCATAATTTCCTATTTCTACACACCACTAGGCGTTCACGCTTTAGACACTACCATACCCACTAAGTCAGCGGCATTAGTATCGTCAACTTCGATACCAATACGCTTAATATACTGATCCCGCTTCTCCGCTTGCGTTGTCGATAATTCAGTAGATAACAGCACCTTTGCTGCACGTTGCGCCGACTTCATTTGTTCATCAGATAGGTTATCGTCAAGGTGAATTTGGGTAATAACTTTCAATAAACTCAGCGCAATTTGTTTATCTTTAGGCGACAATGTCAGCGCCTGCCGCAAGTTATTGTAGGCGGGGTTCAATCGGTTCTCTTTATAGTTTACCGTCGCCATCTGTTTCAGTTCTTTGGTGGTAAACTGAATCTCACTGCGTTCAATGGACTCTTGATTTAAGTATTCATTGACCACTTGCGAGGTAAAGGTATCGCCTTCAATTTGTTTACGTAGCTTATCTAAAATACTGACACAGTGTTCGCGCATTCCCAGTTCATGAAACGCCTTCATTTTGTCCAGACTGTCTTCCATCGACAAGCCTTCTGTAGAAGCTGAGCGATCTTTCATCAATTTTTCTGCACTACGCTTATCATCTCTTAGACAAAGCACGCGGGCTTTCACCACGTCAATTTGTTCACCAAGCTGACTTTGCATACCTTTTTGCTGTTTAAGCTCTTCCAGTTCGGACTCGGCTTTTTGCAAATACCTTTCTGTCTCTGCATTGCCCAGGCTAGTAGCAAGGTCAATAGTAGAACGGATAATGTTTAACGTGAGCTGAGGTGAATCGTGAATAGAGTTTTTAGCAAATTTTGCCATGTTTTGAACGGCAGAAAGCTGGCCTGCTTTGTCGTGATTAAGTCGAGCGAGGTCCCATAGGCGCTTGTTGCGCTCAATATTACGGGGCGCAAGCCTACTCGCTTCTTTCATCTGCTCATAAGCAATATCGAACTGCTCTTTTTCTATAAAATACTGCGCCAGTAAATCGTAGGTTAAAAACCGTGTATCAGGCCTTTGTAACAAATCATCGACAAGAAGCTGGGCTTCTTCTAATTCGTCTTGTCTAAGTAAGGAGCGAGTTAAGCCAATATGAACCCATGCGTGATCCATACTCTGCAATAAGCCCCTAAAATAATCTTCAGCGGAGTCGTAATCGCGAAGCTGCAATAAGCAATCGCCAATTAAGCGCTTTATTCTTGTGTGATACTCAGAAAGCGAGGCGTCTTTTAGCTGCCTTTCGGCATAATACATCGCAGTGGAATAGTCGCCTATCTGCATACAGTACAACATTTTATGCAGCTTAAGGCGCACTTGTATTAAATAGTCTAATCGAGACTCAATTTTATTACGCTGTAGGGGTTTTACCCAAAAATCATCGGGCTGAAGTTCGACAATACAATTGACGAGCTCGGGCGATGTTTCGGCGCTTAAGAACACGACAGTTGTTGTGTCATTGATGTGATTGAGGTGCTTTAATTCTTCAAAGAGGTGAAAGCCATCTTTATCGTGGCTTACGTTAAACGACAATAATACAAAATCAAACTGTCGCGCTTCACATAGTCGCTTTGCATGAAATGCGTTAAATGCACTGCTGACATTCTTTATTCCAATTTCATGCAATGCAGATGCTACGACATCATGAACAAGCCCCTGGTTATCGATAACCAGTACATGGAGTTCTTCTCTTGGGGTGGGGGCAGGTATTTTTTCCAGCATTGACCAATCACTTCTTACGTCTTTTCCCTAAGCGACACAATAGGCATTTGAGCGATGCTATTGTGGACTGCACTACCATATCTATAAAACGTTCTGGGAAAGCGTCAGTTAAAGCACTTTACTTCCACATTAAAAGCAAGGCTTTTAAAACGAAACATTTAGAGCGTATTACCCTAGTGAAGGTTTAGTTTTACACTCTTTATCTGTAGATAGATAGCGTGAACTTATTATACATAAGTATAATATTTTAGATACCAGACATGCAGAACATTGCCCCATAAGTTTTAACGCGGTGGGTCTATGTTATCGTTAACGCTGCCGTTAACTCTAAACCAACCGGCAATAGAGTGACGGGTACGTGTAGCAGGCAGTACTTCATGGGGAAACTGTTCGCTCAAAAAGACGACAAGGGTATTTTTCTTCGGTAAGACTTTGGTACCTTCAACGTCATCACTGCTATTGTAAATGACCAGTTCTCCACCGTGTTCCTCCAGCCAATCTTCACTCAAATACCCGACCAGTGAAAGCACGCGATTGCCCTGCCCTTTAAACGCATCTACATGTCTTTTGTAAAATTTACCCGGTTCGTAGCAGGCGAAATGACTTTCAAACGAAAAAAGCCCCATAAAAAGTGAACGGTTTATATACTGCTGCATTGCTTCACACCATGCTAGCCACAGTGCTCCTTCTTGCGACGAGCCTGTAATCCAACATATTGCATCCCCTCTCACGTTCGCCGCTTTTTTATAGTTGTCTGCGCGACCAATACCGGCCGTTTTATATTCTGCCTCAGAAATTGAACGCTGACAGTCTAAAAGAGCTTGTGTTATAAAATCAGGTAACCCATTCTCTTGTATAGAAAAGCCTTTCGTAACGAGGTCATCGACAATGGTTTCGAAAATCGATTCATCAAAAACATGAAGAGGTTGTATTGCTGTCAGTTGCTGTTTATTCATCTACGTTTTGTTTACCGATAAATTAAAACAAAGAAGGTTTGATGTGCATTGATGGCGTTAATGCACGCCGCGAGAAAGCAGCGACGTTATACGCCGCTAACATTAGTGTGGCAATTGTGAAACGCGGCTTTTACTCCGCAAAATTTTAATCGATAGAAGAAAAAAGTTTTATCGCTGGCGAGCGTGCTTCGAAATCGCACGCTTCTTGCTTGTCTTACTTAAAGTCAACATCAACTATACTTGCATATAAGTGATGTAAAGCGTAACAAACATGAGTAACCCATGAGTCAAGATCAAACACAAATAGAAGAAACGGAACACCATTTAGACTTGAGAAATTTAAGGCTAGATGACTACAACGATGTAAAGGCGTTAATGGATACAGTTTACGCCAATGTAGGAGGCGCTTGGCCTTACTCTAATTACAAAGCCCAGGTAACAACCTTTCCCGAAGGGCAAATTTGTATTGAAGATAAAGGCAAGGTGGTCGCTTTTGCTATCTCGGTTATCGTCGACTATGACCAGTTCGGCGATAAACACAGTTATGATGAAATAACTGGCGACGCCTACCTGACTACTCACGATCCTAACGGCGATGTGCTATATGGCGTTGAAGTGATTGTTTGCCCTGAGTATCGCGGCCTTAGGCTAGGCCGCAGATTGTACGAGGCGCGCAAAGAACTGTGTCGTAACCTCAACTTAAAGTCGATAATGGCGGGCGGCCGTATACCAAACTACAAAAACCACGCTAATGAATTGTCGCCATACGAATACATTGAACAGGTAAAGCTTAAAGATATCTACGACCCTATTTTAACTTTTCAGCTTTCTAACGGCTTTGAAGTGAAACAGGTTATGTCAGCTTACTTGCCTGAAGATGAAGCGTCGCAAGGGTATGCCACCTTGCTTCAGTGGCACAATATTTACTATGAGCCTGGTACCCCTTCTCTAATCGCAAGCAGAAAGGCCAGCGCCCGTATAGGGTGTATTCAATGGCAGATGCGCTATTTTAACAATGTCGAAGAGCTATTGCAGCAGGTCGAATATTTCGTTGACGCACTGTCAGATTATTCCTGCGATGTTGCGCTTTTCCCCGAGTTTTTCAATGCACCATTAATGGGGCTTAGCCCGTCAGATTCTTCCATTGACGCTATTTGGCACTTGGCTACCTACACCGATGAAATTTTAACAGCGGTGTCCCATTTAGCGGTGTCCTACAATATCACGATCATTGCTGGCTCTATGCCTGTGGTGGAAGAAGAAGAGCTTTACAACGTTAGCTACATCTGCAAAAGAGATGGCACCATCGAGAGCCAATATAAACTGCATCCTACTCCTCACGAGAAAGAGGATTGGATAATGAAAGGCGGTAACAGCCTTAAAACCTTCGATACCGATTTTGGTAAAATTGGCGTACTGATTTGCTATGACGTGGAGTTCCCCGAGCTTGCGCGCATTCTGTCTGACCAAGAAATGCAAATACTCTTTGTTCCATTTTGGACTGATACTAAAAACGGCTATTTACGCGTACGCCGGTGCGCACAGGCACGGGCTATCGAAAATGAATGTTACGTTGCCATTGCCGGAAGTGTTGGTAATTTACCCAAAGTTGATAATGTAGACATACAGTACGGGCAAACGGCCGTATTTTCTCCTAGTGATTTTGCGTTTCCTCACGATGCAATTGTATCTGAAACCACGCCAAACACGGAAATGACTCTCATTGTTGATTTAGATTTAGACAAGCTTACCAAACTTCAAAACGAAGGATCAGTAAGAAACTACCTTGATAGAAGACGCGACTTGTATCGGGTTGAGTGGATCGGCGACAAATCCTAAAGCCGCGTTTCAGCGCAGCTAAATCTAACGCGTTAAAGAAAATGTTTAATCTTGTGGCTTATGTATTGTTGACATCTTCATAAGCCATAGAATTTCCTTTAAATAAGCGATAACATGCGGTAGCGCGTAAAAAAGGATGGGCTCTCTTCTTATTAGCGCACATCATGATAGCCTTGTGATCAGCGAGCCCTACATAACGAGATAAATAATTTACTATGGCAAACAATTCAAAAAACGACGAGTTTCCAACAATTAGGCTGGACGAAGAAGACCGTCGAGACTACCAAACCAAAAGGCAAGCGGCACCTTCAAAACCCTCTACCACGCCGTCATCAACGCCTTCTTCTCCTTCCCCTTCATCGAACGGTGGTGGAAATGGAATATGGGTAACCTTGGTTGCAATTGTAGCGTTAGCTGCATGTGGTGGCTGTTACTACTTATATACGCTATTAGAGCAACAAAAAGCCGTTGCCGATCAAGCCGAAAAACGCATTATGCAGCTTGAAAACAAACTCTCTGCCACTGGCGAAGAAATTGGCGAGTCTACGGTCGCGCTTCAGGTTAAGGTGACCGAGCTCAGTAATAAAACCAACGAGCTGTGGGAACAGATGGACAAGCTATGGGCTTCAGCTTGGCGCCGCAACCAAAAAGAAATTGCCGATTTAGGCGATCGTGTTGGCAACGTCCAAACCGCGCTCAACAAAAATATTGGTTCCGTATCTGACGATGTTAACGCCCAGGCGGCTGCCATTGGTTCTGTGAAAAATCAGCTGGCCTCGCTGGCCGACGAGTTGCTCGCGGTTAACGTTCAGCTTGAGCAAGCGGCTAACGATAAACAAAGCGCGCAACAAAGTGTGCGTAACCTTTCAGATAAGCTTTCTGTTCTAGAGCAGCGCAATACAACATTATCTGGCCGTCTGACTAGCTTAGAAAATGAAATCCGCGAAATCGCTACAAAAGTAGTGTCTCGCAGCGGTGCATCAGGTGGAAGCGGCTCGGCGCCAGCTACGGCAGGATCTCAATAGAATATTGGTTGATGTAATCTCTATTTAGCGGTGACGCAATACACTGTTAAACGAAGAAACGAAAGGGGCAATGTGCCCCTTTCATTTTTTATGTATTAGCGTGTGTCGTGATATTATTATCTTCTTTTAAAAAACTATAGGACATACTGCGCAATGAGTGACCAAGCGCCAAAACGTTTAAATAAATATATCAGTGACACCGGCCTGTGTTCGCGACGTGAAGCTGATAAACTCATTGAGCAAAAGCGCGTTAGTGTAAACAACCATCCTCCAGAACTTGGCACCAAGATAGGCCCAAATGACATCGTAAAAGTAGATGGCAAAATTGTTGGGGCCGTGGCTAAAGACAAATCCGATCGGGTGTATATTGTTTACAACAAACCCATAGGTATCACCTGCACCACAGAGCGACACGTTAAGGGAAACATCATTGATGCCATAGGTCACAAAGCGCGTATTTTCCCTGTTGGGCGCCTAGATAAGCCATCAGAAGGGCTTATTATCTTGACCAGTGACGGTGATATAGTAAACAAGATATTGCGCGCTGAAAATGCTCACGATAAAGAGTACGAAGTCACGGTTAACCAGCCTATCAGCGAGCGCTTCGTTAAACGCATGGCCCGTGGTGTCCCTATCTTAGGAACAGTAACTAAGCCTTGTGTTGTAAAGCCCACAGGTAAAAATACGTTTACTATTATCCTAACTCAAGGGCTCAATCGCCAAATCCGCAGAATGTGTGAATTTCTTGGGTATGAGGTGACTAAATTAAAGCGCACACGAATTATGCACCTTGAGCTCAAGGCCCTGAAACCGGGACAGTGGCGTAACCTCACCCAACACGAGCTAACCACGTTGCAAAATGCGGTTAAAGCATCGAGTAAAACTGCACCCTCAAACTAACATGCCATTAAGAATGCTTTAAAACGCGCCTATGCGATAATAATTAATTGCAACGAACGCCAAATCTCAAAAATATGGTCTAAGCTTCTAGCAAATAAAAAATGTGAGGACAAAGCGTCGCTTTTTTGAAGGAATAAAATTCACACAGAAAAAAAGCGCCCATTGGGCGCTTTTCTTGAAACCTAGTCTTATCGACGAAGGCCTAGACGCTTGATTAGGTCAAGGTAACGCTCAGCGTTCTTGCCTTTAAGGTAGTCTAGAAGCTTACGACGTTGGCTAACCATACGTAGAAGACCACGACGTGAGTGGTGATCTTTCTTGTGATCAGCGAAGTGACCTTGAAGCTTGTTGATGTTGTGAGTAAGCAAAGCAACTTGAACTTCTGGTGAACCAGTGTCGCCTTCTTTAACGCCGTACTCAGCAATGATTTTCGCGGTTTCTGCTTTAGTTAGTGACATGTCATTCTCCTAATATTAATGCTTCGCCGATCACTAATTCAGCAAAGCGGAATGAGCGCCGTATTATAATGACCTTTGCACAGTTAGCAAGGACCGAACAACGTAAATTCATCAATTAACCCGTTTAAGGTTCGATTCCACCTTATTAATACGTTTAGCTAACTCGCTTTTGTATTCGAAACCGTTCAGAAAATCCCTTGCCCGCTGGTCACTTTTGTATCCGTATGCAGAATACACCGAGTGGGCTATGTTTATCTTAGCGTCGCGATCTACAACTAAGTCTAAATTTTGTTCGACAAATTGCGGTGATCTGTAAACTGCTCCTTGTAATAAGGTAACCACTGCTTGCTTAGTATCGATATTCGTTTGACGTTGTGCCCAACTAAGCGCGGTGTCGGGCTCAAAATAAGCGATAGTTCTGGCAGCGTGTTCAACATCAGATTGATAGTTTTCACTACTGCTATGTTCTACAAACCAGGAAGCAGCTTCACTGGGTGATTGGTTTACATAACTATCAAAGACCGCGCGTTTTATCTCATTTTTTCGTTCGTTGTCATCTAGCGTATCGAACCAAGCTTTAGTGCTTTCAACGTCTTTGCGTACCCAGGTACTTATTAAATTCGTTTCTAACCGTTTGTCATCCGAACGTTTTACTAACGTTAACATGTCTCGAAACTGCTCTGATGTTTCTAGGACACTAAAAATACCGCTGTAGGCCGCACTTTTTAAATTTTCTGACTCAAGAAGAGCGATAGACTGAAAGGCACTATCAATGTCCTCACTTGCCATTTCTCTAAAAATGAGCAGAGGGTAAATGTTGTTTTCGAGACTGCCTGAGGTAAGTGAAGCATTATTAATATACCAATCAAGGGCCTTAGAGGGCGATTGATTAGCCCAATTAGCTATAACCGATAAGCGAAACTGCTTCTTCGTTTCCAAGTTAATATTCATATTATCAACAAGGTCCCAGGCTTTTTCGGGGTTCAGCTCTACTAAGCGAGAGACCATTGTTGACAAAATCATGCCGGCATCTGGATCGCTGATAGACGTATCGATGCTTGATAACGTATCGATAATTGCCTGCTCGCCCATCGTGCTTATAGAGATAATTAAGGCGCCTATTTGTTTTAAGCTAAGCTTGGGCTTGTCGGACAACCAGGCCTCTAGGCTAATCTCATCAGGTTTACTCGCTGAGTCTTTGGGTAACTGATCACGCTTAGTCTCCCCTTGCTGAGGGGGTAGCGCTTCTTGTGAGACGTGTTCATCTTTACCGTCGCCCACGTTGGTTATATGTACAGAAGCTTCTGAGGGGACTGTCGGGCGCTTATCATTGGCATAGTAACCCGCAGCAAATACCAGGCATAGCGAACAAAGCCATAAACCAATCCATTTGATCATTGTGTAATCCCTTAATTAACACTCTGCGCCCGTTTAAGACGTTTCGCAGAAGGTAAAAGTCTGTATGAGTGATAAATAACCTACCACTAAATGGTGCGCCTTTTATACTACTTTATTTACCATTATCGAGTAGGGTGAGGCTTGCGCCTCATCCCTCTCACAGAACCGTACGTACGGGCCTCGTATACGGCTCCTGCATACTTCATATCACTTGCTAAGTGACACAATGCTAATTTGCAATCTAGTATCGTGCGCCCTATGGACATCGTTCATTTTCTAACATTGTGGTAACTTTCATTGCAGGGTTTGGCGTTCTAGCACTGAGGCAATCTACCAAATTTGACTACAATTACTTCCCATATACGGCCTGTCTCACCAGACATCACTATTCCTAGCGCACCGATTCGACTTGTCCCGCTGATCAGGCGGCTTGTGTATCAATGATAAAAAAACTCACAACTCATCAGAGTCTTAAAGTCTGCTTCCCCCCTTCGCAATCCATTTAAGCTTTTGGCTAAAATGGATCCTATCAAACACAATGCTGATAGTCGGCTTGGTTTTACCCTCCACACCATTACTG